>JACDBU010000003.1 GCA_013694745.1 Chitinophagaceae bacterium
TCAACCATCCACTCGATTGCCCGGTTTGCGACCAGGCAGGTGAATGCTCATTGCAGGATCTGAGTTATGAGCATGGTGCTGTTGAAACACGCTATGAATTTGCCAGGCGCACTTTTGTGAGAGAAGATATCGGTCCCTACATCCAGCTTCACATGACACGCTGTATCCTTTGCTACCGCTGTATTTATGTGGCCGACCAGATCACCAACAACAGGGTGCATGGCATCCTTGACCGCGGAGATCATTCAGAAATTTCAACCTACATCTCAAAAGCAATAGACAATGATTTTAGTGGAAATATGATAGATGTCTGCCCGGTTGGTGCATTAACGGACAGGACATTCCGTTTTAAAAACCGGGTTTGGTTTTTAAAACCATTGGATGCTCACCGCAACTGTGAAAAATGTGCCGGTAAAGTAACCTTATGGAACAGGGGTGATGAGGTTTTTAGGGTCACCTCACGCAAAGATGAATGGGGCGAAGTACAATCATTTGATGGAAAGCCCGGCTGGATATGCAACACCTGCAGATTTGAAAAAAAGAATACAAGTGACTGGACAATTGAAGGACCAACAACAATAAGTCGGCACTCTGTTATTTCTGCCGGGCATTATGTTGGTACAGTTACTCCACCCGATCCATTGAAAAAAGTTTTGCACGGGCGCCAGCCACACTTGCTTTTAGACATACACAACATAAGTGAAGTAAATCAGCCGGATGTTCATTTAAGTGAAATTGAAGGACCTGCGGTTGGAAAAACATTTGATGGGGAGGTGCATGCAAGCGGCAAGAATGTTACAGATGTGAAGATCGGGCTGGGACCAAACAAGGAGGGGACGGATTCGACTAATCCGGAGAGATAGAGGTTAAGAATTAGGAATTAAGAATTAGGAATTAGGAATTAAGAATGAGCTCGATGGGGATTTTTTTTGTTTTGCATTTTATATTCAGTATTAACGTATGGATTTACTACTAATAAACTGGGCTGTATTTACAGAAAAACTTATCCTCATCATTGCAGTGGTGAGCGGATCACTGGTAATAGCAATGTATTCTACTTATGCGGAACGCAAAGTGGCGGCCATTTTGCAGGATCGCAAAGGGCCGAATCGCGCAGGCCCGTTTGGATTATTTCAGCCGTTGGCAGATGGATTAAAATTGTTTTTTAAAGAAGAGATCATTCCCAATTTTTCATCAAAATTTTTATTCATACTTGGGCCATGCCTCGCTATGCTAACTGCAATGATGATAGGCGCTGTTATTCCCTGGGGTAATATGCTGCATTTTTTTGGGAGGAATATTTCACTGCAGATCGCTGATGTAAATATTGGTATACTATATGTTTTTGGCGTGGTGAGCATGGGCGTGTATGGGATCATGATCGGTGGCTGGGCAAGCAATAATAAATTTTCATTGTTTGGCGCCTTGCGTGCGGCGTCACAGATAATAAGTTATGAACTGGCCATGGGCCTTGCTTTGATAGCCTTGCTGATGGTAACAGGAACATTGAGCCTGAAAGAAATGGTTGGCCAGCAGATGGATTCTTACTGGAACTTTTTTAAACAGCCACTCGGTTTTCTCATTTTTTTAATTTGTGCTTTTGCTGAATGTAACCGCACTCCTTTCGACCTGGCTGAAGCAGAAAATGAACTGGTTGGAGGCTATCATACAGAATATTCATCAATGAAACTTGGCTTTTATTTATTTGCAGAATACATCAACATGTTCTTAAGTAGTGCCGTGATGGTAAGCTTGTTTTTTGGCGGCTATGATATTCCCTTTTTAAATGATACCGCACTTATCACCAAGATCGGTGTGAACTGGGTAACCATTATTCAGTCAGTTATTCTTTTTATGAAGATCGCCGGGTTCCTCTTTTTATTCATGTGGGTGCGGTGGACGATCCCGCGATTCCGGTACGATCAGCTGATGAACCTGGGCTGGAAAATTTTAATACCGCTGTCCTTATTCAATATGATGATAACAGGCGCCCTTATCTTATTAAAACAAAATCACTGGCATTTTTAAACATAGAAATATATTTGCGACACAAAATTTTAATAAAGAGATCTTCATAAATGCAAGCATTAACAAACAGGGTAAAAGTGGTATCCCGCAAACCAATGACCTTTTGGGAAAGGATGTATCTGCCTGCGATCTTCAAGGGTATGGCCATTACCTTCAGTCATATTTTTAAGAAAGACCCAACGATAAGTTATCCTGAACAAAAACGCCCATTCAGTCCAGTTTTCAGGGGCTTACAAATTTTGAACAGGGATGAAGAAGGACGTGAAAGATGCACGGCCTGTGGCTTATGCGCTGTTGCCTGCCCGGCAGAAGCCATAACAATGGAAGCTGCAGAACGCCAACCCGGACAGGAACACTTATACCGCGAAGAAAAATACGCAGCCAAATATGAGATCAATATGCTGCGCTGCATATTTTGTGGTTTGTGTGAAGAGGCTTGTCCGAAAGATGCAGTTTACCTGAGTGAAACTTTTGCGCCTTCCAATTTCCAGCGCAAAGGATTTATTTATGGAAAAGATGATATGCTGATACCCGATCCCAAACAGGATCCGGAAGGATATAAAAAAGCCCTGGGCAGCCGGGCGAAGCATCCGGAAGGGCATGGGAATGAGCATTGAGTAATTACTAATTACTAATTACTAATTACTAATTAGTAATTGGCACTTAGCGAGTAGCAAGTAGCAAGAACGGAAGTCAATACGAAACAGATAAATGTCAGTAACACAAATACTTTTTTGGTTTTTATCACTGCTTGCGGTGGGTGCTGCTATTGGCGTTATTGCCTCACGAAACCCTGTGTACAGTGTGTTGTGGCTCATCGTAGTATTCTTCGCCATATCCGGACATTACATTTTAATGAATGCACAATTTTTAGCCATTGTAAATATTATAGTGTATGCAGGTGCGATCATGGTATTGTTTCTTTTTGTTATAATGCTGATGAATCTGAATGCAGAGGCTGAACCTGCCAAACATCTTTATTTAAAAATGGCTGGACTTATTTCCGGGCTATGTTTACTGATCGTTTTTGTGGCAGCTCTCTCCGGATCTGCAGAAGCAAAAAATGTTGGCCAGCTGGGAGGAAGCAATATTGGATTGATAAAAAATTTAGGAAGAGCATTATTTAATGATTATGTAATTCCATTTGAAATAAGCAGCGTTTTGTTTTTAAGTGCCATAGTTGGCGCGGTTGTTATTGGTAAAAAAGAATAAAAATTAAATAAATAGTCATGAAAAAAACACTTCTGATTTCTGTAATTTTTTGCAGTATGTTATTAATTGCTAACCGAACAACTGCCCAGCTTGATCTGAATAACCTTGATGTGAATTCTATTTTAGGAAAAATTATGAATGTACAACGCGGATACGCTCCCAAATTTGCCTTGGGTGATATTTCCATAAAAAAAATTCATAAGGTTGCCGAAGTGCTGGGATTAAAAAAGAATGATGAGGTAAACAGGTTGTTCAGCACTTTTAATACAGGCCGTACAATTTATAAGATCACTTCATTTGCCGGAAGTGCAATTGCAATTTATGGTATTGTAAAAAAAATCAGTGATTCAGCTAATGTGCCTGGAGGAAAAACGGCACTAACTTCCGGGCTCATATCAGTTGGATCCGGCTTACTGGTTAAATTTTTAACCAAGGCTGCGTCTTACAAAGCAGTAAGTATTTTCAATGGTATCGCAACGCGGAAAATAAAAGATAGGATCAAAGATATTTTTTCAATAGCACCGGCATCAAATACAATGGGTATCGGCCTTTACGTAAAACTAGACTGATGGAAATAAAATGGTATATTTTTTTATCGGTCACGTTATTTTGTATCGGTATTGCCGGTGCACTTACACGCCGCAATGCGATTATCATTTTTATGTGTATCGAACTAATGCTTAATTCGGTGAACTTGTTGCTGGTGGCTTTTTCTAAAATGCATTTATCAGGCATTGCCGCAAAATTTCCTGCGCTTGCAACCGATGCACAGCTGTTTGTTTTTTTTATTATGGTGGTTGCGGCGGCAGAAGTAAGTGTGGGCCTTGCCATTATTGTTATGATGTACCGGAATACACATTCAGTGGATATTAATTTTTTGAACAGGCTAAAAAACTAATACAATTCTTAAAATAATATTGAAAATTATTTATACTGTAAACGCTTTTAGGGACTAAGGATATGAATGCAATACATCTTATTTATTTGGTTCCACTGCTTCCATTGATTGGTTTTTTAGTTAATGGTTTAGGGAGAAAGATATTATCAAAACGGGCTGTGGGTGTAATCGGAAGCGCAGTAATTCTTGGCTCTTTCATCATCAGCCTGTTGATATTTTTTCAAGTGCGCCAGGAAGATTTTACCCCGCAAATAATTTCGTATTTCGATTTTATAAATGTGGGTACCATCCATGCATCATTTGCCTTCCAGGTTGACCAGCTCTCGTCATTATTCCTGCTCATCATCACGGGTGTGGGATTTTTAATTCATGTTTACTCTGCTTCGTACATGCACGAAGAAAATGCCACGGATCTAGCAAGATATTTTTCTTATCTCAACCTTTTTGTCTTTTCAATGCTGCTGCTTGTGCTGGGGGCCAATTATATAATATTATTCATTGGATGGGAAGGGGTGGGTTTGTGCTCTTATCTATTAATTGGATACTGGTTTAAAAATACAAGTTATAACAATGCAGCAAAAAAAGCATTCGTTATGAATCGTATAGGAGACCTTGGTTTTTTACTTGGCATTTTCTGGATGATAAATACTTTTGGCAGTGTTTCATTTCACGATCTCTTCAATCCAAACAATGGGATCATTTCGATTTTGCATGAAACAAATTCACATCGTCTTATAGGAATTACTTTATTGCTTTTTGTTGGCGCTATCGGCAAAAGCGCCCAGATACCTTTATACACCTGGCTGCCAGATGCAATGGCAGGGCCTACCCCCGTTTCTGCTTTAATACATGCTGCAACAATGGTAACTGCCGGCATTTACATGATCGCGAGGAGTAATCTCATGTACACAATGGCGCCTTCAACAATGAATGTTGTTGCCATCATCGGACTGGCCACTGCGATCTTTGCTGCCACCATTGCCTTAAAACAAAATGATATTAAAAAAGTTTTAGCTTATTCAACCGTTAGCCAATTGGGCTACATGTTTTTGGGTTTAGGCGTTGGCGCCTACACCGGCGCTGTATTTCATGTAATGACGCATGCATTTTTTAAAGCCTTGCTATTTCTTGGTGCTGGTTCTGTGATACATGCAATGGGTGGTGAACAGGATCTCCGGAAAATGGGTGGATTAAGCAAGCGAATGCGAATCACTTACATTACTTTTTTTATTGGATGCCTTGCTATTTCGGGCATACCACCATTTGCAGGTTTCTTTTCAAAGGATGAAATTTTAGCAGTGACATTTTCTAAAAACCCCCTCTTATACATTATCGGTTTGGGGGGCGCATTGCTTACTGCCTTTTACATGTTTAGATTATTAGCTTTAGCATTCATGGGGAAATTCCGGGGCACGGAAGATCAACTGCATCATGTTCATGAAAGTCCTGGCGCTATCACCTTTCCATTAATAAGCCTTGCATTTCTTTCTGTTGTTGGCGGCCTGGTAGGCATTCCGGAAATATATATGCAGCATGGTCACCGGCTTGGTGAATTTTTATCGCCGGTGTTTGCGCAATCAAATGCAATTTTAGCAACGCATGAAATAACGCATCAAACAGAATGGATGCTTACGGGGATTTCTACAATTCTCATTGTTTTAATTTCAGTCTGGGCATGGAATAAAAATAAAAACTACCAGGGTGAAACAACGGCTGAAACCGGCCTTGACAGGGTATTGGAGCATAAGTGGTATGTTGATGAATTGTATGATGCCATTATTGTAAAACCACTAAGATCGTTGTCTCTCTTTTTTAATAATGTTATCGAAAGATCGGGGATCGATGCCATTGTAAATGGTATTGGCAAAAGTATACAGTACGGAAGCCGGCAAATAAGATTGTTACAAAGCGGCCAGGCAGGTAGCTACATCCTGATGATGGTGATCGGTATTTTAATTTTATTTATCATTCAACTGTTCGCAAATTAAATAAGATGCTCGGTAATTACATCACATTTCCTGAACTGTTGCTATGGCTTCCTTTATTTAGCGGACTCATCATTTTTTTTATTAAAGAACCAAAAAATGCAAAACGCTGGACGTTGATCTCTTCTCTTATAACGCTGGCTATTTCGCTTGCCAGTTTGTACTATCATGATAACAATAAATATTTATTGTACAATAATGTTAGCTATGTGTGGATGCCGTATCTTGGCAGCAGCTTTGCATTAGGCCTTGATGGTATGGGGCACTTACTTACCTTTTTAACTGCCCTTTCTTTTCCCGTAATCTTTGCAGCAACCTATAAAACAGAATATAAAAATGCAAATATTTTTTATGGGTTGATGTTGTTAACGCAATGCGGATTGATGGGCGTATTTGTTTCCGCAGATGCATTGGTATTTTATTTTTTCTGGGAGCTTGCATTAATACCAGTGTATTTTTTATGCAGCCGCTGGGGCGGAGAAAAACGCGTTGCAGCCACCTGGAAATTTTTTATTTACACATTTGTAAGTTCTCTTTTAATGCTGGAGGGAATTATATATGTATACCTGCAAACAACGCCAACCTTAACGGCGCAACATTCTTTTTCATTCATCGCCTTTTATAATTCCCATATTTCACCGCCTGATCAAAACTGGTTGTTCTGGCTTTTTTTTATTGCATTTGCCGTAAAAATGCCGGTCTTTCCTTTTCATACATGGCAACCTGATACCTATGAGCAATCATCTCCGCCAGCCACGATGGTACTTAGCGGCATCATGGTAAAAATGGGAGTATTTGCTATACTTCGCTGGGTGCTGCCGGTTTTCCCGGATGCGGTTGTTCATTTTAGAAATATTGTGATCGGACTTTCCATTGCAGGAATGATATATGCAAGCTGTATCGCAATGGTACAGGATGATCTTAAAAGACTTGTTGCTTATTCCTCTATTGCACACATTGGATTAATGTGCGCAACCATCTTTGCTACCAACACAACCGGGTTACAGGGGGTGATGATTCAAATGTTTAATCATGGTATCAATATTATCGGACTGTGGATAGTGGTTTATCTTGTTGAAAGACAAACCGGGGTAAGAAAATTATCACAGTTGGGTGGCCTCGCATTAAAGGCCCCCGTACTAACCATATTTTTTGTACTCATGGTGCTGGCAAATATTTCATTGCCCCTAACAAATTCTTTTGTAGGTGAATTCACCATGTTCACCGGGTTGTACCAGTATAATAGGTGGTATGCTGCGTTTGCGGGCATAAGCATTATTTTGGTTGCAGTATATTCTTTGAATATGGTTCAAAAGATATTTTATGGTAGCAGTCCTTCAGAAACAATTGTTGTGAAAGATATCAACTTAAATGAAAAATTTATTTTAGCAGTTGTAGTGATTTTTATTTTTGTGCTGGGGGTATATCCTGCACCATTATTTCATTTAACCAGTGATACGGTAACAACAATATTATCACATTTCTGATAAACGGATAAACGTATTAACGGATAAACAGATTAACGTATTAACGGATAAACGTATTAACGGATTAACGTACTATGAACGCAATTATATTAACAGCAATATGGGGTGTGGTGATGATGTTCGGGGGTGTGTTCATAAAAAGAGCATCGGTACCTAAATATTGGGCCATAGCAGGCATGGTAATTATTTTGGTGGCCAACATAATGGAATTTTTTGGCTACACTTTTTTCAGGATAGAAACCAGGGGGATGTTGCAGTTTGACGCATTTGGTTTGCTGTTCAATACAATTGCCTTTGCCTGCACACTCTTATATTTCATGTTGAACGGAAGGGATATTGAAAAAGTGGGAAAAAATGTATCAGAATATTTTGCTTTGTTGTTTTTTATCCTGTGCGGGGTGGCCATTGCATCTTCCTTTAAAACGCTGCTGATGTTATTTCTCGGGATCGAAATAATGTCGATACCATTGTACATACTAACGGGAAGCGATAAACGAAATTTGAAAAGCACGGAAGCTTCCCTGAAATATTTTTTGATGGGTGCTTTTTCTACCGGCATCATGCTGATGGGTATTGCTTTTTTATATGGTGGAAATACTTTTGCTTCATTCTATATCGATAATTTACACCTGGGTACCGGCAAGCTTCCTGTAATGATAGGCGCGGGGTTAGTAATGCTCATCGTTTCCATGTCGTTCAAGGTTTCTGCGGCGCCTTTTCATTTCTGGACACCAGATGTGTATGACGGCGCTCCTACGGTGTTCACTTCTTTTATGGCAACCATTGTTAAGGTAGCGGGTTTCATCGCTTTCATACGATTGTTCCAGAGTTCTTTTGGTATCATGCAAGAACAATGGCAAACACTTGTGGTAATAATTACTGCTGCTACATTACTCATTGGAAATTTAACGGCGGTATTTCAACAGAGTGTAAAAAGAATGCTTGCCTATTCCAGTATTGCGCAGGCAGGTTTTATGATGCTGGCTATTTTTGCTTTGAACGATACGGCCAGGGAAGGTTTACTTTTATATGCCGCTGCTTACAGTCTTGCATCAATAGGCTTGTTTGCCATTTTGATAAGAATGAATGATTACACCATCCAGGGATTTAACGGACTGGCAAAAAAACAACCTGTGCTCGCAATTACTGCAACTGTTTTTTTACTGTCGCTAACGGGTATTCCGCTAACAGCCGGGTTTACCGCTAAGTTTTACATGCTTCTCGCAGCATTAAAAACAGGCAATCATTTGTGGCTTGTAATTCTTGCTGTGTTATGTGCTGCTATCAGCGCCTATTATTATTTCAGGATCATACAGGCAATGTTTTTTAAAGAGGCGGAAGAATCCGAGTTTGTTATGGATGCTCCTGCATCTTTTAAATGGCTGCTTATCGTAACTTCTGCATTAATCATTATCTTAGGACTAATGCCAGGATTGGTAATTGACTGGCTATATTATTAAGTTGGAATTTTAAAGTTCAAAGATTTCTAAAATAACATCGAAAAAAAGGGGAACGGGAAATCAGAAAAGAGGCATGCGAACTTCAGATACACTTTCACTAGCGTTTAGAACTGTTAAAAGCAATAAGCTTAGAACGGGGATCACAGTGGCTATTATAGCCTTCGGTATAATGGCGCTTGTGGGTATCATCACGGCAATACAGGCAATGGATCAATCACTCTCAGAAAGTTTTTCAACCATGGGGGCCAATGCCTTTGGTATACGTTATAAAGATCGCCAGTTACATATTGGAGGACGCGGGAATGATGTAAAAAAAACCACCAAAGGAGCAAAAGAAAAAAATTCAAACATTGGTAAGATCATTACGTATGAACAGGCTAAAGCTTTTAAAGAGCGATATGCTTATCCTGCTCATGTTAGCATAATCATCAACGGCCCGCGTAACACGATCGTAAACACCGAAAAAATAAAAACCAATCCCAATGTAAGGATAACGGGGGGGGATGAAAACTATCTCGAATTTAGTGGCTATACTATTTTAAGTGGTAGAAATATGAATAAGCTGGATGTGGAGTCTGGCCGTAACGTTTGTGTATTGGGTAACAGCACTGCTATTAAATTATTTGGCAGCTCGCCGGAAAAAGCGGTTGATAAGATCATCAGTGTATCCGGTATGAAGTACAGGGTGATCGCTGTTCTTGCAAGCAAAGGTTCCAGCGCCTTTCTTAATGCAGACAATATAATAATCACCACTTATAATAATGTTCGCAGAAACTTTGGTTCAACCGACGCTTCCTATGCAATAGGAATAATGGTTAACAATATAAAAGATATGGATGTTGCCATTGGTGAGGCTAAAGGAACTTTCAGGCCGGTTAGAAAACTGGCTTTTACCGATGAAGACAATTTCTTTATTGATAAAAGTGATAGCATTGTTGAAGCCATGCTAAATAGTTTAGGTGCAATAACAACTGCCGCCGCTTTCATCGGGTTGATAACACTTATTGGTGCAGCCATCGGGTTGATGAATATTATGCTGGTTGCCGTAAATGAGCGTACGCGTGAAATAGGTCTTATTAAAGCCATCGGCGGAACAAAAAAAAGCATCCGTCAGCAGTTTTTGTTTGAATCTGTAATCATAAGCCTTATCGGTGCAGTATTCGGGATAATTTTAGGCGTATTGGTTGGCAATCTTTTCAGCATTGTTTTAAAAACGGGGTTTGTAATTCCATGGGGGTGGGTGGTAACGGGCATAGTTGTATGTTCATTTGTAGGACTTTGTGCAGGTTTGTATCCTGCCTTTAAAGCCTCCAGGCTTGACCCTATTGTTGCATTACGCTACGAATAAAATGCATTTTTTAATCCGTGCAGCATTTCCAAAAAAATTGTACTCTGTAATAAGCTACTGTACCGAGGTATTTATTGTATTTAAACACTCCTCTGAAAAATAAATCCCGGTATTTGCTACCAAAATGGCAGCTTTCTTGCTTTCCTCTTTTTTGATAGAATATGGATTTGAAGCCATATTTTTATATAAGATGAAAAAATTCTGATTTATTATTTTGACGCTGTTATTCATTCATTAATTTTATTAACTTGTGCGCAATCAAATATTTTTAAGAAGCAGGCGAAATTTGAAAATATTTTTTAGTAGCATTGTATAATCAAATTCTTAACCACACAATTTAAATTTTAATTCACTTAAACTTAACGTCATGGCAGAAACAAATCCAACTGCAAGAACATCTGTAAAAACAACAGGCCCTTCCAGCACTTCGGTTCAGGCAAAAAAAACAAGCAATGCTGTTTCATGGCTTGCACCCCTTATTTGTATAATTGCAGGTTATGTAATCTGGCGTTATTTAATTGGCGCAGCGTCCAATTTTACCAGCCCCGATCCCAACGGTGGTTTTTGGCCCAATCATAAAGGTCCAAAAGGAAACCTTGCAAGGATGTATGAAGGCGGTATAATCGTGCCGATTCTAATTGGATGTTTCTTGATCGTTGTAACATTCGTTATTGAAAGATTATTGACTGTTTTAAAAGCTTCGGGTAAAGGATCAATTGCCGAGTTTATAAGAAAAGTGCAGTATCATCTTGCCAATAAAAATGTAGACGCAGCACTGGCAGAATGCGACAGGCAAAAAGGTTCTGTTGGAAATGTGATGAAAGCAGGTTTACGCAAATACAAGGAAATGATCTCTGCACCTGAGCTATCAACGGAACAAAAAGTAATTGCCATTCAAAAAGAAGTTGAAGAAGCTACGGCATTGGAATTACCCATGCTTGAAAAGAATCTCGTTTTTCTTTCAACCATAGCCTCCATCGCAACCCTGTTGGGATTGCTGGGTACGGTAATGGGAATGATCAGGTCGTTCAGTAACCTTGGTGAATCGGGTGGTGGTGAAGCGGCACGTGAATTATCACGGGGTATATCCGAGGCATTGTACAATACAGCCCTGGGTATCGGTACTTCTGCAGTGGCGATCATTACCTATAACGTGTTTACCACAAAAATTGATGGTATCACTTATGGTATTGATGAATCAGGTTTTACTTTAACACAAAGCTTCGCTTCATTATACAAGTAATTCTTTTGTGGAATTATATGGTTTTGGAATCATAGTAAAATTATAAATTAAATAAAATGGGAAGAGCCAAAATAAAGCGGGGCAGTACCAATATAGATATGACGGCAATGTGCGATGTTGCATTTCTCTTGCTGTCGTTTTTTATATTAACTACAAAATTTAAACCCGCCGAAGCCGTAGATGTTACCCCTCCCAGTTCCGTTTCTTCTAAAGCTGCTCCACAAAAGGATGCATTTACCGTTTCAATAGATAAACTGGGCAGGATATTTATTGATATGAGTGATGAAATGAAAGGGGATGTTATTAATGCCCTGGGAACGGTGAGAGGAATTAAATTTTCTGACGAGGATGTGAAAGCTTTTAAGCTGGCAACTTTTGTAGGCGCCCCAATAAACCAGTTGAACCAGTTTGATCGTTTAACGCCTGAACAACTTAAAACTGTAAAGTTGGAAGGCATACCGGCGGATAGTGCAAACAATGAATTGCGCGATTGGATCTATGCCGCAAAAAAAGTGTATGGTGATAAAGGAGGAAAGATAAATTTCTTGATCAAGGGAGATGATAATGCAAAATATCCCGCATTTAAAAGCGTGATTGAAGCATTTAAGAAAAATGATCAGTTCAAATATCTTTTGATTACTAATCCTGAAAGCATACCCTCTGGGAGCGAGCTGGAAAAACTGGGTATAAAAAAAGAACAGGAAACAGAGTAATAACTTAATTATTATTCAACTAAAAAAATTACTACTATGGCAGAAATGGAAGTCAAAAGCGGCGGTGGTCATAAAAAAGGCCCGGGTGTAAAAAAAGCTGTTAAGAAATCTACCCGTGTGGATCTTACCCCTATGGTTGATCTTGGGTTTCTTCTTATAACGTTTTTTATATTCACCACCACCATGTCGCAGCCTACAGCAATGAATCTTGCGATGCCAAAAGATACTGACAAGCCTGATGAATTAAATAAGGTAAAAGAATCCGGCGCACTTACCCTTATGCTGGGCAAGCAGGATGTGATCTATTATTATTTTGGCAGCGATCCCAGCAAGATGCAGACTACAGGGTATAAAGATGTTCGTAAAATAATCCTGGATAAAAAAAGAAGCACACCGGCTGATGATTATTTTATAACCATTAAGCCTGATAAAGATGCTACTTATAAAAATGCAGTGGATGCATTAGACGAAATGTCGATTAATGATATAAAAAGATACGCCATGATCGACCCTACCGGTGATGAATATAAAATGATCCAGATGACAGAAGTGGCCGGTGGGATCAAATAATTATGGAATACTTTTTTTTCTGTATCTAATTAAAAATCAAAAAAATGGAAGCTAACAAAATTTTAAGCGCTGATCTTCTTGATATTCTTTTTGAAGGAAAGAATAAGGAGTATGGTGCTTATGAATTACGTAAAACCTATAACAAGCGTATTTCGCTGGCGTTGGGGATTATGGTCGGGATCGCCTTATTGATCTTTGTAATTTCTTTTGTAGCCAAATCTATCAATACAGATGATACGGTAAAAAAACAAGATGTAAAAGATGTTACACTTTCTGAGGTTGTAAATGAGCCACCACCACCACCGCCGCCGCCACCGCCAAAATTACCACCACCACCACCCATAGCCACCATTCAGTTTACACCCCCTAAAGTGGTAAAAGATGAAGAGGTGATCAAGCCACCACCAGAGAATAAAGAGCTGGATGAAAAGAAAGTGGATGTAAAAACGGAAGAAGGAAAAAAAGATGAAGGTATTGTAGCTCCCCCGGTAGAAGATAAAGGTACCCAGGTTGTAGAAGCGCCACCAAAAAAAGCAGAAGATGAGGACAGGGTTTTTACAAAAGTGGAAATTGATGCTTCATTCCCCGGGGGAGAAGGAGGATGGACACGCTATGTTACAAAAGCCATCCAGTCAAACATTGATGAGCTTACAGAAGCAGGCGAATCAGGAACCTGCCGTGTAAGATTTATCGTTTCAAAAGATGGTTCTGTGAGTGATGTTGAAGCCTTGACATTAAAAGGTACCAAGCTTGCAGAAATAGCAGTGAATGCGATTCGTAAAGGTCCTAAATGGACGCCGGCCCAGCAAAACGGGCGTTCTGTAAATGCTTATCGTGAGCAACCTGTTACATTCACCATTACTGAATAATTTTTTTACTTGATATTTTGAAGCCGTCTTATTATTGAGGCGGCTTTTTTTTGCGCTTGTATTTCCAATATTTATTTAATCACTCCGGGAGTATATTTGTTTATGCTTAACAAGCTTACAGGATGGGACGATACCATTGTTGCCCTGGCAACCCCGCCGGGTGTGGGTGCTATTGGCGTTATTAGACTCAGTGGTGAAAAGTCAATAGAGATCACCAACAAATTATTTTCTTCAAAAGACCTACTCCTTCAGCCTTCCCATACATTACACGTGGGATTTTTAAAAAAAAGTGATAATAAAAACACACAGGAAGAAAAACTTCTTGATGAAGTAGTTGTATCAATTTATAAAAAGCCCACATCGTATACAGGAGAAAATGTTATAGAGATCAGCTGCCATGGATCGATGTATGTACAGCAGCAAATAATCGATGCCGTGATAAAGGAAGGAGCGCGGCTGGCGAAACCGGGAGAATTTACACAGCGCGCCTTTTTAAATGGCAAGCTCGATCTTACCCAGGCAGAAGCAGTAGGCGATCTGATAGCCAGTAATACCGCGGCTTCGCAAAAAGCAGCATTGTATAATATACGCGGCGGCTTTTCAAATATTTTAAAAGAGCTGCGCGAAAAATTAATAATATTTTCTTCGCTCATTGAACTGGAACTGGATTTTAGTGAAGAAGATGTTGAATTTGCCGACAGGTCAAAATTCATTACACTCATCAATGAAATATCCTCTTCCATAAATTCTTTGATCAGTTCTTTTGCGTTGGGGAATGTAATTAAGAACGGGGTTACGGTTGCTATAGTTGGAAAGCCTAATGCGGGTAAATCAACATTGCTCAATACAATGCTGAATGAGGACAGGGCATTAGTAAGTGAAATTGCCGGTACCACAAGGGATACGATTGAAGAGGTATTGAATATAAAAGGGATATTATTCCGGTTGATAGATACAGCCGGCATTCGCGAGCATACCGGGGATGTTATTGAAAACATGGGTATAACCAGGAGCCTGGAAAAAATGGAGTCTGCAGATATTATTATTTATTTGTTTGATGTGATAAATACAAGTACTGCAGAATTAAAAATTATTTGCGACGAGTTTGATCTTAGTAAAAAGAAATACATTCTCGCGGGGAACAAAAGTGATATGCTTACTCATGAAGCAAGAGAAAAAAAATTTCACGATCATGAAAGAATTATTTTTATTTCCGCAACTCAGCAAACGGGAATAGAAATATTAAGAGACCAGTTGTTTTCTGCTGTGGCTTCAGACCAGTTACTTTCTGAAAGCGCTGTGATCACGAATGCCCGCCACTATGCAGCATTGCTACAGGTTAAAGATTCTTTAGATGATGTGAAGAATGGGATCACAAATAATATCAGCAGCGAGTTGTTAGCATTGGAAATAAGAAGATGCCTGCAATTTATTGGCGAGATCACCGGAGAGATAACTAATGAAGACAGGCTGGATTATATTTTTAGTAAGTTCTGTATTGGAAAGTAGAAGAATTCCTTAACTTAACTCCACTTTACTCCTCTTAATCTTCTAAATACATTGTCAATACTATGTTGTATACGATTTGCATAACTTTACTTTTTTTATATTTTTCTGTGAATTATTTTTGTACCTTTCTTTATATTTATTCAAGGTACAAATTCAATGGGAGAAAAGAGAAAACATGGCAGTACCAGTCAGTATGAGGCAGTATCAGGCAGTGGTAGGCAGTAATGGGCAGTTAAAACGTTTTTAAATGAGTAGTAATATTCGCATCAAGAAGATTTGTCAACATTGCAATAAAGTGTTTACAGCAAAAACTACTGTAACAAAATTCTGCTCTGATATATGTGCTAAAGCCAACTACAAACTCCGCCAAAAAGAACATAAAATTGAATTATCTCAAATTGATACTGAGAAGCAATTAGTACAAATCAAATCCCAGGGGACCAAGCCTCTGTTAGGTGGTTATGCTGATAGCGAAATGGTAAGCATAAGCGGTTTAGCTAAAATGATCGGGTTAAGCGAACGAACAATATTCCGGTTGATGAAAGACCCTGGATTTCCCAAAGTAAAAATTGGTAAAAAATTATTATTTAAAACAAACAATGTCATGGAGTATCTAACTTCTAAATATAGTATATGAGAGGAAAAATAAGAGAGAGGCAATTGAAAAGTGGTATGATCAGTTTATACATTGACTATTATCCGCCGGTGTGGAATCCGAAGAAGAAAATTCATACACGACGTGAATTTTTAAAGCTATTTATTAATCCAGATCCACAAACACCTTTCGAGAAAAAGCAGAATGTATTGAACCAAGAGATCGCTGAGAAGATATTCCTGAAGAGAATGAAATCGTTAATGCTTGATGAAAACAACCTGTTTAATAAAGATGTATTAGAAGGTGATTTTTCCATCTTTGCCAGAGATTACGTGCATAATAAAGCAAGATCGGGTAAGGATGTTGAACATTTTTATAGCGTTATGAAATTTTTGAAGCGTTTTGCGGGAGAGCATGTTAAGTTTCGGAATATTGACGAGTTCTTCCTGGAGAAGTTCAAAGATTATTTACTGACCACGAATTCACTCCGTTCTAAAACTCTGACCCTGGAGAGGAATTCAGCTTCTTCATATTACGACAAATTTTGTAACATCGTCGAGAAGGCATTTATTCAGGGTTACCTTACCAGCAATCCTGTTTTAAAAGTTGAGCGGATTTCTAATGTGGACGTCGTAAGACAATATTTAACTGATGAAGAAATTGTAAAGTTGAAGCAAAATAGAATTGATGATGATACAGTTTACCATGCTTCAATGTTTGCGATTCTGACCGGACTTAGGTTTGGTGCGATCCAATCCTTAAAATGGCGGGAACTTGAATATTCAAATGACTTGCAATCCTGGTATTTTTATTTTATAGACCCCAAGCCACAGAGGCCGGTTAAACATTTTATAAGCCAGCAGGCTGTTGATTTGCTGGGAGAAAGAAGGGACGATAATGACCTTGTTTTTCCTGATCTTAATTATTCAAGAACACGGGACAAATTGAGAACCTGGTGCCAGATTGCAGGCATTAGAAAGAAAATATCGTTTCACTGCTTCCGTCATACTTATGCAACTCAATTAGTAGCCAAAGGAGAGGACATTTATATCATCAGTAAAATGCTCAATCATAAGCATGTGAAGACTACCCAGCTTTACAGTAAAGTGCCGGATAGAAATAAAGTTTTAGCTGCACATAAGCTTTCAATTTAATATTCATCAGACGCAATTAGCACTCATATGAAAATATCCGAAAACAGAACAATCGAAGACCGGTTAGAAACCATAGAGACCGAAGTCCACCAAATAAAAATGATGTTCATTCAATACTTGTCCGGCCAAAAAAATTTAGCCAGTGACGATACGGAGATACTTATGAATGTAAAAGATGTGGCCCGGTTTTTAAAGGTTGAAACAGCTTTCGTATATACAGCCTGCAATAAGGGTGAAATCCCCTTTCTCAAAATCGGTAAATTATATAAGTTTAAAAAGACGGATGTTTTGAAATGGTTAGAAAAAGAGAAGAATAATAAACCTGTCGATGTGGAGGCCTATGTCAACAGTTATTTGCAGAAAAATATCTTAAAAGGGTAGACATTAAAAAATAAAACTATTATGCAACTTTCTGTTATACAACACAAAATCTATGAAATTCGGAACCAAAAAGTAATGCTCGATTACGATCTAGCCGAACTTTACCAGGTTGAAACAAGGGTTTTAAACCAGGCGATTAAACGAAATATTGAAAGCTTCCCGGAAGATTTTATGTTCAGGTTAAATTCCAGTGAATGGCAAAATATGTCATCACAATTTGTGATGACATCCACTTTTAAAAGACCTAAAACCGCCTTGCCTTACGCTTTTACCGAACATGGTGTGACGATGCTGGCTAGCGTACTTAAAAGCCCAATGGCAAGGAAAATGAATATCGCTATCGTCAGGGCATTTATAGCTTTGAAAAAATTTGCACTGCAGCACACTGAAGTTCTGCAGCAACTAATTGAATTAAGAGATCGTCTTGGCAGCCACGACGTTCAGCTTAACCAGATATATGACGCAATCGAAAATCTACTTGATGAAAAAACTGCAAAAACGACTGAAACTAAAAAATGGCAAGAGAGAGATAGGATAGGATTTAAAAAGTAATGCCTAAGTAAACTTATCAATAGTAAGAATGATATTTGAATATAAAAGCATTCAGATAAAATGGTTTGGAACTAATTCAGAATACGATAAAATTGACGTAAGTTAGGTAAAATGTTAAAAGAAGTAGCTATGCATTAAAGCCTATAAAATCAAAGCGAGTCTGCTTAATTAAGTGTGTCAATTTAAAATTAATTAAATTGGCACACAATGGAAAAAGAAAATTTTGATTTTGACGCATTCATCAAAGAAGCAGGAGAACAGCTTCGATCGGGTAAGCCTTTAGTGGGAGCTGAAGGGGTTTTCACACCTCTTTTAAAAAGAGTTATAG
>JACDBU010000256.1 GCA_013694745.1 Chitinophagaceae bacterium
CCGCCTTATGCCACATAACTATATTCAACTCTATTCCCACGATGGCAATGCTTTTAAATACCGAATACTTCTCTCTGCCCAATGGATTTCCTTCAAATTTGTTTCACCCTTATCTTTTTCAGGCGGCACCCATTGCTCTACAATGCAGGTGTGACAACGGTTGCGGGCTTTCAATTTTTCAAGCAATAAAGGAATATTCAGCAAACCTTCACCTGCAATGCGGCCATCAATAATAAAACCTTGTTTGTGCGGCAACCTGGCAATACCAAAATCTTTGATGTGAAGATTTACGGTATATGGAAGCAATGTTTCGAGTATTGTTTCTATGCTTTCACCAGCCCCCATCGAGTTAACCGTGTCTAAACAAATGCCAACATTTGGGCTATTAATTGATTTTATAATAGCTGCATATTCATCTGCTTTAAGCCCGTCGTGATTTTCTAAAGCCAATGTGATATTATACTGTTGCAACAAATTGGCTTCGCTTTTGATAATTCTTATAACTTCTTCAACTGTGGGTCTATAATTATTGTCATCAATGATAAATCGCAATATTTTTGCATTAAATCTTTTGCACAATAAAATATATTGATGCAAATGCAGCTGCAATAAACCTTTAGCGCCAATCTCCACTGTAATATCATTTTGTCGCAATGCCTTTCCAAAAACCTGCAACCTTTCTTCATTGAATGTATGTAGAGGCAGGTTATCTCCAATTTGAATGAGCTTAACACCAAACTCTTTTGCTCTTTCAATCAAATTCATATCATTCATGCCATGCTCCACATTCCAGCCATATGTGTATGAACCGATACCTAACTGCATATTACAATGTCTTTCTTTTTATAAACAAGGAATCATTAGCAATTTTTTCTACCTTTTTACCCGATATTAATTCTCCTGCCGTTTTGCCCATTTTAGCAAAGTCAGTGCTGATAACGGTTACACCACCAAGAAGAATTTCTTTTAATGGTGTATCATCATAGCTTATCAGCCCTATTTCTTTGCCGGGCCTCCATTTCATTTTATCGCAATACTTTATAAAACGAATCATATCTGTATCGGTAAAAATAAGGTAAGCTTCATCTTCGTTTAGGGTTTCTTCTTTCAAATTATCCATCACCTCACCTGCAATGCCATAGCTGCTGCAAAACTTTTTAAATCCCTTAACAATAGGAACTGGTACATATTGAAGATGCTCATATCCGGCAACAAGATGAAGCCTTCTGTATTTTTTTATCAAAGGCAAACCCATTTTCAATCCATTGTAAATATCATTTTCAAAATCCTGATACACTGCTGCATACCCGTTTTCCAATTTTGGTACATCACTGTCGAGAAGCAGGAATTTATCACGGGGCACGGTATTTACAATGGCTGAAACATCTGTATCGAAATGCGGCATGATTACATAATAGTTATAACTGCCGAGATTATCATTTATTAACTGAGCAAACTGCTTTAAATGATAATGGTGAAAGAATATACTGAATTGGGAGTCAGATGGTAAAGCTGCCTTAAGCGCATTGTACAAAACCTCCTTATATGCATTGAATGTATCAAATAGCACAAAAATATTCAGACCCAGTTTTGCTTTTGTTTTAGCAATATAAAATCCTTTACCATGCCGGGCAATAATAACCCCCATTTCCCTAAGCTCGCCATATGCCTTTGTTACGGTTTCTTTTGCAGTTGCATTAGCTGTAGCTAATTCATTAATAGAGGGTAGTTGCTGTCCTTTTTTCAACATCCCTTTTTCTATCCCTTCAATAACTGACTGTACAATCTGCCTGTATTTGGGCAAACTTGAATTACCATTTATTACTTTAAAAGTATTCATATTAGTTTTCAAGAAACTGTCTATAAATCCCGACTTTCCAAAAGTAGTAAAAAAATACTACAGTAGAGTACAGTAGAGATTGCAAAAAAAAAAGAGCCGTAATTGAACATCCTCACCTTTATTCGTCTAATAGCGTCAAATTTGGTTAGGTAGTTTGACCAGGCGATGTTAGCATGATCGCAACCTTACTAGTTTGTAAATTGTGTTCTCTCCTAAGTTATAAAAAAGCCCAAATCTTTATTGTCAATTCCAATTTTTCTATATTCAATAACGGGTTATTCTTGTGCGTATAATCTATTATTTTTTGGCGCTGGTAATTTGTCTTCACAACAAAAT
>JACDBU010000009.1 GCA_013694745.1 Chitinophagaceae bacterium
CTCGGGGGTGAGGATAACAGGATAAACGCAGCATAGAGCCGTCTCGGTAGCAATACTGATTCGACCAGGGTCGACCACTGAACTTTGTACTGCAGCTAACTGCCTCGTGGAGGTTCGATCCCTCCCCTACAGCTTTTAATTTAATCAAACCCTTACTGGCATTCGCCGGTAAGGGTTTTTTATTTTATATATAATAAGAAAACCTCGAATAGTAAAATCGGATTGTACTAACGGCAATACAAAAGGTACAACGCTAAGCCGTTTTATTTCCATAACAAAAAATCAAATTATATTGTATGTTATAACGCCAATCATCGCGTTGGCTGTAATGCGACACGACTATAATGAAACTTCAAACAGGCAGACTAATTTTCAGGCAAGTATCAACAGAGGATTTAAACAATATTCATGAATTACTCTCTTTGCCAGAAACAGACAAGTTTAATACATTAGGAATTCCAGAGACAACTCTGGAAACAGAAAGAATTATTAATGATTGGCGTTCCGGACAAAACGATAAACCCCAGACTTCATATGTTTTTTGTTTAGACTCAATAGTCACAAAGCAATTTATTGGAATCATTGCTTTGAACATAGGAAAACCAAATTATAAAACAGCAGAAGTTTGGTATAAAATTCATTCAGACCATTGGAGAAAAGGTTATGCTACTGAGGCTTTGTCAAAACTTATATACTTTGGCTTTATCGACCTTGGACTTCACAGAATTGAAGCAGGTTGTGCAGTTGAAAATATAGCTTCAATTAAAGTGCTTGAAAAAGTTGGTATGACAAAAGAGGGAATAAAAAGAAAGAAATTACCAATTAGAGGAGAATGGAAAGACAATTATTTTTATGCAATATTGGACGAAGACTTTTTCGGTTTAAAGTGACTTAGCCGGACAAAACGCACTGCAGTCCACATCCTGGTTCAGGCACACAAAACAAGTTTTTATAATTTTAAGTTAGGTTTGTAATTACCTTATGCAAATTCAAAGGAAATCTTTTTTCGAAATTTACAGAACATATTATTTTACTGCTACTATTTACAATGTCTGCCACTATTGAGTTCTAATGAAAACAAAGAACTTTATTATCCCTCCGTGGTTGGTCTTGTGACCAACAACTTGCACAGCCTTGGTTCGTGGCACACGAAACAAATTTTTCTATTTTTAAGTTTAGGTTTGTAATTACATAATGCGAATTCAAAGGAAATATTTTTTTGAAATTGTCAGAACATATTTTTTTACAGCCAATTGAGAAATGTTTCGTGTGCCACGAACCAAGGCGAAGTGTATAGAAATAGGTAGCATAGACTTTGCGAAGCAAAAGATAGAATACATTCACTTTAATCCTGTTAGTGGTAAGTGAAATCTTGCTAAAGATTATTTGGATTATTATCATTCATGTGCGAGATTTTATGAAACAGGTAAAGTTGAATTTGGATTTTTAAATAACCTGTTTCATGAAGATGCATAGAGAATTGTTTCGTGTGCCACGAACCAAGGCGGGGCGCACTTCTATTTTATTCAATATTCATAATCAGTTGTAATCAGAACGAACACACCAAGAAATTTCTTTCGAAAAGTGAATGAAATACTAAAGGCAAAAAATAGCGATGAACAGTTTTATTTATTATATGGTGGTAACGATTTGCATGCAATACTTTTAACAGACAATCAGCTTTCAATTATAGTGGATTATTATAAAGCTGAACCTAAAGCAATTCCATACAAACCATGACAGCACTGCCTACAATAGGTTTGGCAGTAGTTCCAGCGTGACATTATTAATTATCTTTTAGTTGTTACCTTCATCTTCAGGAACAATATTGATCTTTGGTTCCGGGCAGACAATTATATAATGCCAGCCCCTCGCCAATCCTTACCGTTATGCGCTACTTTTTAATAGTACTATAAATTCAAAAACAATTTAAATTCAACTAAAATGATTACGGGAGTTCACTCACTGATTTATAGCACCAGGCCAGAAAAAGACAGGAATTTTTTACTAAACATTTTAAAATTACCAAATGTTGATGTTGGAAACGGTCGATTAATATTTGGGTTACCTCCATCAGAAATTTCTATACACTCGTCGACTAAAAATAATATCCAGGAAATATATTTCATGTGCGAGGATATCAATCATTTTATAAAAGAAATGGCTAAGCTTAAGATTATGTGTAGCCCAATTAAAGATCAAGGCTGGGGAATAATTTCTAAATTAACGCTACCAGGTGGTGGAAAAATAAGCATTTATCAACCAAGACATGCCAGGCCACCTCAAATGAAAATCAAGACTTCTTCAAAGAAAAAAGCTGTCTCAAAATCTAAAAATTCCGCGATTCACAAAAAATAAATAATGGTATATACATAAATGCAGCGCATAACAAAAGCATTGGGATACTTACTAAAATTTAAAACACACAATTATGCCCACATCCTTGGTTCGTGGCACACGAAACAAATTTTCTAATTTAAAGTTAGATTTGTACTTACATTATGCAAATTCAAAGGAAATCTTTTTTTGAAATTGACAGAACATATTTTTTTACAGCTACTATTCACCAATGGCTGCCACTATTGAGTTCTAATGAAAACGAAGAACTTTATTATTATTCATCTGCGAGATTTAATGAAACAGACAGATGAATTTGGATTTTTAAATAACCTGTTTCATGAAGATGCATAGAGAATTGTTTCGTGTGCCACGAACCAAGGTGGGCTTGACAATCTTTATTCAACTTGTCGTATTCAGCCCATAAGATTGTCGCATTTACACTGCATTGGAACGAACTTTGTTGACGAGATTTGTATCGTAAACAAAACCAATTTTGTGATGGAAGCCGAACCATTATCATTTTGAAAATCTTCTACATGTAAAATGATGTATAGTATGATATTTTTTTAAAATTTATTACATGACCTTACTTAGTTTTTGTTTAAACGAAATTTTAAATCAAATCACCAATTAAAACATTACTATGTTTCGAATTATTACATCCCTCCTTTTAATCTGCACTACTATCAATAGCAATGCACAAAGTACAAAGAAAGAAAAAGTAGTCAAGGCATATTATTCAGGCTTTGAAAAACACGACTGGAATACGGTAGCAAGCCACTTTGCTTCCGGCTTTACATTCACCAGCCCCAATAACGATGACCATATTTCCATAGAAAAATTCAAAGAGAAATGTTGGGGTACCAATAAATTTTTCAAAAAAGTTAACTATATTAAAATGGCGGAAAGCGGCAATGACCTGTTTCTACTGGTTGAGATAATTACCATAGAAAACAAAGTGGTCCACAACGTTGATGTCTTTAACTTTAGCAGTACAGAGAAGATCAAATCTATTGAAACATTTTTTGGAGCGGGAGAATCGTATCCAGGCAACAAAAAATAAATAAACAGTCCTATCATTCTTCTATTAACATCACCCCGATTGCACAACATACGATTCGTCAATATGGCAGAGGGATGAATAAGCCATCATCATTTGTTGGCAAATCTGCTTCCGTTACAGCCGACGAACAACGCCAAGCTATAGAATAAACAATGACCTTTTATTTATAAATTTATCAGAGGTCTCGGGCTGACGTTTTTCAAATACCGCCACAGGCCTCAATCGTTAGTCAGAATGCTGGGTGGCATTCTAGAACTATTAAATCTACTTATATATGATAACAGAAAGTTCAGACAAAAAAGAATTATTAACGGCAACTGAGGGAGTAATTTCCCAATTACAAAACTTAATGTCTTCAATTAATGCACACAAAATAAATATAATTCCCTACGAAGATAGTTGGACGGCAGGTCAACTATTCCGTCGTGTTATAAAATCGATTAATGGCATGTCGGAAGCCATGAAGACAAAGTCAAAACCGGCAGATAGAGGAGCGGGAGAAAAGATAGCTGATCAAAAAAAGCATTTCTTGATATAGTAGAAAGGCTTCCTCTTGGCGCAATTACTAAATTAGAAATCCTACACTTTGTTTTGTATCATACACAGCGGCATTCGCATCAGATGAATAAAATTTATGAAGCGTTAGAGAATTAAAAGGATATAAGAAATAAAATAATTGGAACCAATTGTTCATTGAAAATGCCTGGTTCACTTGATAAGTGAGGGAAATTAATAGGAAATCTTCAGCTATATTTAAAAGCAATTTTTAATGTGCGGAGCTGGCCACCTTTCTTCTTCTTCCAAAACTATTATAATGCATTTCTATCTGCAACTTTATTTTTCTTACCAGTTCATTAACATCAAACGGCTTAGCAATAAAATCGTCTGGGTTAGCTTTTTTAAGAATATCAGTCATGTTTGCATGGGCTGAAAACATGATCACTGGGATGTTGCTTGTTTTTTCATTTGCTTTCAATTCATTGCAAACATCGATACCGCTAATTCCTGAAAGCACTACATCCAATAAAATAAGGTGTGGCTTAAATGTACTTGTTTTTAACATAACGTCTTCACCCCTGGGGATGGCCATTACCTTAAAGCCATATCGTTTAAGTACGATCTTAACAACCCATAATACATCACTGTTATCCTCAACTATTAAAATGCGGTTCATATTATTTATATGAGATAATACAATTTGTTAATAAAATAGCCTGGTACAACTTCAAATCCAGATATTACTTTAATACCGGGGTATATAAAGGTGATTTAACTACGGTTAGAAATACAGCTTCAACATTTAGCAACAATCGGTATGCCAAATCGATGTTTGCAGTTTGCTTATTATCATTTTATGCAATTTTAAAACTCTTTAACAAATAATTTCAGCCGGATATTAATTACTTATTACCAAATACAAATCAATATATAATTACGTTAAAATTTATTAAATAATTATTTATTGCCAGCGGTTATCTTCTGGAGTTTTAAATTGTAGCAAAATTTGCACTTTATGAAACTCATTGCCACACTTGCTTTATTCACCTTTTTTTCAACGTCACTAATTTGGAAAACAAATATTGAGGAAGCAAAAACAGAAGCTGCCAAAAACAATAAAGTAATACTTGTGAATTTTTCTGGCTCAGATTGGTGTTCTCCCTGTATCATGTTAAAGAAGAAAATTTTCGAGAGCGAAGATTTCACCACCTACGCAACATCCAATCTTGTTCTGGTAAATGCAGATTTTCCCAGGCAGAAAAAACATACTTTATCAAATGAACAAAAAAAATTAAATGATGACCTGGCAGCGAAATATAATCCCGAGGGAAATTTTCCATTTACACTTTTATTAACTGCCAACGGGAGGGTAATTAAATCGTGGGATGGTTTACCTGATCTTACAAGTGCGCAATTTGTTGACCAGGTAAAACAATCATTAAATGTTAGCCGCTGCACCGGCAATCCAGGGTTCACAAGAGCGTATTACGCCTCATGGGCAATCGTTTTGAGATCTCTGTTATTACAGAAGATAGTGACCTGGCAAGTGTTTACATAGAATCTGCTATTAAAGAAATTCGCAGGATTGAAAGACTACTAACTACTTTTAATGAAAATAGTGATACCAACAGGGTTAACGCTCTTGCAGGAATACAACCGGTAAAAGTTGAAAGTGAAATGCTTGAACTGGTTAAGCGAAGTTTAAAAATTTCAGAAATTACACAGGGAGCTTTTGACATTACGTATGGATCTGTTGATAAAAGTCTTTGGAATTTTGATCTGGCAATGACATCGCTTCCTGATGCTGCAACTGCAAAACAATCGGTAAGACTTATAAATTATAAAAATGTAATTGTTGATGAAGACAGGAGCACCCTGTTTTTAAAACATAAAGGAATGCGCATCGGGTTTGGAGGTATTGGTAAAGGTTATGCGGCAGAAAAGGCAAAACAGGTGTTGCAGCAACTGGGTGTAAAAAGCGGTATTGTTAATGCAGCTGGCGATCTGATAACCTGGGGCAGGCAACCTAACGGCATGCCCTGGACGATTGGTATTGCAGATCCGGATGCGGCAAACCAACCATTTTCATCATTGGATATTACAAATATGGCAGTTGCAACTTCGGGCAATTATGAAAAATTTGTGGTGATAGATGGTAAAAAATATTCCCATACAATTGATCCCAAAACCGGCTTACCGGTTACCGGCATAAAAAGTGTAACCATTATAAGTCCGAATGCAGAGATCGCTGATGCCCTTACCACACCCGTTATGGTAATGGGGATACAGGCAGGCTTACATATGATAAACCAGTTGCCCTATATAAATGGTATCATTATAGATGATGATAATAAATTGCACACATCTGCTAATATAAAAATTGTAACCCCTGCATGAAAAATAAAATCCGTTGTTTTAAATATTTATTTATCTTTTTTAGTGTTGTTGCATTTGAATCATGCACTTCTCCAAAGGCCTATCAAAAAATTTATTTAAACGATTCGGAAATGGAGCTGGCTCCCCGCAAGGCCGAAAAGTTTGAAACCAATTTCCAGGTGTACCGGGAAGGGGCTGCCGGGGCCAACAGTGGCAAAAGCGGCGGAGGTTGTGGCTGTAATTAAACATTTCCCAAATAACGAAAATGAGAAAATTAACTTTAGCGGTAATAGGATTATATGTTGGTATACTGAGCGCCTTTTCGCAACATGGCATTGATACAGCAGCTTATAAAAATAAAAATTTAAAGATCAGCGAAATAAATTTTGTAACTGCCTATTATCACCAGGAGGGGGATCATTCTCCTGTTACCGGTGGCATTGGTACCGAAAAACTATCTGATTATGCCACAACAATTGAATTAAAACTCAATAAATATGACAAGCATGACCTGAAGCATGATTTCAATTTTGAATTGGGAGTTGATTATTACTCATCCGCCTCTTCCGACAAAATTGACCCTACTACCATCTCATCTGCATCACGGTCTGATACAAGGTTCTATCCATCTGCATCCTGGATCGTAACCAATGAAATGAAGGGAAATGCTTTAGGAGTTTATGGATCCTTTTCTGTTGAATCGGATTATATTTCAAAAGGCCTGGGAGTAGGTTTTACAAAAACCTCAAAAAATAAAAACACCGAATTTGGCATCAAACTACAAAGCTATCTTGATAAAGTAAAACTTGTTTTACCCATTGAGCTGCGGACTGTATTTTATAAAAACCTGGGTGATTACCCGCATGCTTCAAGAAATTCTTATAGCAGCTCCTTAACTTTATCACAGGTGATAAACAGCAGGTTGCAAATGACCTTATTACTCGACCTTGTTTATCAGCAGGGATATCTCGGTACTCCGTTTCACAGGATATATTTTAATAACAATGCGCTTACGAATGAAAAACTTCCGTCTTCCAGGTTTAAAATACCGGTGGGTGTACGCTTGAATTATTTCCTGGGAGATAAATTTATCATACGCACATACTATCGTTACTATCATGACGATTGGGGATTAACCGCAAATACTTTCAATATTGAAACCCCCGTTAAGATCACCTCATTCATTTCGGTAAGCCCATTTTACAGGTATTACAACCAGTCGGCCGTAAAATATTATGCACCTTATATGGCTCATGATCCTGCCGATGTATTTTATACAACTGATGATGACCTTTCAAAATTCAGCAGCAATTTTGCAGGTGTTGGACTAAGACTATCGCCACCCGGAGGTATATTTGGGTTCAGCCATTTAAATATGCTGGAGTTAAGATACGGGCATTACAAACGTACAGACGGGTTGCATTCAGATATTATAACTTTGAATTTGAAATTCAAATAAAAATAAAAGAGGCTCCGAAGAGGTTCTTTTTTTATTTATACCAGGTATTAATGTCTCCAGTTTCCCTGCTGGTTATTATACCTGTCGTTGTTCCTGTTATTGTAACCATTATTATAACTGGTTGAGTTGCTATACCGCGCATTTATCATATTTATCTGCTGTGCTCTTTGTATTTCAGCCTCCTTGATCATGAGATTCATATCACGTCGTCTGGTATACCGGTCGTTCCTGATTGAGGCTACTTTGTATTCAAATTGCTGGTTTATCCGGGCAATCTGAATATCCCTTTCTCTTGCAGCATTTGCATAATCGTTGTTACCATTGCGGTTAAACACCCCCTGCTGGCTTGCATTACCATACTGGTTGTTCCTTCTATCATTATCATATGGGTTATTTCTTCTGTCATTATCCCCGTATGTTCTGTTGCGGTTATCACCATTTGGATATCCACCCTGGTTTTGTTGATTGTATTGTGCGAAAGAGGTTATAAAAGCACAAATACAAAATAGAAATGTAATTAGCTTTTTCATGATTTTATTTTTTTTGATTTGTGAACTAATATTGATTGTGAATTAATATATATAAGATGCCTTATCTGTTAAGCAAGCCGCTAATTAAGTGTTAATATGAAATAGTATTAACAGAACCTTCCAATGATCTTACCGGGCCTCTAGGGAGAACAATTGTTTACTCCGCTGGCGGGGTAATTCGGAAAATACTGTATGTGTTTTTTGAGTGTTTTTGCGCTTGCAAATGGCCGGAAGAGACGTTATTTTTATCTCCCATTATCCTTAAAACCTTAAAACCAACTGCAATGTTCAAATTTTTAAAAACGATTGTCCGCAGCATGAAAGTTCAGTTTCAATCCAACTCTCAGCGTGATTTTATGCGGCTTAAAGATTTTATTACTTCCTGATTAACTGAAAAGGTATTCAACATCATCTTTGCTAAGGCTTTTCACAAAGGATGAATCATCAGCGATCAGTTCTTTAGCGAGCAGGCGTTTCCTGTCCTGGAGTAATAATATTTTATCTTCAATTGTATCTTTACAGATCATCCTGTAAGCAAAAATATTTTTCGTTTGTCCTATACGGTGAGTACGGTCAATAGCCTGTTGTTCCACTGCCGGGTTCCACCACGGATCAACAATGTATACATAATCTGCTGCCGTTAGATTAAGACCCACACCTCCGGCTTTTAAAGAAATTAAAAATACCCTGCATTCGTCATTATTCTGAAAGTTTTGAATTGCCTTTTCCCTGTCCTGCGGAGAGGTGCTGCCATCAAAATATTCAAAAACAATATTATTTTCCTTAAGCTTTTGTTTTATGAGTGCCAGCATTCCGAGAAACTGTGAAAACACCAGCGCTTTGTGCTCTCCGATATTCTCCGTTATCTCCCGCGTAAGCTCGTCAAGTTTTATTGAATGATTGGGATATTTTTCTTCTTCATTTAAAATAGCCGGGCTATCACAGATCTGCCGCAATTTCATTAAGCCCTGCAAAATAGTTAGCTGCGATTTATCAATGCCCTGCTGATCTATCACACCCAGAATCTTATCCCGGTACGAATTACGATAAACTTCATACACCTTGCGTTGTTCCTCTTCCATTTCACAAAACAAAATGGTTTCCATTTTTTCGGGAAGGTCTTTGGCTACCTGCTCTTTTGTTCTTCGTAAAATAAAAGGATAAAGCAGTTTGCGTAAATGATCCTTTTGTTCGGGCTCGCCAAATTTATCGATCGGTGTTGCAAACTCATTTCTAAAAAATTCTACGGAGCCCAGCAAGCCCGGGTTCAAAAAATTCATCTGTGCATAAATATCAAATGTATTATTTTGAAGTGGGGTACCGCTCATGCACAAACGATTTTTAGCGCTTAGCAAACAGGCGGCTTTTGCAACTTTAGAGCCGGGATTTTTTATCGCCTGGGATTCATCCAGTATTATGTAATCGAACATGATCTTTGTAAACACATGGATGTCGCTTCGCAGTGTTCCGTAAGTAGTTATGATGACATTTGATTTTTGCAATTCTTCTGCATCCCTGCTCCGTAAACTTCCGTGATGAATGTGGTATGTTAAACTGGGAGTGAATTTTTTTATTTCATTTTCCCAGTTATAAATCAAGGTTGTTGGGCATACCACCATGGCTTTCACATTGCCGTTAGTAGTGTTATAATGTTCCAGCATGCTCAAGGCCTGCACGGTTTTACCCAATCCCATATCATCCGCAAGTATTCCGCCCCAGCCAACATCATTCAAATAATTAAGCCAGTGAAACCCGGAAATTTGATAAGGCCTTAAGATGGGAATTAAATGAACGGGCGGATCCAGTTCGGGAATGCTTTTGAAATTTCTTAAACGTTCATATTTTGAATCAAGTTCAAAAGAAAGTTCTTTTTCATCACGCTTTTCGTATAGGTCATCTATAACACTTAAATGATATTTGGATAACCGCAACTGGGTGCTTCTTCCTTCACCAACTTTAAAAAGAAGCGAATATTTTTTTATCCATTCATCCGGCAAAATACCTAATGTGCCATCGTTTAGCTGAACAAATGATTGCTTGTTTGCCAGCGCTTTTTTAATGTCTGTGATGCCGATCCGCTGGTCGCCAAATGCCAGCTCAACCCTTGCATCAAACCAGTCGAGCCCGCTGCTAACGTGTATATGGGTAGAAGGTTTGGCGGTATTGAAGCGGAAATTTTTCAGCGCCTCGAAACCATACACCGGCACTTTCATATCCTTCATGGCATCCACGAATAAAAAAAACCAGTTATTTTTTAGCACATCTGCCCCTTTTAATACCAGGCTGTTGCCATCCTGCGGCCGGATGAACTGCGAATGCAGGCTCTCGAGCTTATCAATGAATTTTTGTTCTGCTACTTTATTGCGGTTTACAAGCAAAATTTTATCTCCTTCCGAAACAATAATAACTTCTTTATCGTTGGCTTTTGTTTCAAAACCCTTGTAACTAAAAACCGGCTGAAACATAAGATACTCGCCCTTTTCAATAAGCATTAACCTCACTTCAGGATCGCCTTCTTTTATTTCTTTGATAAGTGATTTATCAAACTCAACTTTATATTCTTTTGTTAGCGGCAGGATAACTTTCTGTAGCTGCTCCTGCCAGTTCGCTTTATTTAAGAGCGTGGGTTTTTTATTGAAATATTTATCTGCCTGCAATACATCTTCGGGTTTTTGCCATTGATAAAACTGGTGGTTGTATAAAAAAAGCAAGGGCGTATCCCACTCATTCTCATTCAATGATATTAACTGGTTATCGATTTTAACACCGCAGCTTAGCTCATACCCATTATCCTTTACGGTAACTTTAAATACAGGAGATATCTGGAGTGGAGAAAAAGTTATATCAGCAAGGTTCTCTGTTTTAAAATTTTTACGGGCTGGCAAATAATATGCATTGATGTTCGCATCCTCTCCCGCGATCTTTTTTATTTTCGGATGCAGGTATTCGATCATCAAGGCTTTTGTTTCTTCAGGTAATTCATCATTTTCATTATGAATGATGTTTTCCCAGAAACCGCTGAAAGGAGAATTGCGATTCAGGTATTTATTTATTTCCGACGACTGGAGTTTCCGCACCTGCTGCAATAACATTTTATCATCTTCAGAAAATTTTTCTGCATTAATGAACTTTGTGAGGTCCAGCTTTTCAATACGGCCCACAAAAGATTTTTCATCGCCGCTTGTTTCACCCTCTACCAGGTCAACCGAAAAATAAGGGAAGGCTTTTTCATTTGCATTGAAAACCACGGCAAGTTTTTTTGAAACAGAAATAATTTCAGTTTCCAACCTTGATTCATTTATGGCCACTTCAGCCAGCCTGGTATTGGAAGCCTGAACTATTCTTTTTATCGTACTGTCCAGAACCCGTAAAAAGGGCTTTCCTTCTTTATAAGCAAATTCAAATTTTCCTTTAAGATCCTCACTCAATGTGTATCCATATGCCTCTAATAATTTATTTTTTTCTTTATCCCAGTTCCTGATACTATCAAAGTAATTAGGACCGTAGGCATTTAGCAGTTGCAGGAACAAAACGGTTTTATGTGAACACAGGGCATGTGCCTGTTCATTGCATGAACAGGATGTATCAAAAAATTTTTCCTCATTTTTTTGAATTACCAGGCTGAATTTTTCTGCGTTTAGATCAAGAGTGGCCTGTATTTTTTCGTTTGCAGCAGAAATAATGTTTGCTTTGGTGGTTCGCAGCACTTCTTCTGCCTGGTCATAAACCGGTTGTGATGCCAGCATCCTGATCATCCGCAGATCTATGAATTTCATTTTAGCAACTGTGTGTCGCTGGTTGTATACCGCAACCGCATGTGTACCCAGCAGGTTTTTATCTACCATGTCCTGCAACTGAAATAATGCGGCAGCCTCGTGCCTGCATATGTCGCTCAGGTTATACGGGCAGGAACATCGTAGCAGCAAGGTTTTAGGGTCATTATATTTTTGTATATGTACTTTATAAAAGGTAGTATAACTATCGTCTCTTACCCTGAAAGTGACCGCATTCATGAGGTCGTCATGCTCGATCATTTCTACATATCCAAATGCGTGAATTTTTTTTCCACGCCTGATTACTTCATCAGTCCCCGAATTGTAAACATATTTAATAAGGTGTGGTAAGGCCAAGCGAAATTTGATTTAGTAAACTGCTCAAAAAAGCACAATTTGCAAAAGTAAAACAATTTCTTTGAGCATGAATTGTAAATCAAAGGATTTTGAAATATTTTGATTAAAAATGAGAGCAATATCACTTTTACAGCCCTGGGCATCCCTTGTGGTAATGGGAGTTAAAACCGTTGAAACAAGAAATTGGGGAACACAATACCGCGGTGATATCCTCATCCATGCCAGCCAGGGTAAGGCCGGGAGTATCTTTGCTAACGATCCTCCATTTAAAAAATACATACCCGATTTTAAAAAATTGCCCTTTGGCGCAATCGTCGGAAAAGCAATAGTTGAAGATGTTGTACCGATCAGCAACATGCATCTTTCGGATGAACTGCTGAACAGGCTTACGATGGAAGAAAAAGCTTTTGGGGATTATTCAGAAGGAAGGTATGCCTGGATACTAAAGGATTTTCAACAATTTGATGTGCCTGTTCCCGCCAGGGGAATGCTTAGCTTATGGGAGTATCCTTATTAAATTAATATGTGCTTTGAAAAAATATTTTAGAAACCAGGCGCTTACAATGGCCTGCAATAATACAAGAGTGCCATACTTCCAAAAACAAGTTCTGTAGCATCGGCTTTATAAATGCTCACCTGCCATGTATGCTTTTCCGTTACTATATTTATACCCTCCCCACTTTGTGCAATAGTACATGGTAATACCTCCGATTTTCCTTCCTGGTAAAAAGTTACCTCCCCGGTTGCTGTTGTATCATTGTGTTTCAACGAAATACGTAATCCTTTTATAAACATCTCATCATTTGCAGTAGCACCAGGTTTTGCGTCCCTGCGGTAAACCCTCCACTTGCCCGCTATAGCAGACAGGTCTGCTTTTACCGGGGTTGTAAATTGTTCTGTAACCATGGAATTTGTAGGAAATGTTTCATAATAAAAATTTTGTTTTTTTATGAAAGTATGACTGTACTGATCTGCATCTTTAAGTATTGCCTGCATTTCAGAAAGTGATTTGATCGTATACATATCCCCGGCTACCTCTAGCTCATTTCCATGTAAATCCGCATTACCAAGCAGGCTTAAATTAACACCGTTACGGCTATATACCTGGTTGTTATTTAAAAAATTAAAAAATATGGTGTCTGTGAAATCAACGCGGTTTTTAATATCATCGGTACGGTACACTTCCTGCCATTTCCCTGCAAATTGTTGCAATGTAATGGCTGATGATTTTGTATCATGAGAAGTTACGTTTACTGGAGTAACCCCTTTGCGTTTAACTTTAATTACCCGTTGCGACATGGAGGATAATGTAAGTGCTGTAGTAGCTAAAAAAAACAAAAATATTTTATGCATAAAATTATATACCTGGAACTTTATCAACAATAAGCAACGTTCATGCCAGAGGAAGTTTCAAAACAAGTCAAAGATTTTTTAAAATCTACTCACAACATAATACAATTATTATTAATATCTCCTGAAAGCAGGTGTTAAATAAAAAACCCAGCCACAAAAGCAGCCGGGTGTTTTTCAGCAATTTTTCTACCTCGCTGAATTTTTACTTAACTATATAACCAAAAAGTCCATGTGTTTCATCATCCGGTCCGGCGGTAAAGTACAGCCTGTTAGGGTCAATTAATGTTGCCGTAACGGGTGCAAAAGAAATAGCCCATAACCCTTCGATGTCAATAGGTTTTCCATGTTCCCGTAATTGTCCTAAGAATGTGCCATCAGAGCTGTAAGCATTGATGTGGCCATCGCCAAAATTTCCAACCAGGTAAGTATTCCCTAAAGATTCTGAACCACTTCCATAAAATCCTGCAGGGGCTTTTGCAATGCCCCATGGAGAATTAAGCTGACCATTGGAAATAAAGCGGGTTACAAGAGATCCGTCGGGGTTATAAATATCTACCAGGCCAAATCCGGGATGATGTATTTCATCTCCCCCGGCCCCCACCTTGGCATACATGACATACAATTTATTATCTATGGCCTGTATATTGAATGGCGAATAGCCGGCAGGAAGATTAGGGTCAGTAAATGTTTTATTCACTGCTGTAAACGTTTTATCGAAGACATCAATTTTGCCTTGTTCGAAATTGGCGGCATATAAAAAATTATTTCCTGCATCGGATGCAAGAGCAAGGCCCAGGTATGCAGCTGTAGCAGAATTATTTACCATCCTTACAGCAGCAGTGCCCCCATTCCATCCGGAGATAACACCATCATCACCAGCAAAAATAAATCGCGCCGGATTTCCATTGAGGAGTTTAAAATCAGTTGCAGACCCACTGAAAACAATACCAGTTGGGTGTCCGCCTGTAGCACTGGTTGGTGATGGGATAGAAACTGCTGATAATACCTGGCCGCCATCTTTGTTATAAACAGCGCTTTTACCGGTTGCTTCGGCAGAGAGCCAGGCGGTACCGCCCGTACTAAAGGTTAATCCCCATGCGTTCACGAGCAATGGGTCTACCCTGGCCGGATTATACTCCATGTTATCACCAACGAGGTTTACCTGGGTAAAGTCTTTTAGCGCCTTAGGATCTTTTTCGTTTTTAGATGATAATGTGGATGCAGAGCTTTTTGGATCTGCATTTTTATCGAGGTTTTTCTGACAACTGAAGTTTAATAATAACAGGGCAAATATGGAAATGAATCGTGCTGTACCTGCCAACCTGAGTGTGTTTTTTTTCATAATACATTCTTTTATAAGGTTAAATAAAATTTCCTTCCTGGTAGTTTCATCGGCAGTAAATTTTAAATGCTTCTGAAGTGGTTTCCTTATAAGTAGTTTACATCTTATGGTAAAAAAGTACACAACTAATGATCAATAAGTTAATCGTGGAATGATGTAAAAAGGTTGCCTTGTAATATTTTAAATCTGCATTAAAAACAACGCCTTAGCCATAAGT
>JACDBU010000013.1 GCA_013694745.1 Chitinophagaceae bacterium
ACCAGCGTATTTTACAGCAGTATTAGGTGCAGTAACGGCAATCGGCCCTGAAGCGGCGCTTACTGTTACAACCATATCTTTAAAATTTGTCTGGCCAACCGAAACAGGTGCAGAAGTACTGTAAGGAGCATTATCCCTAACCGTTAGCCTGAAATTTAAAGTTCTTGCTACCGAGCTCAAAGCTTCTATATTAGCTCCTGCATCACCACCTGGCAAAGGGCCTGTTATAAGGCCACCGGCAAGGATGGTTGATAATTGTGGGCAATACCTTGTTGATGAGATAGTAGGCCGAAATGATAACCAGTTAGGCCCAGGTGTTTTGGTAGCGCTTGCTACACTTTTTGTTCCTGTTTGTGCAGAAGTAGCGTTATCATTTTCCTCCCAACAGTAAGTAAGCACATCGCTTGCATCTGCATCAGTAGCAGTGCCGGTTAATGCAAATGGAGTACTTTTTGGAATAGTGTAATTAGTAAGCGTTCCAACTACTGGTGTGTGATTGCTTATAACCGTCGTAACCGGGCATGATTTACTTGCCAGGTTAGCTTGTATCTGCGCAATAGAAGCTTCATGAAAGATATCTATAGAATGAGGCGCAACATCCTGGGCCGTAATACCTGCATAACCCATAATGGTAATGCCCGAACCAATCTCTTTATTAACACCAGTTCCTTCATTGCTCATTGAAAAAGTGTGATTAGCACCCATCTGGTGCCCCATTTCATGTACTACATAATCTATATCAAAATTATCTCCCTGCGGAATTCCGTCAGCAGGTGATGTAAATCCGCTTCCCTTTGATCCGTTGACACAAATACAACCGATACAGCCGGCGTTACCACCGCCCCCGGAAGCGCCGAACAAATGCCCGATATCATAATTGATGTCGCCAATAACATTGGTTAATGTTGTTTGCAACTGGTTGTTCCATGCACCACCTGCGCCGACAGAAGCCGGAGAATAAGGGTCAGTTGCCGGATTATAATATATCACATTGGTAGATGCTGCAATAAGATTTAAGTGAAGGGCAAGATCCTTTTCATACACACCATTACAACGGGCAAGTGTAGCGTTAATAGCTGCTAATACAAGGCCTACCTGCGATGCACTTGTTGCACCAAAATAATTGGAATACTCTGCCGTAACTGACTGCGCCAAACGCATAGTTTTTAAATCGCCTGTTGATCTTAATACACTTTGGTTACCGAGGCTTGCACCAATACCTGTTGCTAAAATTTGATCTGGTGTAGTACATGTCCATGGTAACTTACCGGGAGTTCTGTGAGATGTAAATACTGCATATACATTATGATCCTGTGAGTATGGCTCTATAAACTCATTATCCCTTTCAGTTCTGAAAACCATTGTCTGCAAGCCTTGCGGAGAAATACTTAATTTAAGAGTTGCATATTTATCCGTAATACCTCTGCCAGAAAAAGCCCTTATCTCAGGAAACCTCGCCTGTAGGTCGGGTGCAAAATTGGATGCTTCAAACACTTCAAATTGTTCAATTTGGCCATCAGCATTTGGCAGAGAAATAATTGTTGAATGCGTGGCAGCATTTTTTCCTGCCACTGTAAACAATTCATTTTTCAAAGGAGGGGCATCTAAATCAAATAATTTGAATTGGATGGGAAACGACGGTCTTGCTATAGCCTTATCAGTGGTTGTTGGGGCAGCACCGATATGAGCAGACCAATGATTTCTTTGCGCCATTGCAGCATTCAATAATGTGCATGACAAAAAAACGAGTAACAGTTTCTTCATAATGTAATTTTGGTTTGGTTGTTAAAAAGATTGTCAATTTATACTAATTTTTTTTATTCAAATGTTATGGGTTTAATTTTTTTTGCCTTGTTGATAATTTGTGTAACAGGTATTAGGAGTAATAATGAACTGCCATGAAATAACTAATGGGCTGCACCTTGCAATACAGGAACTTTGAAGTATTCAAGAGGAATTATTAACTGATGCCAAGCACCAAACATCATATTTCCAACACAGGAAAAAAATTGTGGCCCTATATTATTACTAATTTAGAGGAGAGCTTACTTAAGCAAATTATGAGTAGCAATGCATTTCAATAAGCATTACTTTATAAAAGAAGACTATTACAACACTTCCAGCCAAATGATAATTTCCAAACATCATGAAGTTTGCTATTGACTCTTCGGTTTGCTTCAACATTGTTTTACTCTTTATTCATTCAAGTTTATGTTTCGATAACCATACATCGTAATGAATGTTGTTTCTATCACACCTGGATTTTATAATTGAGACATTGAATTAATATCATAAAAAAGCCCGTACAAATGCTACGGGCTTATACACATTGATTCTACAATAAAATAAAAACTTATAATATCATTTAAAGAAAATTGCAATGCTCAACTTTGCAGCGAACTTTGTTCCCGGGGTAAAACAAATTTCATCTACAGCATTCGCTTCGTTTTTTAAACGGGTTTCTGTATCAAACTGGGTTTCTTTCCATTTGGTATCTAATACATTATTTATAACCAACCCTATTTCATATTTGGGCTTTGTATAGTTAAGTACTGCATCAGTTATAAAATATCCTTTTGCCACAAGGCTGTTATCTTCATTACCGGGCCTGTCGCCAATGTAGCGATAACGCAGGCTCCCGTTGAATCCATTCTTATTCGTAAAAGTTATACCTCCTGTGCTTGTCCATTTAGGGGCAAGAGGAATAGAGTTTTCACCTTTCGGATTTTCAATTGAACGGCCATGCGCATAATTCAAATCAATATCAAAATATAAAGATCGTATTGGCTGATACCGGCCAGAAAAATCAAAACCTACCCGGCGTGTCTTACCATTAAATTCTACAAAGCCACCATCACCGCTGTACACAAATTCCTGTTCAAGATAAATATACCACAGAGCTGCATTAATTAAAACTTTGCTGGTTGGTTTAAATACAGTTCCCAGATCTGCACTATAAGCAGAAGGTAAACTCTTATATCCATGCTCAACCACAACGGCTCTTGTATCGTTGGAATGAAACCCTTTGCCTGAGGTAAAATAAAATTGCATCCTGTCATTTACATGATAGTAGAAATTTAATTTAGGGCTTAATGTATTGGCA
>JACDBU010000029.1 GCA_013694745.1 Chitinophagaceae bacterium
AATGAAGTATTGCAAAAAATTGCTTCGCTCAATAAATATAGCGAGCATCCTTTGGCAGAAGCCATTGTAAAATATGGTAAAGAAAAACAAATCTCCTTTTCTGATGTAAATGATTTTACTGCCGTAGCCGGCAAGGGTGTAACCGGAACAGTAGATGGCAAAAAAATAGCTTTGGGAAATAAAAAATTAATGGAAGAAATTCATTCAGCAATATCTGTAAAACTGGACGAGGAAGTAACAAAGGAACAATCGTCCGGAAAAACTGTATCGTATATTTCAATAGATAATAAAGCTATGGGTTATATAACAATTACCGACAAAATAAAAGAGACAAGCAAAAACGCAATTGAAGAATTGTTGAAAGATCATATTAATATCATTATGCTTACCGGCGACAATGCAGGCACGGCAAAAGTGGTGGCTGACGAATTGCACTTAACAGGATTTAAGGCTGAAGTGTTACCGGAAGATAAATTAAATGAGATAAAAAAATTGCAGGATGAAGGGAAAAAAGTGGCAATGGCAGGTGATGGAATCAATGATTCCCCGGCCCTTGCCCAGGCAGATATTGGAATAGCTATGGGAACAGGAACTGATGTGGCTATAGAAAGTAGTGAAATAACCCTGGTAAAAGGAGATCTGCTGGGAATTGTGAAGGCAAAAAAATTAAGTAAGGGCGTAATGAGGAACATACACCAGAATTTGGGTTTTGCTTTTATTTACAATGTGCTTGGCATTCCCATTGCCGCAGGAGCATTATATCCCATTTTTGGAATTTTGCTTTCCCCAATGATAGCTGCACTGGCAATGAGTTTTAGTTCAGTTTCTGTAATTGTAAATTCTTTGAGATTGAAAAATATAAAATTGTAAGGGCTATTAACTGTTGTGAAGTATACTAATTGTATGAAATTTTCTGGCTTAATCGATTTAATGGACTCTTGTTTGCTACATAATTCATTCACGAACACCTAAATCTGTTAATAAATTAAAATTTATAATATGAAAAAGAAAAAACCAGTTACTCCTAAAACTACCCAAAAAGACCCCGGTGCTGGAAGCAATCCTGAAAACAAATTTAAAAAAAGTAAAAGTGGAGATGGCACCAGTTCGATAACAAGCGTACTTGATCAAACCAGGGCAAGATCAGGAAGAGGATTCGATGATACAGGCACCGTTGTTTCTTATGACCAGGAACGTTGATTAATTTGTTGAGATCTAATAGAAGTTAGGTATTTGCAAACATGTGAGTAAAAGCTATAGAACCAACATAAATAAAACATGCTGTAAGAAATGCAAAATGCGTGGCTTTCAATTTTACCGCCTGTTATAACTATTGCCTTTGCCATTTGGTCAAAGAAAATTTAACCGGCTAAATGAATTTTACTATAATGAAATTTTTTAAATTAAATAATGGAATTAGTTTTACACTGGATATATGAATAAAAGAAGCTCCATACAAGTTAAAGCAGCATTCTTAATGATCGTTTTCTCATTAAACACGATTATAGGTTTTGCCTGCGCTGTAGGTATGGATATGGGGTTTAATACGCATCACCATGATGAAGAAGAAAAAGAGATTACAACGCATATACATTCAGGTGGAATAAAACATGAACATCATAACGAAACAGGAAAACATCATGATGAAGCAGGCAATCATAAAGAAAAAGGTAAAGATGATTGCTGCCACGATAAAGTGATTAAAATAATCCAGGTTGATAAAGCTGTTCCACAATCCTTATCGGCAATTAATCCTGTTTTCTTTACAATATTTATTTCCTCTTTTTATAATATTGATCTTTTATATAATTCACGTACTACGAGCATCAAATATTTTGTCCGAAGTCACCACCCTCCCATACCTGACATTCGCCTAGCAATCCAGAGTTTTCAAATATGATTTGATTAATGTTTTAGCATGGTATTAATTACTGTGCCTGTAATTGTTTTCACTAAACATTAATCAAATAAAAATGAAAAAGATACTTTTAATCGTTGCAATATTTGCAACAGCATTTGTGCAACAAAGCTTTGCGCAACCTGTCCCGACCAATCGGGAGGATCTCCCAAAAGAAACTCAATTATCGCAATTACTAACTGATTACTATAACATAAAAGATGCACTGGTGGCGGGCAATGCAGCTACAGCCTCCTTAAAAGCCGCAGATTTTGTAAAACAGCTCAATGAGATTGATGCTAAAATAACCTCCCGGGATAATTTAGCCGCATTACTTAAAGATGCTAATCAAATATCAGAAAGCAAGGATATAAAACATCAGAGAGAACACTTCGCAAACTTCTCTGTTAATATGTTTGCATTAGCCAAATCTGTCAAGTTATCCTCAGATCCCATTTATGAAGCATACTGCCCAATGAAAAAGGCATATTGGCTAAGTAGTGAGACGGCTATCAAAAATCCTTACTTTGGTAGTTCCATGCTAAGCTGTGGCAGTATAAAAGAAACTTTGAAGTAATAACCAACTTACATAAACAACAATTAAAAACTTTTAACATGAAAAATATAATTATTGGTATAGCTGTATTTGCTACAACCTTATCCGCATGTAATAATAGTAGTGATAAATCAAACGAAGCTAAAAACAAAAACAGTGACAGTGTTATTACAAGTTCAAAAACAAATCAGGAACCAACAAAGGTTACAACCTCTGTTAAAGATATAATAGATGGCTACTTACAAATGAAAAATGCTTTGGTAAATGACAACGGAAGTGATGCTGCAAATGCGGGCAAAACAATTATGACAGCAGTAGATAAAATGGACACATCTTCTTTATCAGATCAGCAAAAGAAATCGTTTGCAGATGTTGCTGATGATATAAAAGAGAATGCTCAACACTGCAGTGTAAACGGGAATAAAATAGAACATCAGAGAGAACATTTTGAAATGTTAACCCAGGATATGTATGATCTGGTAAAATCGGCTGGTGCAGGTCAAACCCTGTATTACGACCATTGCCCGATGTACAATAATGGCAAAGGGGCAAACTGGATCAGCGAGATAAAAGAGATTAAAAATCCATATCTCGGTAAAAAAATGCTAACCTGCGGTTCTGTAAAAGAAGCATTAAAATAATTCCTGATGAAGTTGATCAAAAAAATCTTGCTGGCAATATTGATTGTATTGGTAGCGATACAATTTATACAGCCTGGCAAAAATAATAGTAACGAAATATTGCCCACTGATATATCAAAACAGTTTAGCATTCCTGAAAGTGTACAAGCTGTTTTAAAAACATCCTGCTACGATTGCCATAGCAATAATACCCGTTATCCCTGGTATTCATTTATACAACCCGGAGCCTGGTGGATGGCATCGCATATTAAAAACGGAAAAGCAGATCTCAACTTTAGTGAATTCGGAAGCTACTCAACTCATAAACAACAAAGCAAACTAAAATCAATAGCAAACACCATTAATGATGGTTCAATGCCTTTGTCTGCCTATACAATAATTCATAATACTGCAAAACTTTCAAAAGAAAATAAGGCATTGGTAATAGATTGGGCGACAAAAATGAAAGACAGTCTTTCACAAAAAATTAAATTATGAAAAGAATTTTTTTAATAGCCAATATCTTGTTTCTCTCTGTATTTGCATTTGCACAGCAGGATATGAAAGATATGCCGGGTATGAAAATGGATAAGGCAAAATCGCAACCTATTAAAAAACCCCAGGCAAAAAATAAACAAACGGAACAAACACAGAAAGTAATATACACTTGTGTAATGCATCCCGAAGTAAAAATGGATAAGCCTGGCAATTGCCCTAAATGTGGGATGAAACTGATTAAAAAAACAGTAAACATTTCAAAACAGAAATCAGACAAGCAAATACATGATGGTATGCAAATGGGAAAAGATACTATGCCTATGAATAAGGAAATGAAAGACATGCCCGGTATGCAAATGCCTGCCCAACCAAAAGGTGGGAATAAAGATAAACATGCGGGAAACCAAACGGACATGGGCAATATGAAGAAAGATATGGACGGCATGAAAATGAACATGTCTGCCGAGCCAGCCTATACCAAATTTCAGAAAAATTATCTCCCCAATAATAATCCTCCCAGAACAGTTAGATATGATTTGTATATAGGTGACACCATGGTTAACTTTTCAGGCAAAGTAAAAAGAGCTATTGCTGTAAATGGCCAGATACCCATGCCCACACTTACTTTTACAGAAGGTGATACCGCAGAGATTTATGTACACAATAATTTAAAAGAAGAAACCGCTTTACACTGGCACGGGCTGCATTTACCCAATCAATATGATGGCGTTCCTAATCTTACACAGATGCCGATTATGCCTCATACTACTCATTTGTATAAATTTCCAATCATACAAAACGGAACACACTTTTATCATAGTCACTCAATGTTCCAGGAACAAATTGGCATGTATGGAATGTTTATCATGAATAAGAGAAAGGAGTGGGATATACCAACGATACCTGTTGTATTAAGTGAATGGGCAGATATGAAACCGGAAGAAATTAACCGCAGTTTGCACAACGCCACAGATTGGTTTGCCATAAAAAAAGGTACAACACAAAGCTATGCTGAAGCTATAAAGACTGGTCATTTTAAAACAAAGATTACCAACGAATGGAAACGGATGAATGCAATGGATGTTAGCGATGTGACTTACGATGCATTTTTAATCAATGGAAAAAAACAGGATGAATATCCTCAATTCAAGGCTGGTGATAAAGTGCGGTTACGTATTGCAAACGGCGGCGCATCAGATTATTATTGGCTTACTTATTCAGGTGGTAAAATAACAGTTGTGGCAAGTGATGGTCTTGATGTAGAACCGGTAGAAGTTGACAGGTTAATAATAGCCGTGTCTGAAACCTATGATGTAGTAGTAACCATTCCTGAAAATAAGAGCTATGAATTTTTAGTAACACCGGAAGACCGTACAAAATCAACATCACTCTGGTTGGGAAGCGGCGAAAAAGTACCTGCAACGAAGATGCCAAAGCTAAAGTATTTCGCAGGTATGAAGATGATGAACAATATGATGGATATGCATGGAAATATGATTGAGATGGAAGGCATGAAAATGCAAAACCAGGAAATGGATATGAACACGATAATGTATCCCGAAATTACAGGTTTTGAAAATCCTAAAGACACTATGCAGCCCCACAAGATGCAAAGCATGAAGATGGATGATAAAATGCAGGTGAATGCCCGGCATATGCAGATGAACAACGGCAATCACAGCATGGCAGGTATGGATATGGATAACATGAGTTCTGATATTGTTACACTCAACTATGGCATGTTGCGATCAACATATAAAACCACTTTAACAGAAGGTCCGGTAAAAGAAATGAAGTTCGATTTAACAGGCAACATGAACAGGTACGTGTGGACGTTAGATAACAAAACCATTTCTGAAAGTGACAGGATATTAATTAAGAAAGGTGAGAATGTAAAAATAATAATGTTTAACAATAGCATGATGCGACACCCGATGCACTTGCATGGTCATGACTTCAGGGTATTAAACGGCCAGGGTGATTATTCACCCCTAAAGAATGTGATTGATATAATGCCAATGGAGAGAGATACCATTGAGTTTGCTGCAAATAAAAGTGGTGACTGGTTTTTTCACTGCCATATTTTATACCACATGATGAGCGGCATGGGCAGGATATTTAGGTATGAAAACTCTCCTCCAAATCCTGAAATACCAAACCCGGCACTGGCATACCGGAATTTAAAATCGGATGACAGAATGTTTCATTTTATGACCAAGGTGGACATACAAAGCAATGGAAGTGACGGACAAGCCATGCTGGCAAATACACGTTATAAAATTTCAGAAATGTGGCACTTAGGTTATCATGCTATGCATGGTTATGAAAGTGAAACAATGGTTGGTCGTTACTTAGGTAGAATGCAATGGTGGTATCCGTATGTTGGTTTTGATTATCATTATAAAACGGAGGGTGCATACCAAAAAAACTTCTTCGATTTAAGCGGCAGCGTTAAGAATATTTTTGGTAGTGAAGAAAAGAATTGGTTTGGGCAAAAAAGCAATAAGAACAACCGGCATACAGTAGTGGCAGGTATTGCTTATACATTACCTACATTAACAATTGCCGATTTTCGTGTTGATGGTGATGGTAAACTTAGGTTTCAATTATCCAGGGAAGATATTCCGCTCACTCCACGCTTACGTTTCAACTGGATGTTGAATACCGACAAAGAATACATGGCGAGCTTTCGATATATAGTTACAAAATATTTTTCTCTTTCATCTCACTATGACAGCGACATGGGCATAGGAGCAGGCATAACAATTACCTACTAAATATTTTTTAATAATAATTAAACAAACACACGATGAAAAAAACAATTATTGCAATTGCTGTATTATTAGCAGCAAACACGGGCACATTTGCTCAGGACGGTACAAAAAAACATACTGCTGCAAAGCATAGTATGACAACAAAATACACCTGTACTATGCATCCGGAAGTGGTAAGAAATAAGCCAGGCAAATGCCCTAAATGCGGAATGACATTAGTTAAGATGAAATCTGGTAAAATGAAGTGAATGAAAATGTAAACAACCTCAACAATTTCTTAACTATTAAATTTAAAAATATGAGTCACGGAAATCATCAACAAATTATAGCTGCATTAAATAATTGTGCGGCCGAATGCAATCATTGTGCAAATGCCTGCTTAGATGAACAGGATGTAAAAATGCTTGCGAAATGTATTAAACTGGATATTGACTGCGTTGAAATATGCAGTACGACTGCCTCATTGCTTGCACGGGATTCTGCACATGGACATCATCTTTTAAAAGAATGCGTAGAAGTTTGCAATGCCTGTGCTGAAGAATGTGAAAAACATTCTGCAATGGGAATGGAACATTGCAAGACATGCGCAGATGCCTGTAGAACTTGCGCAGATGCCTGCAGCAAACATCTAAATACCTAATTATCATATAGGAATTTTGTTCCTCCATCTTTTCCCTTTGCACAAAGTAAAGAAGCATGTACAAATAGAGAGGCAATAAAAGAATAAGTTAGTAATAAAAACTAATTATTAAATGACCAATCCTTTCAGCCCTTTAAAAGAAAAAATATTTGTAAGGCTTTATCTTTCGCAAACTATTAGCCTGTTAGGTGATGCCTTTACATGGGTAGGCATAGCCTTATTAGCATTTCAATTTGGAGGTTCACATTCAGCAGAAATCTTATCTATTGCATTAACCTTAAGAGTATCAGCATTTATTATTTTCGGTCCTTATGCTGGAGTATTTGCAGACAGGATAGACAGAAAAAAAATAATGTACATCACCCACTTTGTCCGCATGGCAATAGTGGGATGCTTACCCTTTGTAACAGCAGCATGGCAGATTTATGTTCTCATTTTTTTTCTAAATATTTTCAATGCTTTTTTTACGCCGGCTTACCAGGCGGCCTTGCCACAATCCATTCATATAAAAAAGAATTATAGTTCAGGTATTGCATTATCTAATGCAACCAATCAATTGCTTGGAGTGTTAGGCCCGGGTATAGCAGGCGGTGTAGCAGCATGGCTTGGCGCAAGACAAATATTTTTTGTAGATGCTGCTTCATTTATTATTGCGGCAGTATTTATTGTCACGCTTCCTTCATTATTAGTAATTAAAAAAAGTAGCGTAAAAAGAAAAATACCAAAAGTATGGACTGATGTATTAAAAGGCACACATTTATTATTCACTGATAAAGCGGTTCGTTTCGCTTTATTGATTGAGTTTGTTTCAGCAATTGCAGGAGCACAAATATTAGTGAACACGGTAGGTTACATAAAAGGGCAGTTACATTTAACTGATAAACATTATGGTTATGTTATGGCTGCATTCGGTATAGGTGCGGCGATAGCAGCTTTTGCTTCAGGCAACTTTGATAAATCAAAAAACAGGATAGCTTCATTAATGATTGGAGGAGGATTAGTTTGTGTTTCTATTTCCTTTGGAAATTATGTTGCTTTTATGCCATTATTAATTCTATGGCTGATAGCAGGCTTTGGACAAACATTAGCAGAAATGCCGTCACAAATTTTAATAGCAGAAAAAATTCCAAAAGAAGAACATGGTAAAGTTTACGGAGCACATTTTGCCTGGTCACATTTATGGTGGGCATTCGCTTATCCTATTGCAGGATATGTAGGAATACATTTCCAAAGCAGGGAGTTTTTGATAGGGGCAGGAATATCACTAGGGTTATTTGTAACTATTATTTTGCTCTTTCATCCCAGAAAAGCTTAGGGCATCCAGCGTAATTACGCAGAAGTTATTAAAGCCTGTATGCATACTCCTCAATTTATATGGATTTCAATAGTTTAAAACCTTTAAACGAAATGATTGACCTTGGATAACGCAAGCTGGATTATTTTAAATCTTCCAGAAAAGAGTTCGACATTTGTTCGATATGGACTCGAGATATTAATGTATTAATAAACAACATTTGCAGTCTACAACCTTATCGGAATATCGAACTTTTAGGAGAATTTTTTTTATAAGAATCCAAATCTAACTTTTAGGAGAATTTTTTTTATAAGAACCCAAATCGTTTTAAAATAAATTTTTGTTTGACGATTTTGGCGCATCTATTATTGTTTGTTGAAGGTATGATCTGAAATACTCAAGCATATCAAAGCAAAAACTCACTTATTTTAAGTGATTATTCTCTGGCAATTTTTTTATACTTAGTTATTTACTCAATCTTAGTAAAAAAATGGTAAGTACTTTTGCTTTCTGTAAAAGGCTTGATAATAGCCTTTTATTATTTACCAACTGGATAAAATAAATTCTTCGTGGATAGAATAAAAGAAATTGTAATCGAATAATTAAATTCAGAATAACAAAGCTTTATATTTTGCAGATATACAATCTCATTACCGTCATTATTGTTATAACCGCTGTCTTTGGTTATATCAATTTTCGTTTTATAAAGTTGCCTGCCACTATTGGTATTATGCTTATATCGTTGATCGTATCATTATTAGTTATTGCCACAGGTTATATACACCCGGGCATCTTTATAAAGATTACAGACGTAATCAAGACCATTGATTTTAATACGGCATTAATGAAAGTGATGTTAGCATTTTTATTGTTCGCCGGAGCCATTCACATTGATATTAAAAAATTAAAAAGAGAAAGTGCTGCAATTATTACCTTTTCAACTTTGGGTGTTATCATTTCAACTTTTGTTGTAGCAGTATTGATGTTTGCAATAACAAAATGGTTCGGTATGCCAATAGGTTTTATTTACTGTTTGCTCTTTGGCGCATTAATTTCTCCAACAGATCCTATTGCAGTTTTAGGAATATTAAAACGTGCAAAAATCCCTTCAACATTGGAAATAAAGATATCGGGCGAGAGCCTGTTCAATGATGGTGTTGGAGTAGTTGTATTTATTACCATATATGAAATTATTAAGGTAGGGTATGAAAACGTTTCAGCACTTCAAATTATATGGCTCTTTTTAAGAGAGGCTGGCGGTGGTCTTCTTTTTGGATTATTGCTTGGATACATTGGTTTTTGGATGTTACGCTCAATAGAAAATTATATTATTGAAGTGCTGATAACACTGGCTATTGTTATGGGCGGATATGCTTTAGCAGATTACCTGCATATCAGCGGTCCACTTGCAATGGTAGTGGCAGGCATTGTAACCGGTAATAAAATTCTTGAGGAAGAAGTAAGTGATATTACAAGAGATTATATTGATAAATTTTGGGAAATGATAGATGAAGTAATGAATGCAATTCTGTTTTTATTGATCGGTTTTGAAATGCTGATCATACCATTCTCTCAAACATTATTTTGGTTAGGTTGCGTCACCATATTAATTGTTTTACTGGCAAGATTTATTTCTGTTATTATTCCCATTTCTTTTTTAAAGTTTTCGAAAACATTTGAGCGGAATGCTATACCAATTCTTGTTTGGGGAGGATTGCGCGGTGGTATTTCTGTTGCACTTGCGCTTTCACTTCCTAAAAATTCTTACAGCGAAGTATTTGTTTCCATAACTTATATGGTTGTTTTGTTCTCGATAATTGTTCAGGGGCTTACCATCGGAAAATTTGCACAGAAGCTTGCAAAAAATAAAAAGTAAAAATATGGATTTGTGACAAAATACCTTCAGGGCATATTAAGTTTAAGAGATGCATCTGATTTTGAAAAGGCAAAGTTAACCATTAGCAAAGCCAGTCGGTTACTCGTGCGCAGTAACTCTATAAATTTCTTCTCGCAAGATTGAATAAAGACACTCTCCTTTTAATAAAAAAATAATAGAAACAATGAAGCAACAATTAGTCCATGAAAGAAATAAACTTTTAAATGAAGTAGAACAATTGCTGGAAGGTCCGATGATCTTTCTGGGCTTTGTTTGGCTTATCCTTCTTGTGGTTGAATTAATATGGGGACTGCCAAAATTATTACAATACGCAACATTTATAATTTGGATAATTTTTATCATTGACTTTATTATCAAGTTTATCCTTGCACCTTATAAAATTAAATTCTTTAAAAAAAACTGGCTCACAGCAATCTCTTTATTAATTCCCGCACTGCGAATATTTCGCATTTTCCGTTTTATAAAATTGTTACAGGGAGTAAGAAGCATAAGCATAGTAAGAATTGTTTCTTCCCTCAACAGGAGTATGAAAAGCCTGCGGGCTACAATGAAAAGAAGAGCATTTGGATATGTTGCTTTGCTTGCTGTTGTGGTTACTTTTGCCGGCGCTGCTGGAATGTATGCATTGGAAAAACCAAACCCCGGATTCAATAATTTCGGAATGGCTTTGTGGTGGACAGCTATGCGGATCATTACTGCAGGCAGTGATTATTTTCCTCAAACTCCCGAGGGGAGAGGATTAGCTTTTTTATTATCATTATTTGGATATGCGATCTTTGGTTATGTTACTGCAACGTTAGCAACCTTTTTTATTGGGCGTGATGCTGAAGAAAAAGATGCACCGGTTGCCGGAGCAAAAGATGTAGAGGAATTAAAAGCCCAAATTAAATTGCTTACCGTTTCTATAAACCAATTAATAGATAAATAGAAAGTTTTAGTTAAACGATTCTCTGCTATTGGTTTGGTATTTGATATTTCATTGAAAACTTTATAATGCTATTACTTACTTTTCCATTATGGGCAAAAGCAACTTTTTGGGGATTAGTATCCGGCTCAGCATTAATTATTGGGGCTCTGTTAGGATTTTATACTAAAGTTCCAAAAAAGATAATTGCTTTTGTGATGGCTTTTGGCAGCGGTGTATTGATCTCTGCACTTGCTTTCGACCTTATGGACGAGGCATATAAACGTGGAGGCTTTGATTCTACCGCCATTGGTTTTGTAAGTGGCGCTGTTATATACTCTGGCGTAAATTTTTTTTTAAGTAAAAAAGGGGCAAAGCATAGAAAGAGATCAGGACAACAACAGCCTTCAGAAAATGATAATAACGGAAGCGGATTAGCAATTGCGCTTGGTGCTTTATTAGATGGGATACCTGAATCAATTGCCATTGGCGTAAGCATGATTGCGGGTGGCGCAGTAAGCACGGCAGCAGTGATAGCTATTTTTCTTTCTAACATTCCCGAATCATTATCAAGCACGTCAGGAATGAAAAATTCTGGTAGATCAAAGAAATATATCTTTTGCATCTGGATAGGGATTACCCTGATTTCAGGAATTGCTTCATTCTGCGGGTATACAATTTTTAAAAATTTTTCTCCTGATATTATTGCCGCCACGGTTGCAGTTGCTGCAGGTGCAATACTTGCAATGCTAAGCGATACCATGATGCCGGAAGCATTTGAAGAAGGTCATGATTTTATTGGAGTCATTACTGTGTTTGGTTTTCTTGCTGCCTTCCTTCTTACAAAAATGCAATAGCGCTAATCCATTATCGGTTTGATTTTTGATAAGTTTAAAAAAAAAATTATTATGAAAGGGTATCACACTTACAAAACATGCATTGATGCCTGCCTTAATTGTGCAGCAATCTGTAATCATTGTGCAAGCTCCTGCACGCAGGAGGAAAATATAAAAATGATGGCACGTTGTATCCAACTGGATATGGAATGTGCAGCCACCTGTTATGCAGCAGCACAGCTAATGAGTGTAGGCAGCGAAAAAGCAAAAGATATTTGCCGTATCTGTGCCGACATCTGCGAGGCTTGTAGTAATGAATGTGGCAAACATAAAACAGAGCATTGCCAGGAATGCTCACAGGCATGTAAGCATTGTGCTGAGGAATGCCGGAAGATGGCAGCTTAAATTTATGAGGGGAGGATTATCCTGCATTTGCTTCGACGAGCTTCCGCAGTTGTTGGTTTAGTGACCAACAACTTTTTTTGGGTGTTCGTTATAACAGACGCAACGTTTTCTAACGGAGTCGTTCCTGAGAAATAGGAAAGAGTGGCATTTTGTAAAATGAAAAAAGTTTTTTTTCAGTCCCACCGAGATTATTTTATTGCAACAGGGCCCATTGGCATATTTGCTGGTGGTGTTTTTGCGCTGAGAATAATAATATCTCTCGTGCCTCTTCCACCGTTAACATCTGCATTTGCTACGGTAATTTCAGTACCATAATGCCATACACGTTTATCGTTCCAGTAAATTAATTGCCCCCGTGGTATCACAGAATTAAAAATTAATTCTTCGGTTTTTTTACCATTATCATCCATAACATATTGGCTAACTCCTGAATCATCGGTTATATTATCTCTATTTACAACCAACATCCCTACGTGCCTGTTTCCATCCTGGTGAAAACCCTCAACAGCGGGCATTCCTGCCCGGTTTGTATAACAGTCAACTCTTTGAAATTGCGCTAAAAGAATTGCATCACTCCATCCAAAAAATGTTGCATAGTGAACTAATAACTTATGAAAATCTGCACTGTTTGTAATGTGCTCACTAATTCGTGGATACTCTCTGCGCATATCTCCATGAACCGGGTTATAGGCTATTGATTGCTGCATAGCATACTGGGGCAGATTCCAACACCAATATCCTGTTTCAGCCGACTTCCATGTTGGTTCTGCGGTACTTAAATAGTTTTTGCTTTCTACCTCACTAATGTCACTAAGCTTATTAACAGCAGTTATGCGTTCATCAATTTCTTTAATTGCAGGGGCCATACAATGCTTAATTCTAAACCATGCAATGGATTTATAGCGATAGCCATCTTTAATGTACTGATCAACAGGAATTTCTTCAAAGAACTGTTTCCATGAATTTATGTTGATAAAAGATGATGCATCAATTGATTCATAAATAAAGTTTGATAAGTCTCTTTCAATGGGTTGTTGATAGGGATCAGGGATTGATTTGGCAGTATCAGTAAGGTTATCCATTTTAAAGATTATTTATTTATTTTCTTCCGTTGTTGTCTTTTGACCAATAACTTTTTTTGGTGTTCGTTATAATTTAACGCATCGTCCCTGACGGAGACGTTGCTGAGAAAGAGGACTTGCTACTTGCCACTTACTACTCGTTACTCGCTAATTGCTACTTGCTACTTGCTTCCCCCATAAACCACCTGCTCATCTGTATAATACGTTTTCATCATTCCTTTTTGTTCAATCTTTATAGGAGCACCTGTTGGACTCTTCTCTTTTAATTTTGTATGGATGCGGTGATAAAATTTTATCTCGCCCTGGATGAGGCCGGGATGATTTTTAAAGATCCGGTTGGTGGCTCTTTTTAACACGCGTTTTATGGTTGTCGCCAGCTCCTTTATCTTTTCATCCGGGATGGCATTGGCAATTGAAAAGGGAGATATCTTCGACTCCCATAATATTTCATCTGAGTAACCATTTCCAATTCCCCTTATAAGATCCTGGTTAAGTAAAATGCTTTTGATCTTTGCTTTCCTATTCAATAATTTTTTAAGATATTTAAAATTTAATTTTTTATCCAAAGCATCTACGCCCTCCTTATTTCCCGGGTTTAATTTTACCCGCGCATTTTTCATCCTGTCTGTCAGCGCCAGGTTTTTACCATTATCAAAATAAAATTCTACGATCGTGGATTTGCGTTCATTCTTTTTTTCAAACAAAAAAATATCGCCTGTCAGCATCAAATGCATTCCTAAAATATTGCCGTTATCAAACTGGAAGCGCATTTCTTTGCCCGATCTAAAAATATCTGTAAGCATGCCTCCTGCAAAAGATTTAGAAAGATCTTTCGGTTTATCTACTAATTTCTTTCCATTGATCACTTTTATTTTTAGCAGTTTTGATCCATTAAAAATATTTTTGAGGTTGCGTGAGAATACTTCTATGTCCGGCAATTCTGGCATTTCTTTTTTTACAACAAATTTATTTGATAATATTTATTAATTACAATTAAATACCCAACATGCAACAACCTTTAAAAAAGAAAAAATTTTATCCGGTTTTTGATCATTCCTTTGCAGGTATGATGATCAAAACACAACATCTCCGGCTTAAATTATTTTCTATTTCCTATGCTGATGAAATGTTTAAAGGCCGCGAATATTTTGAGAAAGCATTAGGGGTTACCGTGCCGGAAAACTGGACAAATGAAAAAGATGCACTCGAAATTTTTTACAATGAAATGAAAAAAGATTCATCAAACGCGCACTGGTGGGCATACCTGATAATTCATACCAAAGATAATAAGCTCATTGGCTGCTGTGGTTATAAAGGCCAGCCCAAAGATGGTACGGTAGAAATTGGTTATGAGATACACCCGGAATACAGGAGCAGGGGGTATGCAGTTGAAGCTGCTAAAGGATTAATAGAAAATGCTTTTACTTTCCCTGAAGTATCAAAAGTTTTGGCACATACCCTGGCTGAAAAAAATGCCTCGGGAAGTGTTCTTAAAAAAAATGGCTTTACCTACGTTAAACAATTAACTGACCCTGAGGATGGCGAGTTATGGCAATGGGAATTTGAACGACCTGGAATAAAAAAGCCCTGTTAAAAAAAAGGGCTCACTTTTATGAAACAAAAATCCAACTTAATTATTTCCTGCAGGCTTGTCTCCACGAGGTCTTCGCATGGCCGGTTCTAAATCGTTTTTAAATTTGTTATACTGATCTTCTTTTAGCACACCCTTAAGCTTAATATCTCTTTCACCACTTATTTTTTCCATATCAGCTCTTTCGGGCCTGGTACCTTCCGGTAAGCCTTCTCTTAATTTATCCATTGCCTTATAAGAGTCAAGAAAAATATCCGAGACAGCTTTTTGCTGAACAGTAGTAAGTTTTAAACTGTCAGAGATGCGGTCTACCATCATTTTTGCGCGCTCATCCGGTGTGCGACGCTGAAAACCTTGCTGCTGCTGAGCCTGCATAGTGAAAATGCCAGCGAACATCAGACCAATAAATAATATTATCCTGTTTTTCATTTGTTACTTTTTTAATTAATGATTTAATTTTTAGACGACATGTATTGTAAAAATCCTTTGCAATAAATTTATTTTTGTGGGGGACCATTATGTGACTTCCTGAAACCGCCGGTCATTTTTGAAACGATCGTTTTTATAACGGAATCAAATTTGGGCAGCTGATCCGGCGTACACAAGTTTCTCTCATTTTTTAAGTGCTGGAACATTTGCATATCCAATATTTTTTGACTTTCGCCTATTTTATCGGCAGCATTTCCAAGTTCAGCATCGGAAACAGAATCTTTGAACAACAGGTTATAGAAATTTTCCTTTGTAATCTTGATGCTATCGAATAAAGGGCGTGCCTTTTTAAAATGTTCATTTCGAAGGCTATCATATTGCGCAATTTGCGCAGGGGAAAAACCAACTTCTTTCTTTAAAAGGTTTGTTACTTCTTCTCTCCCATGATTTGGTCTCCTGGGATTATTTCCTAAAACCATAAAAAAAACGATCATGGCGATATTGGACAACAGGAGAAATACAACGATTGCCACAAGAGATTTTATTTTTTTTTCAGGGTTCATCAGGGCTTATTATTTTCAATATCATCATAAATATTAGTTTGTTGGGCATATTCATCGCTGGTTGCAAGCTGAGCCGTTTGATCATCTGTATTAACCGTATTTTGATTGGAAAATATTACCATCACATTCATAAGAATTATGAGGCAAACCACCGCAAAAGCAAATGCAGGCCGGGTAATAAATGAACTTGCGCGCAGCAAAGGGCTTTCATGCCTTTTTTGCATTTTCGCTACAAGCCGCGTATAAAAATATGGCTGTGGTGTAGCCCGCTGAATACCTTCAAAACTGTTAAGGACAGCATCAGGCCGATCGTTAAGCGGCATATCCTGTATTTTATTATTTTCTTGCATACTCACTAAGTTAGACGTGAAATGATGATAAATCCTTTGTTAATTTATTTATAATTATGGTAATAAGTTTCCAGGTTTTTCTTGAGATTAGTTTTGGCACGTTGCAGCAGCGAATCAACAGCAGATTCGCTGATTTTCATCACCTCGCTTATCTGCTGATAAGTTAATCCTTCTACTTTGTTCAGTACAAAAGCTACGTTTTGGTTTTGTGGTAAAGTGGCTATGGCTTTGAACAGAACATTGGAGTTCTCTTTATTTTCAGCTACTACACCCGGATGAAAAAAATCAGGCGGATCGTTTACCAGTTCATCATTTTTTCCAAACAGGCTTTGTACAAAAGCAAATCGTTTCTTCCGTTTTTTTCTTCTTAAATGATCCAAAGATTTGGTTACTGCTATCCTGTAAACCCAGGTTGAAAATTTTGAATCACCTTTAAAACTTTGTATAGATTCATATACCTGTATGAAGACTTCCTGGGTCACGTCTTCCGCATCTTCTGCACTTTGCACTATACCAATAACCGTATTGTAAACCATATCCTGCCAGGAATCTACAATAGTTTTAAAAGCCCTTTCATCCTTTAGCTTTAACTGCTCAATTAATTCCCATTCTGTCAAGAGTAATCATTTAAAAGCCACGCATTTCATCCGGCCTGTTTTGCCTGTTATTCTGACTCCGTGCCGCAGGCGTTCCGAAATTCTTTAATTTATACGTGAAAGTTAGCATAAAATATTGGCGCAGTACCTGGCTTTGTACATCTTCAATATAAGTTTCAGTTACCGTACGGGTTATACTCCTGTTTTGTTTTAAAAGGTCAAATACTGAAAGTTTTAATTCTCCTTTTTGGTTTTTCAGGAATTTTTTCCCCGCGCTTAAATTCCATAATATAAATTGCTGATCCGGTATGGTTGTACTCTTATAATTATAGGATTGTAAATTCAAATCATTTTGAAAGAACCAGCCTTTTTTCGACAACAAATTAAATTGTACCCCGGCAGATTGTGTAAAATAATTATTATCGGGCTGATGTGCGATCAGGTTGAAATTGGCATTGTAAGAAAGATTAAAATCAACGTACTGGCTAATATTACTTCCAATAACAGCACCTGCACTGTAAACATAATTATCGATCAGTGTTTTGGTGTAATTACTAAAACCAGGCAGCTGGTTATAGGTAAGTCCAGCATTCAAATTTAAATTTGACTTAATAAATTTAATCGGTGTGCCATAAGTAAGAAAAGAACGTACACTCCAATATCCATCAACGTTGACGGGCTTGGTTAAGGTAACTCCTCTGGGCAAAATAATGCCTGATGTTAAGGTGGAATCATGCAATGCAAAAAAACTTGCATTGGCGATATAATTATTTGTTTTTTGCACAAAAAGATTGGCAAAAAAGCTTTTACCTTTTAAAGTATTCGTAAAAGTATAACGCGATACAAGGCTTGAGGTATATTGTTGTTTCAAATCAGGATTACCGGTAGAATATTGCAGCTGGTTTGTATTATTTACTACATCCTGCAACTGGTTAACCGAAGGCGCATTTACAGAAGTTCTGAAGAATACATTTAAACTGCTTTTGGCAGAAAGCTTTTTCCGGTATTGAAGATTAGGCAAAACATTGAAAAAAGATTTATGTATGGTTGTTGCCAGAGGAAATTTTTCATCGCTGGAAAGAACCGAGTTTTGTGCACTAACACCAACCGAAAATTGTTTGTCTTTATCTCCCACCCGGTACGATATACCACCGTTTTGTGTTGTGTAAGTATTGTCAAATTTATTGGATAAGGCGGTGTCAAGAATTGAATAATTTTTACCAATCGCATCGTACTGGAATGTTTCCTGGTCAGCTTTATTTTTAGTGAACGACGGACTATAATTTAATTGCAGTTGTCCTTTTTTGCCCACCGGTTCGGTATATGCAATATTACCCGCAAGCGTATATCCATTGGTTAAATTATCGGTGAATTGCTGTACAGAAGAATCCGTAGCAAGGCCATTATCATAAAATTTTGTATCAGAATTCAGGTAAGAATTCCCGGTTTTATGATTAAGGCTTGTATTAAACCCTACCGAAATAGTTCTTCCCCTTTTAGCAAATGAATGGCGGAATAAAATATTGTTATTTAAATTGTACCCCTGTATAAGTGCATTTGCAGATGAAGTGGATTGATTAAGCAAATTAGCCAGGTCAAAATTATTACTATAGGCGGTTGCCGCCGAAAGGTTATTGGTGCTGTTATTTTTTTGAAAGCTTATAACCGGTGTAATAATGAGTGAATTGGCAGAATCAATTTTATACTCTATCCGTGCATTTATACGGTTGTTGTAATTGGTGCTGGATGATAAACTATTCTCCCTGTAAAATACAGATGAGTCGTGCCTTAAAAATGTTTGCCGGTTGGTTAACTGGCTGTTAGCATTATTAGTATTATTAAAAAAGTAACTTCCCGATACCGTTAATTTTTTTGTCCATTGATCAGAATAATTTAAACCAATTGCATTGGTATTACTTATACCATTTTGCTGACCCACCAAAAAGTTTTGCTGTCCACCACCAAAATTCCCTCCACCACCACGATTACCACCAGGGCCACCACCGCCACGATTTCCACCCTGTCCACCACCACGATTTCCACCACTACTTGTTACACCCAGGAGATCCTGTGAAGAAAAGTTTTGCTGGTTGATGTTGTTGAATAAGCCTACAAAAGATAAGCGCCGGTTACCCTTAAAAAAACTCATATTTCCCCCGGCAGAATAGCGTTCGTCAGTTCCATATCCTGCATATAAACGGCCAAATTGGCCATTGCGCATATTCACTTTTGTAACCACGTTGATCGATTTTTGTGAATTGCCATCATCAAAGCCTGTAAAGGCAGCCTGGTCACTTAGTTTATCAAACACCTGTATCTTATCAATAATTTCTGATGGAAGGTTGCGTAAAGCTGCAGTGGCATCATCACCAAAAAAATCTTTGCCATCCACCGTTACTTTTTTAACCTGGTCGCCATGTGCAGTAACTGTTCCGGCCTTATCAACGGTGATGCCCGGCATTTTCTTAAGCAGGTCTTCTGCAGTAGCATCGGGGTTAACTTTAAAGGCATTGGCTGAATATTCAATCGTATCAGTCTTTTGTTTTACAGGGGGGGCTGACACTACGATAGTTACTTCATTAAGTATTTTTGTGGTTTTGGAAACCGGAATATTACCCATGTCATTGATACCACTGTCTCTTATAGAAACGGTCATTTGAAAAGATCCATATCCAATTGAAGAAACTGATAACCTGTATATCTTACGCAATACATTATCAAAAGTAAATGCGCCTGTTTTATCGCTAACCGCCGTAAAGGCAACAGAAGGGTCCTTATTTATAGAATCGGGGCGGTTAATAAGTTTTACAGTTGCGCCGGTCAAAGGTGTTTTACCATTTTCATCAATTAAAACGCCCTTTAATGATTGTGACTTAGCAAAAATGGTGGTTAGGAATAACACCAAAAAAAACAAAGAGCGCAAAATGATCTTCATAACAAAAATTTAGTATAGCCCTTTTAGACGCTGTGGGGAAATGAAACCTTCGAATTTGTTAATTATAAATTTTCATACCAAAATTTGTAAAAAGTTTACCGGTAGGGTTTAAATTGCAGCAATTTTAAAAACAGTATATGGATTATAATAAGATCATTTCAGTAACAGGCCTGAGTGGGTTGTACGAACTAGTAACTTCCAAAGCAGATGGTGCCGTAGTAAGGTCGCTTGAAGATAAAAGCACCAGGTTCGTCAGTAGTCGTTTACATAATTTTTCTCACCTGGAAAGTATTGAGGTATTTACGGTTACAAATAATACTAACCTTGCAGATGTTTTTACTGCAATGAACAATAGCAGTGAAAAGTTGCCGGATGCAAAAGCAGAAGGGAAAGAATTAAAAAGCTATTTTGAAAAAGTTTATCCGGACCTTGATTTTGACAGGGTGTATGCCAGCGATATGAAAAAAATGATAAAATGGCTTGGCATTTTAAAAGATAATAAAATTGATATAGCCGCGAAGACCACTGAAAATGAAGAAGGTGGAGAGGAAAAACCAAAAACAATCAAACCCTCAAAAAAAGGTATCACCCCGGTACGGGAAGGAAAACCTGTTAATTCCACTACCCGTAAAATTGAAAGCAGGGGCGTAAAATAATATGGATACTATTGACCGGCCAGCGAGCCAGCTTTACACCGCGAATATTCAAAAGATCACACGTCATTTTTTGCCTGCAGATCTTACCATAGATAAATGGGAAACCCTTGAGCCATGGTTTAAAGAGTTGTTGGAGAGAAAGATCAATTCAAAGACTGAGTTGGAAAAATGGCTTATGGATATGAGTGAGCTGGAAGCAGTAATCAATGAAGATGTTTGCTGGAGGCAGATCCGCATGACGTGCGACACGGAAAATAAAGTGTTGGAAGATGCATTTAATTTCTTCTGTCTCCAAATACAACCACATATTCAGCCTTATGCAGATGCGCTTAATAAAAAACTCATTGCAAGCCCGTTTACAAAAGAACTTGATCATGCAAAATATTTCACCTACCTGCGGTCAGTGAAAAAGAACATCGATCTTTTCAGGGAAGAAAATATCCCCTTACAGGCTGAGCTTTCCGTTATGCAGCAGCAATATGGAATGATAAGCGGTAAAATGACGATTGAAGTTAACGGAGACGAATACACGCTGCAACAGGCTTCGAAATTTTTAGAAAACCCCGACAGGGAATTGCGGGAAGAGGTGTATCGTAAGATGAATGAGCGTCGTTTACAGGATAAGGATGCATTAAATGATCTGTACACACAGCTCATTCAAAAGCGCAACCAGGAATCAATAAATGCAGGATTTGAAAACTACCGCGATTTTAAATTCAAAGAACTTGGCCGTTTTGATTATACAAAAGAAGATTGTTTCCAGTTCCACGAATCGGTAAAGCAACATGTGGTGCCACTGGTGAATAAAATTTATGAAAAGAAAAAAGCGAAATTAAAAGTTGCAGCACTGCGCCCCTGGGATGTGGAGGCGGAACCCGTGGGCATAAAACCGCTTACCCCTTTTACAAATGGAAGTGAACTTTTGCAAAAGTCGATCGATTGCTTTACCAGGCTTCGCCCATTTTTTGGAGAATGCCTGGAACAAATGGATAAAATGAAGCACCTTGACCTGGAAAGCAGGAAGGGCAAGGCGCCGGGCGGATATAACTGCCCGCTTGCTGAAAGCGGGGCGCCTTTTATTTTCATGAATGCTGCAGGCCAAATGCATGACGTTACCACCATGTTGCACGAAGGTGGCCATGCCGTACAATCATTTTTAACGCATTCGCTTGAGTTAAATGCTTTTAAGGAATACCCCATGGAAATTGCCGAAGTTGCCAGCATGGCAATGGAACTTTTTACCATGGACTATTGGGATGTTTTTTTTGATAACAAGGATGATCTTAAAAGAGCTAAGGAACACCAACTGGAAAGAACAATAACCCTTTTTCCCTGGATCGCTGTTATCGATAAATTCCAGCATTGGATATATGAAAACCCCGTACACTCGGTTGAAGAAAGAACCCAGGCATGGCTTGATATACTCAACACGTTTTCTGATGGAGTTATTGATTACAGCGGACTTGAAAAGTATCGTGAAATTAGCTGGCAAAAACAATTGCATTTATTTGAAGTACCATTTTATTATATAGAGTATGGTATAGCACAGCTGGGCGCCATCGGTATGTGGATGCAATTCAAAAAAAACCCGGAAAAGGCACTTGATAATTACATGTATGCGCTATCGTTAGGCGGTACAAAAACTTTACCGCAGCTGTATGAAGCCGCCGGCCTGAAGTTCGATTTTTCTCCCGGAAATATTAAAATGCTTATGGATTTTGTACAGGAGCAGCTGGAAGAACCCGGTTAGGAACCCAGCAGCTGGACCGATGAATACAAGCGGATCTATAAATTATTTGAAACCAATTTGAAGTAAATATCTTACTTACAATCACCGCATATTCCTTTCACAACCATCTCTGCAATTTTTGGAGAAAACCCTTTGGGCAACTTTACAACGGGCACAACAACATCATCAAGGCAAATGGTTTTGTTGCATGCGTCACAAATAAAATGAACGTGTTCATCGTGGTGGTGGCCGGCTTCGCAATCATCTTTACAAAGGGCATATTTTATGGAATTATCCGTCGTGGGAATTAAATGGATAATTCCATTTTCAACAAATGTTTGCAGGGTGCGGTAAACCGTTACACGGTCAAATCCTTCCCGGGTTTGTTTCTCTATATCGGCATGCTCCAAAGCGCCATTTGCGCGGAGAAAAAGTGATAATATCTTCTGCCGGCTAACGGTAAGGCTTAAATGATTTTTCTTCAATATTTCTTCTGTAGTGGTGCTCATGGGTTGTTGCTGAAAGGGGAAATACTGAATCCTGCAGCCGGTTCTTTTTCTTTTAACAAGCCGGCTATATCGCCTTTCAGTTTAGTCAATTCATCCGGTTTAAGACCATCGTAAATTCCGCGTACCCTGCCCTGCTTATCAACCAGCGAAAAAAATTGTGTATGAATAAACTGGTCTTTGATGTTAACGCTATTGTTTTTTTCATTATCCAGCAAATAACTTTGTCTTGCCATTTTGTATAATGAATCTTTTATTCCCGTTACAAAAAACCAGTTTGCGGTTTGTTGTTTATTGTTTGATGACATGAACATTTTTGCCTCATAGGCTTTTAATAAAGGCACGGAGTCTGTTTCAGGCATACACGTATGGGAGATTATAGCAAAGCCCGGATCGTTTTTGTATACATCATACACCGTTTTCATGTTTTCATTCATCATAGGGCAAATGCCTTTGCAGGTAGTAAAAAAATATTCTGCCACATACACTTTTCCCGCCACATTTTTTTGGGTGACAGGGTGATCATTTTGATCTGTGAAAGTAAAGGGCTGCACGTAGCTGAGTACCGGCAATTTAGATTTGTAATAATCGGTGCCGGCAAAAAGAAAATACCAGAATCCCGCAAGTAACAAAATGAAAAATCCTACAATCAATATCCAGTTCCTTTTCATCATTTTGCAAAGTTACCATTTATGCAGGGTTTTTTATATGATGTATGGATTGAAAAGTCATAAGGAAATACTATTTTAATATGGTGAATGCGCTTTAAATATATTTGCATCAATGTTGCAAAATCATTATTTTTAAGCTATATTTATACTATGGAATTAAAAATTAACTGGGATTTTTTAGGAATTGCAACCTCAATTGCCTGTGCTATCCATTGCGCATTGCTGCCCTTAATTTTGAGCTCACTACCTGTATTCGGGATTAATATCATTCACAATTCTTTTTTTGAATGGGGAATGATAGGGCTGGCATTCGTGGTGGGCAGTTATTCTCTTGTACATAGTTACATCAGGCATCATCGCAAATTGCTCCCCCTTTTACTATTTTCATCTGGCTTTATTTTTCTTGTTTCGAAACAATTTTTTCCCGCATTTGAATATGTATTTTTATGCAGTGCTGTTTGCTTTATCTTAACTGCGCATTTCATGAATTATAAATATTGTCACTTATCTAAGCCTTGCGATTCACCCCATCATAATCATTAAATAATCACACTGGTAAAATTTATATTTTTCATAACTTTCTGATAAAATTCATCATGAAGCGAATTAATTTAATGCTGATCGCTCTTGGCATTTTAATCTCTGTAACCGCTAATGCACAATCCGGCGATGTGGCTGCTATTCTGGATCTCTTAAATAAACAAACCAAGGCCTGGAACAATGGACAAATAGAAAAATTTATGGAGGGCTACTGGCAGAGTGACTCTTTAATGTTCATCGGGAAATCTGGCGTCACTTATGGCTGGCAAAAAACACTTGATAATTATAAAAAGGGTTACCCGGATACGGCAGCAATGGGCAAATTAGATTTTAATTTACTTCAATTTAAATCACTATCACCCACCTGTTATTTCGTTGTTGGAAAATGGCATCTTGCCAGGAGTATTGGAGAGGTTGGCGGCGTATTTACACTTCTGTTCAGGAAAATAAAGAAGAAATGGGTTATAATTGCGGATCACAGCAGCTGATAAAGCAGAATATTTTTGGGGCTAAAGCCCATGCTGTGATAGGGTCATGCTCCCTGCCTGAGGTCGGGAGTATCGTTTAAGTAATGGGGCCAATTGCAAGCTGGTTAAGGCTTCGGCTTGATTTAAAATTTCCATTTTTTGTAGAGGTAATAAATAAGCCAGCCCAGGCTTATTACAAACCAAATATAGAAGATATAATTACCGATCGTTGGCTTGTCTTCGAAAAAGGCATATTTGAAGAAAATACCAAATGTAGAATTGATGAGCATCCATAACACAGATACAGAAAGCGAAATGGTGATCTTTGCTAAAAAATTTCTCACTTCAGGCTCCATATCACTCATACCGCCCTTTATTTTTTTTGAGGAAAATTCCCGTCATCAACATCTTTGATAAAACTGACAACACCTTTAAAATATGTTTGCTGATCATCCCACATACTCAGGTGACTTCCATTTTCGCATAACAAAAATCTGCCTTGTTTTACCTGTGTACTCATCCATTTCATGTGTTCAGGATCCATGGTATCAAAATTGCCTCCGATGGTTAAAACAGGAACCGTAATTTTTGGAAGATCTTTTTTCCGATCCCAGTTTTTAAGTCTGCCGCCCACGCCAAATTCTGAAGGACCCTGCATCATAGTGTAAATTTCATTATTCTGATGTTTGAAAGCACGCATTATGGGTTCAGGCCATTGCGGTAGGCGACAAACGTGCTTAGCATAAAAATTAGGCATGAGCAAATCGAAATATTTAGGATTTTTGAAGTCATTATTTTTCTCCATTGTTCGCAGTGTATCCAACACTTTTGCATCCATGGTTTTTGCCAATACCTCATCAGCATATTTTCCATAATCGGGGCAGCTCGACATCATATTTGAAATGATAAGTCCCTTTAGATTCTGCTGATATTTCAATGCATATTCCATGGCGAGGATCCCGCCCCAGGAATGCCCCAGCAAATAAAAATTATCCTTATTCAACCCCAATGCGATCCTTACCTGCTCTACCTCATCAACAAAATGATCTATTGTCCAGAGGCTGCTGTCTGTAGGCTGATCGGAATAAGAAGAACCCAACTGGTCATATTCATAAAATTCTATTCCTTCCTTTGGAAAAAAACTTTCAAAGCATTCCATGTATTCATGACCGGTAGCGGGACCACCATGTAACAGCAAAACTTTTATCCTGGGATTGTTTCCAAATCGCTTTGTCCAAACATTAAATTTTCCTACCGGCGTTACAATATTTATCATTTTGATACCTCCCGCTTGCACACCGGTATCGCTGTTATTAAAATATCCGTTTGATGCGGCAGAAGGAGTATTCTTTTGATCGCAGGAAAATAAAATTACCGCTAGAAAAAAAATTAAAAAGTATCTCATAAAAATATTTATAAAATTGGTTTAGCAGCAAAGGCTTTAAAATCTCGATTCAATATAAAAGGGAAGCATAGCCCGCCAGGTTGGCCAGTCATGGGTCATATCTTCTCCCCAAATATCCAATTCATAATTTATTCCTTTGTTGTATAATTCACCGGCAAATTTTCTTGAAGCATCAGGATCTTCATAAGAACCGCTTCCGCTGAGAATATGAATATGATTGCTTTTGCGAATATTATCAAGGTACCAGTCGTCTGTTAATTTTGGTACATAGTGCATGGGAGAATTAAAATAAACCTGGTCATCCCAATATCCTTTACTGTATTCGGTGAGATCGTAAACGCCACTCATTGCAATAACCCCATTGATAATATCCGGTCGTTTCAAAAATAAATTCATGCTGTGCAATGCGCCGAAGGATGCGCCACAAGTGATAACCGGGGTTTCTGCAGAAGTGTGCACTTTAATAAAAGGAATTACTTCATTAAATATGTATTGATTAAACTGGTTTTGGCGGATGGCTTTATGTTCACCTGCCATTTCATTATTTAACCAGCTTTCATTGTTGATGCTGTTAACCGAAAATACTTTTACCTTACCACTATCTATATATGGCTGCAGGGCATCTATCAAAAGAAACCGTTCATACTCAAGGTAATCGGCTGCAGCAGTAGGCACTAACAATAATGCAAAGCCGTAATCACCATAAGAAACAATTGGCATGTCTTTTTCGAGTGCAGGACTGTACCAGCCAGAAAGTTCTTTTTTCATATCAAAGAATTTAGATGGCACAAAATAAAGAATATCAAACATCTTTCCTGCAAAAAAAAGCTGCCTGGAAGGACAGCTTTCAAATCAATTGTTTCAAAAACTATTTTCTTTTTAATGCAATTTCCATCACTTTATTTTCTTTACCATTCTGTATTTGAAACATTTCAATTTTTTGATGGTTATCATCTATCATCGTAAATGTTTGACGTTCATCCATATCTTTCCCGGTTGAAGGATCAGTGGATTTGCCGCGTAAGGTAACCATGTGGGTTGTTGAATCGTATGTACCTTCCATATTCAGCATACCCGTTCCCATATTATCAATCCAGGTACTTATTATAATTTTTTTGGCATTATCGTATCCCATTATTCCCATTCCTTCAAAAGGCATCCCCATAAAAGTACCGCTGGAATGTAATTCCTGGTAACGCCCGCCCATTATCATTTTATTGGTTGCTGTTGCTTTTCCCATAGTTGGCGGCTTGCTGGGATCCATCCACATGGTTACATCTTCATCCCAGGTGCCATTTGATTTGGCGATCATTGCCTGCACTGGCCCTGGTGTCATGTAGGCCATCCAGGCTTTCATCATAGATGCTGAATCCATGGGTGCAGCCATAGCCTGGGTATTCATTTTACTGGTTGTATCAGTGCTCATTTTACCAGAATCTGCTGTGGCTGTTTTTTCATCAGTTGTTTTGGTATCGTTACAACTACAAAATAAAAAAGCTGCAGCGCAAATAGTTAAGGTTATCCTTTTCATAAAAAAACATTTTTTAAAGATATAAAACGGGATTGTTGTTTAAAAGCGAATGCTTATTTTTTTTTCAAAGAAGTTGAAAGCGTATAAAATACTCTATGAAGTGGTAAAATTATAGGGAGATTGATTTATGAATTATTTTTAAACCAGTACAAAAAGTAATAAATTCATATTCAAAAAACTGTTATGAAAACATCAATATTATTATTGCTTGCTGCCTTTACCGGCTCACTACATTCTATCGGTCAAAATGTAGGCATTGGTACTACCACTCCCAACCATCCGCTTACCGTTGTTTCAACCTCAGATGGTATCGTTTCAAAAAGTGGAACAGTAGAAGTAGGAACCTGGGTTAATTCTGGAGGCGGTGCTTACCTGCAAACTTATTCAAATCATCCTTTGAATTTTGCAACCGGCAACTCAATTGCACAGATGACACTCCTCACCAATGGAAATTTTGGAATTGGAACAAGTAACCCTTCTGCAAAACTTGAAGTAAATGGAAATTTAAAAATCACTGATGGTACACAAGGAGCAAATAAAGTACTTACAAGTGACGCATCAGGAAATACGGCCTGGCAAAATGCTTCATTTTCTGCGCCTGACAGGTTTCTGCAAACCTTTAGCATATCAGGAGGTGCCAGAAATTATACTACTAATTATAATAACGGAACTGCGTTTTCAATCACAAATGAAATTGTAACTATCAATAAGACGGGATTATATCATTTTGAAAGTGCTGTGAGTTTAATTACTACCACACAAATAGATGTTACGCAACAATCTGCAAATCCTAATATGCTTGAATTAAGGCTGATCGTTAATAACGCACCTAATATTGGAAATAATATTTGGTTTGAATTGGATTATAAACCATTTTTTCAACCCGCTGGTGGCTCATTTTCTTCCCAGGCATTTGTAAAAGGATCACAAGATTTATATATCCAGGCACCGGCAACAATTACATTCTTTTATTATTCAAATAATTTTGCCAATTTTAGTACATCAGGGTACTCTAATTATTTCTCCGGATATTTAATTGCACCTTAATTATATTTAACTTTTCATTACTCCTATTCTATCTCCTTTCCATCCGGGAAATAAAACCTGGTCGTTGTTGATCTTTAAATGCCTGTCGGCCACTTCACAAAAAACACTTCTGAAATCGGTGGAAACTGCGAGGTCGCGGCCATCTTCAAGATTTTCAATAGCCAGAGATTTCACATTCCCATGAACGATCCCGCCACTTACATCATTACCTAAAATAAAGTTACAGGAAGCCCTACCATGATCGGTTCCACCGGTACCATTCTGTTTTACGGTACGGCCAAATTCAGTCATTGTCATAAGGGTCACATCGTCCTGGTATGCCGTTCCGAGGTCGTTCCAGAATGCGGTTATACAATTGCTAAGGTCCATTGAATTGCGTGCAAATACACCTAATTCCGTTCCCTGGTTAAAATGCGTATCCCATCCGCCGGATTCAGCGAATCCAACTTCCATACCCACATCCATTTTTATCAGTTGGGCAATTTGTTTTAATGCATTTCCCAGGGCACTCGCGGGATATACAACATTGTTTGAGGGCCTGTAATTTTTGGTGTCTAATTTTTCCAGCATCTTCACTGCATCAAAACTTTCTTTGCCTGTCTCTTTTAATAATCCTGATGAAGTTTGATCGTAAAGATCTTCAAAACTTTTTGCAGCCATATTTGCCCCCAGTGGATTGCCTTTCATTTGTATAGCAAAATCCTGGAGGTTGCTGATTGATACCGTTTGATTATCACCATAAAAAGATCGCGGCATAGAAGAAGTTAAGCTTACGGCTCTGAAAGGTGTGGCATCATGCCCCATTAAACCTATGGCGCGGTTAAGCCATCCACTCCCGGTGCCTTTATCGAAAGGTGTTCCGGATTCCATATAATCCTGTGCATCAAAATGCGAACGCGTATTATTGGGGGAGCCGATGCCATGAACTATAGCAAGTTTTTTATCGCGGAATAGTTGTTCAAATGCTTTCATTCCGGGGTGCAGGCCAAAGCGGCCATCAAGGTCAATGAGTGGTGTTGTTTTAGCATCTTTAGCGGCCGACATAAATAAGGTTGGCCTTGCTGCCTGAAGGTACTGATCAGTAAATGGTGTCACTGCCATCAGGCCGTCCATTGCGCCACGCTGGAAAATACAAACGAGTACTTTATTTTTTTTATATGGAGAAAATAACTTTGTATTATTTGCAGCACGTGCTATAAAAGTTGGTACGCCACCTACGCTTATTCCGAAGGCTGCAAGCCCGCCAGATTTTAGAAAACCTCTTCTTGATACCATTTTGATATAGTTTAATTTTTAGTCGTTGAAACGTTTATCCGTTAATTCGTTTATCCGTTTATCCGTTACTTTCTTTGAAATTCCGGTGATCCGATAATGATCCCTACTACCTGTGATAACATATTATTATTACCGGGAGCATATTGAATTTGGTTGCCATTATTTTTCTTAAACCCTTTTCCCAATTTTTCCGGCTTTTCTTTTACATCTGTATTCATTAATACATCATCATTTTTAGCCATGTCAGGTTGTGAAGGAATCTGGGTTTTACCTGCTGCGCCCTCAACCTTTTCACTTAAACCCTGTGCAGTTAACAATGGCGTTAATCTTTTTACAGTTTGTTGAAGATCACGTTCGGGCATGATGAGTTTTCCGTATGTAGTTAGTGCTGCTTCTGCACTTTCTGGTTCGTGATGATTATTCAAAGCCAGCAGATCGAGTTGTGTTCCCGGGATCCGCTGGGATGCGAAAGCCAATCCAAAATTCATTCGATTAAGCAATGCGCCAGTGTTTATCCAGTACTGCCCTTTATCCGGAAACCCGGTAGGAGCCTGGTAGAAATACATTTTTTCTCCCATTTTATCTATCCAGTTAAAAACCTGGTAAGGTTGTTTAACATCGGCATTAACGGCCCGGATAGCGCTTACAGCGAGCTCAAACGGGGACTTGGTTTTTTCTCGAACAACAGTACTGCTCCAAAATTCCGGCGAAGTTGCCATTGTTACCAGTACCTCTTTTATATCACCATCTTTTTCTGTAAATGTTTTTGCCATTTTATCTAACAGGCTTTGCGGGGGATTATCGCTCACAAAACGAACAGCAATTTTTTTACAAATAAATTTAGCAGTTGATGAATTATGTGCAAGCATATCCAAAAGCTTTACGCCTTCATCATAACCCCCATTTGCTGGAAAGGTTTTTCCGAGTACCGTTTTTTCTCCGTTATCATGCCTGTTCATGGCAAACAAAAAATCACCATCATGCACAAAACCACGTTGTACTAATTTATCTTCACCAACTTTTTCAATAACTTTTTTAATGGCATTACCATATCCTTTATCATCCATAGGATAAATCGTCCAGCCTGTAAGTACCCGTGCAGCCTGGGTTACATCGGTTTGTGTATAGCCGCCATCCACGCCAAGGGTATGTAATTCCATTACTTCGCGGGCATAATTTTCATTTAATCCCTGGGCTTTTTTTCCTTTCTTTAATTTTTCAACCGTTTGCAGGGAGGCTGAATCATTCATCATTCTTGCCGCAATTATCTTTCGCATTTGCTGGTTACCCGGCATATCTGTATTGCTGTTAGTTCCTGAACTGGAAAAGTTATCGAGGTAAAAAAGCATGGCAGGAGATTTTGCCGTAGCGAGTAAAAGCTCTCCAAACTTACCCGTAACATTAGGGCGGATAGCATCCCTTTCATAGACTGGAATGAATTGTGCGCAATCATTTTTTGTAATGGAGACATTAAAATGATTGAACCAAAAATCTGTAAGCACTTCGTGTAGCTGGTTATTGGAATAAGCCGCCCTGATGATTTTTTGATTGATGAATTGCCGCAACAATTCCTGCTCCGGCTTAAGTCCTTTCTGATCCATATATGCCCTTAACTGCTCGCGGTATTCTTTTTTATCAGATTTATTTACTGAATCTTTATTTATGGTACCATCAGCAATTGCCATTTTTAAAATCTGCCCGGGTTTAGGATATCTTGCTACTATTTCACTATTGGATAGTTTTAAAGCATCATAACCCGCCAGCCTGGAGTTTACAGAATCGTCGGGTAAAGCCCCCTTCAATTGTTGCTCAAACCATTTTTCCAAACCCATATTTACTACTTCATCAACCTGCCCCGGTGTGGCTCCGAATGTAAAACGGCTTAATAGATGAGCAGCAGCCTGCCTCTCCGTAAGACCTGCTTTTTTGTAAGGAAATATAAAATGTGGTTTATAAGCCGGGCTTTTAAGTAAAAAGGAAAATAGTAAGAAGCAGCTGACAGGTAATAATAAGTATTTAGTAAGCTGCGTGAATTTATTTCTCATGATAAATTTTATGAAGATCATTTAAACAGGTAATATGACTTGTTCCCCGTACAATCGTTTAATGAGCCGGATTATTTAACAGCTGGCTTACCTCAAATTTAAATTAGATGGGGTAACTACTATAAATAACAGGAAGGTTTTATGTTTTTCTTATGACCGGGCTAATCTTATTAAATTAATAACATAAGTCGGGTAAACGACATCTGGCATAGTTTTTTCTTATATTTTTAAAAAACCAGTATGTACTCATTTAGCTCAATGCTGAAACCCTTTGCGAAACTTTTACCAAATGATATGGTATCCAAAAGGGATTTTTTAAAAATTGCGCACGAAAAATCAAGACCTGAACAAAGAAAATTATTAAACCTTCTTGAGATGCTCCAGTTTTCACAGGCTCACAGGGAAGGTGAGGAACTGATACTTGAGTAAAAGCTGTGTCAATCTTTTAATATAAACTGGATCCATTCCATACAATATTGATATCTCTAAGATTGAGTAAATATATTGCTCCATGAATTTTCTTATAAGTTCTTTTAAAGCCTGGTTATAAAAGTGGATTGGATCACCAATTCTTTTTATCAGCTTTATCCTGTTACATGAAATCATGACTGTTTAAAAATTATAACAATCAGCATGCAACCTAATATTTACTGATACAGACTTTGTTTACTAACACACATTTCAAAAATAAAAAATCAGGAATAAAATCCTGGGGAGGATATAATCATGAAAAAAATATTTTCAATAATAGTCCTGGCCGGCTTTATCACAAGCTCTGCCATAGCTCAAACAACAACCATTACTTTTGATGGTATACCTAATAACAGGACCTTCCAGGTGGTATTGGATGGCACCACTTATAATTCAAGTAATACCAATTATAATAATGGTAATACTCCCAATACAAATGGCGTTAATACCAATCAAACCATTACGGTAAATAATCTGCAGCCGGGGTCCCATAACCTCGCCGTTTATCGTGTGAGAAATAATTACAATAACGGGAATAATAATAACGGGAATGGCAACAATGGTGGTAACAGAAATGCTATTTATTCTAATACATTCCAGGTAAGGCAGGGATATGATATGAATATCTCCATAAAAGGGGGCGGAGAGGTGAGCTTTAGTGAAAAAAGAATAAGGAACAGGAACAATGGAGGATATGGGCAACGGACAGCCATGGATGATGCGCAATTTAATCAGATAGTACAATCTATCAACAGAACCTATAATCCTACTGCAAGATTAACTACTGAAAGAAACCTGGTTAATACTACAGGTTATTATTTTACAACCAGCCAGGTTAGGCAATTATTATCATTGATAAGGGGCGAAAGTAGTAGGCTTGAAATAGCGAAACTGGCTTATCAAAAAGTAACCGATCCCACCTCTTTTAGGCAGGTTTATGATGTTTTTAGCTACCAGAGCAGCCGTAATGAAATGAATGTATACATACAGAATAATCCAAATAATTATGGCGCGTATAACCAGGGTGGAAATAATCAAAATGGTAATACAAATAATAACCGGGTGGCAATGTCCGATATTGATTACACTCGATTATACCAGAGTGCTAATAATCATGTTTATCCTGCTGATAAAACAAGAGATGTTCAGGAAGCATTTACAACATCAGGTTATTATTTCAGCACCGCCCAGGTAAAATCTTTACTACGGATAGTTGCCTCAGAAAATGACCGTCTTACATTAGCTAAACTGGCATATTTAAAAACTACGGACGTTGCAAATTTTAGTTCTGTTTACGAATTATTTAGTTCACCCTCAACACGCGATGATCTTAATGCTTACGTTATGAACAATGGTGGAGTTAATACTGGCTATTCCAATACACAATACAATAATCGTGTTGCTATGGACGATGCATCTTTTAGCCAGTTATTCCAAAAAGCAGGTAATCATTTTTTACCATGGGATAAGG
>JACDBU010000053.1 GCA_013694745.1 Chitinophagaceae bacterium
AAACCAGGCATCGAGAGGATAATAAATTATGGGTTTATCGGTACGCCAGCAATGGGGATAGCTGTGTTCATATTTTTCAATCTTAAATGCCCTGTTCTCTTTTTTTAACTTTACACATATATCTACATTCACGTCAGCATAACCAGGTTCATTCCTGTAATCTTTTACAAACCGGTTACTAAATTCTCCAACTCCTTCAACAAACTTCCCCTGTTTATCAACCAGGGTAAGTATTCCAAGATTATTCTTTTTGCCTGCTTTAAAATCATCGGCTCCAAATGCCGGCGATGTATGAACGATCCCGGTACCATCTTCCGTAGTTACAAAGTCGCCGGTTATAACTTTGAAGGGTGTTGCGTTAGGCGTTTGAAGTTGAATTTGTTCGGGCGTATTTGCTTCAAATGGTAAAAGCTGTTCGTATAAGCAACCTTCAACCCGCTGGCCTTTAAAATCACTGATTATTTGCCAGGGTAAATGTTTCCCGCCTTCCTTATATTCTTCCGGTTCAATATTCTCAGCATCTTTTTTGAAATATTTTCCAATGAGTTCTTTTGCAAGAATAACATTAACCGGCAGATGTGTATAATGATTAAATGTTTTTATCAAAACATAATCAATATTTGCCCCAACCGTTAATCCTAAGTTGGAAGGCAAGGTCCATGGAGTTGTTGTCCAGGCTAAAAAAAATATTTCCTGTGAATGATGTGCAGTAGCAGGTTTTTTTTGAACGCTTTCAAATAAAAAACGCGATACCTCATTGTCAATCCCTTTAAACATCGCCACACAACTGGTATCTTTTACATCTTTATAGGTACCTGGCTGATTTAATTCATGCGAACTTAGACCCGTACCTGCAGCAGGAGAGTAAGGCTGGATGCTTACATCTTCATACAATAAATTTTTTTCATATAATTGTTTTAAACACCACCAAAGCGTTTCAATATAATTATTTTCAAAGGTTATATAAGGATGCTTCAGATCAACCCAGTAGCCAATTTTTTTGGTAAGATCATCCCACTGGTCTTTAAATTTTAAGACCTCGCGGCGGCAGGTTGCATTGTATTCTTCAACAGAGATCTTTTTTCCTATATCTTCTTTGGTTATTCCCAAAAGTTTTTCCACACCCAATTCTATGGGTAATCCATGCGTATCCCATCCACCTTTTCGTTTTACCTGGAAACCCTGCATGGTCTTGTAGCGGCATACCAGGTCTTTCAGTGTTCGTGAAATAACGTGATGGATACCGGGTAAGCCATTTGCACTTGGCGGCCCTTCATAAAAAACAAAAGGTGGTGAGCCTGCTCTTAATTTAATGCTCTTTTCAAAGGTTTTTTCTTTTTCCCATTTGTTGAGGATACCCTCGGCTATCCCGGTTAAATCCAACTGTTGATATTCTTTGTACCTGCTACTCATGCAAATGAACCTTACGACGTTTTAAAAAGGATGCAAAGTTAACGATTGAACGTGGTTATGCAACTGCCGTTTTCAAGCGGCTAGTTATCCACAAATCCTTTGTTTTGGCATAGTATTAGACCCCTTATAAGTGCTAACATATAACAAAAGAGAGCCGTTGCTAAAACACCTCTGAAAGACGAAGGAAAAATGATATTTATCTTATTTTATATCAATTTTTTGCTGGTTTAGGGTTTTTATTAGGGCTAAACGGAGATACATTATCTCCGTTTTTTATTACAATTTTTTGAATATAAAAAAGCCGGCCAGTGTTTCTACTGCCGCCTTTTATTTGGGACAATTCAATCATTAAAAATTTTTGGAACCATTTGGTTGATAGGTATATCTGAAACGGTATATCAATGTTACCGGTACATAGCCGGTAAATGGCTCATAATCTACCGCAAGCAGTTCAAATTTTACATATTTATTATCTGCTGTTCTAAAAAAGAATACCTGTCCTGCTTTAGGTGAAAAGCTGTGTGTTGAAGGGTTATAGTTATACCAGCTGCCATCTTTAATGGCTTTTTTGGAACTGGTTGTATCATATGCGTACCCGTTAGCCGGTGCAATTCCTGCGCTTTCATAGGTTGACGTTTGTAAGATAGCACCTGCGTTACCTGGCCCACTGGCAAAACTATTCACAATAAAGGTGGTAAAATGCAATCCAAAATCCCAATTGGTAGTAGCAGAATCACTGTTAGCGACAACTGCATCATTTTTAAAACTAAAAAAAGTGTAAGGTGAAGTTGCACTGAAACTTACTTTAAGCGAATCAACTTTCTGAAAAGGAACTACGGTAACCGGTGAATCTTTTTTGTTGCAGGCTGCCAATGAAAAAATAACTACACCGGCTAACAAGCTTAATTTTACTGAATTCATCATAATTGTTTTTGATTATTATTTGTGTTAATTTTTTTTTGATCATTTGTCTCACCCCGGGAAAAATTAAAATTTACATTCATAAAAAATGTGCGTCCTGAAAGATTAGGAAGCTTTAATTTATCGGTATGGTTTAAGATGTTTTCTGCTCCGAATTGTAATTGAAAATCCCCTGATATTTTTTTAGAGATGGTGGAATTCAACATTACATATCCCCCGGCATATTCACGGCTATCATCTAAAATATTATTACCATTGATGTCATTGTACCCGAATCTTCCCCTGTAACTGCCTGCCACGTTAACTATACAATGATATTTTGAACAGGTATAATTTACCTGTAGCGTGGCAGAATTTTTAGAGCGGTTAAAAAGGCCACCATAATCATTGCGGTTTACAATGCTGGTGTTGTATGGAGGCAGCGGTTCCCTTTTGTAAATAGTATCATGTTCCAGTTTTTTTAAAACATCTTTATCTTTTGCAATGAGGTACTGGTAGCCGGCACAAACGGTGAATGACCTGCCCAGGCTCTGATTAATATTCATATCAGCCCCTTCAGTAAATACACGGCTTACATTTACATAAGAAAAAATTGCCTGGTTATTTATTTTTGTAAATGGGAGATTATAACTTTCTATAAGGTGTCTTATATCATTTCTAAAAATATCAAAGCAAAGTGTGCTGCTTTTTTCCGGTGTGTACTTCACACTTAAATTCACCCCTGTGGATTTTTCCGGTACGAGTTTATTTGTTCCCGACCATGGCAATATATTGATCTGTTGATCAAGCTGGCCGGTTTGCTTTAATTGCTTCAGACCGTTCGATAATTCATCTGCTCCAAAAATTGTATATCCAACAAGTGAATTGGTAAAATTGAGAAATTGCTGCCTGAAGTCGGGTGTTTTGAAACCTGTACCAACGGATGCGGAAAATAATATCTTTTTATTTAAAGGCAATGTAAAAGCAACCCTGGGATTGATCTGTGCTTTATAATAATTGCTTTTATCCAGCCTGGCGCCTGCCACTATATTTATGCCCTGATCCCAATGCCATTCTTTTTGTGAAAAGAGATACCAGCTGCTAAGATCTTTTTCAGATGTATACCGGCTTGAATTTATGGTCTCGTGATTGTATCCCAGTCCTGAAATAAATTGCTGTTTCTTCCCAAAATCAAATTGTATTTCCGGTTTGATGAGTGTTTGTTTTAAAAAAACTTTTTCAAAAAGTTTGTTTGTTTCCTGTAAGTAAACTGTAGCATTATTGCCATAGCCAGATGCATATAATTTTAGGGCCGCCATTATTTTATCAGAAAAAGTATGAAGTAACTGCGTGTAAATGCTTTTATCATTTTCAACCGTGGTGCCTTTTACAACCTGTGGATCAGGGCCGGTATAAACCAGGTAATTATTAAATTGGGTTTCCGAAAAATACCTGGTGGATATATCAAGGCTGGTTTTCGCGTTTATAGCATAATTTATTTTAGCATTGAACGAATAATCTGTAAAGGGATCCTTTGTTTTACCGTAAATATTTTTATCAATATCATACCCGTTACTGCTGTAGCGGTTACCAAACAATTGCAGCTGAATTTTTTTGGTTGTTATAAACTGGTCAACTGTTAAGCCCAAAGTATTATACGTGGCATAATGAAGCTGCGCGTTAGTTTTATTATAAGTTGGTTTTTCTGTAATAACATTTATAACCCCTGCCATGGCATCAGAACCATAGAGGCTTGTAGCCGGACCCTTTACTATTTCTACCTGTTGTATACTTCCAATAGCGATCCGGCCTAAATTTAATATACCGGCATTTCTGCCGGTCAAAGGTTCACCATCTATTAGTATAAGGGTGTACGCGGGATCAAGGCCTTGTAGTTGAATACCTGCTCCAAAAGGATTGGGATAACCCTGTAAAGCAGCACCCAATGGATTATCAGCCAATACTAACCCCGTTTGTTGCTGGAGTATGTCAATTAATTTCTGTGAACCTGAATTCCTGATATACTGCCTGCTAATCACCTGTACGGGTATGGCAAGTTTGCCTGGTGACCGTTGCGTGCGCGTTGCTGTAACTATTATTTCATCAAGTGTTTTAATTGAATCAATAACAATATTTTTTTGAGAAAAACAAGGTGAGTTGAATAACAAAACCAGGATGAAAATATTTGATAATTTTTGCAACATTTTTCAAAGCAGCAAAAGTGTAGCACTAATATTTGATAATTATCACGTATGTGTCATAATGATGGCAGAAGTTTAATAGTGCAATTTTCTCAAATGATATTGTAAAAAAGGGAAAGTGATTTTAATCAGGTAAAATGGAAGATCAATGAAACAGCAGTTCACAGGGTTTTAGTCCTGTATGTTTCTTGAATGCAGTTGAAAAGTGTGAGATGGAAGAATATCCAAGCAAAGAAGATACGTCTGTAACGCTCAGGCCCTTTTCATACAACAAATATTTTGCATGTTCCATTCGCTGGCTTTGAAAAAAATCAAAGATTGTTGTTCCGTACATTTCTTTAAACCCTTTTTTCAGATAACATTCATTGATTGCTGCTTTGCGGCTAAGCTCGCGTATGGTTAGGGGCTCGCTGATGTGTTGCAGTAATATTTCTCTTGCCAGTGATATCTTTTCCCTGTCGGCCTCATTTGCTAAAAACTTGCAGGTAAATGTATTTTCATCACTGCCAGCCATGCAATCCATGCTGTATAAAAGCAGCATTTGTGTTTGCGCATTGATAAAAATATTTTCCAAGGTATCTGAGTAAGTATGATTCAATAACGCATCCAGCACCACCCGTGTTCGGCCGCAAAGTGGCATGGTCCTGGAAAAAGAAGTGGTGTGCTGGAAATTTAAAATGTCGTTTGAAAAAGAAGAGTGCTTGATTTTTTTTACAAACTGTGATAAATGGGCCGGGGTAAATTTAAAGCTTACGACATTTGTTGTTTCAATTTTTTCCTCGCAGTTTGCCGATTGCATTTTACAATTGTAGCACTCTGTATTTTTTTGCCGGCAGTAAGTATTCCCGGTTATGCAGAATCTTAATTCAAGATAATTTTCTTTGGGTGACGGTGGCAGGTAATTATAAACCATCATGGCAACATCTTCTATGCCCTCCATCGTTTTTTTATAACGCCTGATATTATATTGGACGGATCCCGGGATCAGTTGTTCTTTCTCCTGCAGTAATTGTAATTGTTCCTGCATCAATGGCTGCTTGCAGGCAATTTCCAATATTTCTATTCCTGTTGTCATAATAAACTTTGCAAAGGTAATTCAAAGCCAGGTAAGAAGGAATCTGGCTGTTAACTGCTGTCAATATCCCATAAAATACAAAAAAAAGGGTGCTCCGTAATTTGATTCAAAGCGCTAAAAAAATTGTGCATAATAGCTGCGTATAATTAGCTGAAATGTAACCGTTTGAGGTTTAAAAATCGTACCTTTGCACGAATCGCGATTTTATATATTAAAAAGATATTTTTCAAGTTATATGAGTACCGAAACAGCAGAGATTTTATCCCCTGAAACAAAAGGCTATGGTGCCGACAGCATACAGGTTTTAGAAGGACTGGAAGCAGTACGCAAGCGTCCTGCAATGTATATTGGTGATATTGGTAACAAGGGCTTGCATCACCTTGTTTACGAAGTAGTTGATAATTCCATTGATGAAGCGCTTGCAGGGTATTGTAAAAACATTACCGTTACCATTAATGAGGATGATTCTATTACCGTTGAAGATGATGGAAGGGGCATACCAACAGGCTTGCATACAAAAGAAAACCGGAGCGCTCTTGAAGTGGTAATGACGGTTTTACATGCGGGTGGAAAATTTGATAAGGACTCTTATAAAGTAAGTGGTGGTTTACATGGTGTGGGTGTTAGTTGTGTAAACGCATTAAGCTCAAAACTGCATGTAACGGTTTGCCGCGACGGCAAAAAATTTGAACAGGAATATGGAAAAGGGATACCGAAATACCCGGTTCGGGAAATTGGTAATAGCGATGTAACCGGTACCAGGGTTCACTTTTGGCCGGATGCATCTATTTTCATTGTTTCCGTATATAACAGGGAAATACTGGAAGGTCGTTTGAGAGAACTTTCCTTCTTAAACAGGAAGATAACCATCATCCTTAACGATCTCAGGGAAAAAGATGATGAAGGAAAAACGTACACCAAAACTTTTTATAGCGAAGGCGGCATCGTAGAATTTGTTGAGATGCTTGATAAAAATGCCAACCGTAATCCCTTGCTTCCCACCGTAATTTATTGCGATGGACATGATAAGGCGAGTAATGTTGCCGTAGAAGTTGCAATGATCTATAACACCGGTTACCAGGAACATTTGTTCAGTTATGTAAACAATATCAATACCATTGAAGGCGGCACACATGTGGCCGGTTTCAGGCGTTCTATAACAAGGGTTTTCAAAAGTTATGGTGAAAAAGAAGGAATGTTTGAAAAAGCCAAAGTTGAGATTGAAGGAGATGATTTCAGGGAAGGCCTTTCAGCGATCATTTCAGTAAAAGTTCCGGAGCCGCAATTCGAGGGCCAGACAAAAACCAAGCTTGGCAACAGCGAGGTGATGGGAGTAGTTGATACTACACTGAGCCGGGTACTGGTGGCTTACCTGGAAGAAAATCCAAAAGATGCAAAAACCATAATTCAGAAAGTTATTCTTGCTGCACAGGCAAGGGCGGCAGCAAAAAAGGCCAGGGATATGGTTCAGCGGAAAAGCGTTTTAACCGGCGGTGGATTACCCGGTAAACTGGCTGATTGCAGTGATAAGGATCCATTCCGTTGCGAATTGTTTTTAGTGGAAGGAGATTCGGCCGGAGGAACGGCAAAGCAGGGACGCGACCGGAGCTACCAGGCCATTTTGCCATTGCGTGGAAAAATACTGAATGTTGAAAAAGCCATGGAACACCGCATTTATGATAATGAGGAAATAAGAAATATGTTCACCGCACTGGGGGTTAAAATTGGAACACCCGAAGATCCCAAAGCGCTTGATATCACTAAGCTGCGCTATCATAAGCTGATCATTATGACGGATGCTGATGTTGATGGTAGTCATATCGCAACATTGATACTCACATTTATTTTTAGATACATGAAGGAATTGGTTGAACAAGGCTATGTATACATTGCCCAGCCACCATTGTATCTTGTTAAAAAAGGGAAAGAGCAATCATACGCATGGGATGAAACTGACAGGAAACATTGGGTTGAGAAATTTGGAAACGGGAAAGAAGATACAGTTCATGTCCAGCGTTATAAGGGTTTGGGTGAAATGAATTCTGAGCAATTATGGGAAACCACGATGGATCCTGCAACAAGAACCCTTAAACTGGTTACCATAGATAGCGCAGCAGAAGCTGACAGGGTTTTTAGTATGCTGATGGGTGATGAAGTTCCTCCACGCCGGGAATTTATTGAAACACACGCCAAGTATGCAAAGATCGATGTATAATTTCCCAGCTTAATTTATCTTTAAAAAGAGTGCTTATATGAGGCAAATCCTTACCGGTTTTGTAATTTCTTCTTTTATTTTTTGTTCTTTTAATACCAATGCCCAGGTAGATTATCCTGTTTTTAAAAGCAGGATGTATGTGAACCCGGCAGACAGTGAAAAACTCTCCTTTAATTTTTATAATTTAAATTATCTCAACAATAGTGAGTGGTTTGGGAAAATACCTTTGAGCGGAACTTTATTTGGCTACCAGGTTATTCCGGAATTTCAATACCAGCCATCTCCACGGTTTTTATTTAAGGGCGGTTTATATTTGCAAAAGGAATTTGGAAGAAAAGAATACACTTCACTTTTACCTACCTTTTCAGTTAAATACCAGGCTAAGCTTTGTTCATTTATTCTGGGTACACTTGAAGGAAATTTGAACCATGGATTCATTGAACCTATCTACGATTATAAGCTTTTAATAAATGAGCGACTGGAAAATGGCTTCCAGTTCCAGGTAAATACCCGGCCTTACGTTCATGACCTTTTCATTAACTGGAGAAGGGCAATACACCTGGGAGACCCCTTTAAAGAAGAATTTGATATTGGTTACAGTGCAAAATTCAACGTGCTCAAAAAACGTAAAGTTGAAGTTGCCGTACCCTTACAATTATTGTATTCGCACAAAGGTGGCCAGATAGACCTTGCCAATATCCCGCTGCGTTCCCTGACAAATATTGCGCTCGGTGCATCCTTAACCTATAATTTCAATAAGCATTTATTAAAAAGAATTGTTGCCGATAATTATTACGTTAATTATAAAGATGTGTCACCTACGAAACTCCAGCCCTTTAACGAAGGAAACGGTTACCTGTCGCACCTCTTGTTCGATTTTAAAAATGTAGGAATTGATCTCAGGTACTGGTATGGAAATGGTTTTATTGCTCCCCGGGGAATGGCATTATTCCAGTCAGTTTCAGAGCAAATTCCGGGATTTACAGAGAAGCACCGCGAACTCCTCATAGCCAGCTTTATTTATGATAAACAGATCTTTCCTAATATCAATTTCGATTTCAGGTTTATACCCTATAAAGATTTCCTTGAAAAAAGTACCAGTGGTACAGGGTTGGAATATTCGTACGAATTATACCTCAGCTACTCCTTAAATGTATTTTTGAAAAAAATTAAAAATAATTTCAAGGGGAGTTAAATTGGTCAAACTAAACATTTTAGCTTGAAATACGTATAAAGTCCTAAATTTGATAGTGCCGCAAAACGGTAACAATCATAAACCAACTTTTTTACTAACCATAAAATATATCAAAATGTCAAAAATGTTAACAGCTTATTGCATGAAGACTAAAGAAAAAAACTGTCCCATGCATAACGCAGTAATAACCAAAACATCCCGGGGTGGGTACATGGCTCAGGGTGATGATGGCAAAGGAAATAAGATGACAACCATGCTAAGCGAAACAAACGCATTGGAAGCCGTTAAAAACGGTGTGGCCAAAAAAAGCTGGTAAGTTCAGATAATCTGTTAAATAAGGCGATACAGTTGTATCGCTTTTTTTGTGCCTGTAAATCAATCGATACTTTTTTCCATCCGGGTTAAAAATTCCCATAAATTGGTCATGTTATCAATGTCTTCTACTATAAGAATCCCGTTTCTTCCAACTTGTTTCAGTTTCGCTTTACTGGTTTGTGTTTGAATGAATTTCAAGATCCCATTGAATGTTTCGCTTTGAAAATACGGCGATTCCGGGTTGCTTACAAAAAAGCATTTCAGCGTATTAGATTTCAGCCGCATTTTTTCAAAGCCCAGTTCTACCGCAATTTTGCGACATCTTACAGTTGTAAACAGGTCTTCAACCGGCAATGGTATGGGACCAAAACGATCTGTCATCTCAGTATGAAAATTACCCAGATCCTTTTCAGTCTCACAGTTATCAAGCCTTGAATACAGGCTTAACCGCTCAGTAATGCTTTCAACGTAATCGTCCGGTATCAATATTTCAAGGTCTGTATCAATGGTGCAGTCCCGTACAAAATCATCCTGCTGCCTTATCTCTTCTTTAAACAATTCTTTGAACTCTTTTCTTTTCAACTCCCGTATTGCCTCATCTAATATTTTCTGATACATCTCAAAACCTATTTCGGCAATGAAACCGCTTTGCTCACCTCCCAGTAAATTTCCGGCGCCCCTTATATCCAGGTCACGCATAGCTATCTGGAAACCACTGCCCAGGTCACTGTATTGCTCCAGGGTAGTTAAGCGCTTACGGCTGTCGACAGGCAAAGTACTCATCGGCGGAGCCACCAGGTAGCAAAATGCTTTCCGGTTGCTTCGGCCAACCCTGCCCCGTAACTGGTGTAGGTCACTCAATCCAAAATGATGGGCATTATTGATGATTATGGTATTTACGTTCGGGATATCCACGCCACTTTCAATGATGTTGGTGCATACCAGCACATCATATTTTTTGTCCATGAAATCGAGGATCGTTTCTTCCAGCTTATCACCATCCAGCTGGCCATGGGCATAGGCGATGCTAAGATCCGGGCATAAGCCCTGTATCAGTCCTTTCATTTCAGCTAATCCGTTTACGCGGTTATGGATAAAGAAAACCTGTCCGCCTCTTTCGGTCTCATAATAAATGGCATCGCGTATAAATTCCTGGTTAAACTGGTGTACCTCCGTTTGTATGGGTTGCCGGTTGGGGGGTGGTGTATTGATGATGCTAAGATCACGTGCGCCCATGAGGCTAAACTGTAATGTTCTTGGGATAGGCGTTGCCGTTAGTGTTAGCGAATCAACCGTGGTACGTATCAGTTTCAATTTTTCTTTGGAGGCAACGCCAAACTTCTGCTCCTCATCTATTATCATTATGCCCAGGTCTTTAAATTTCACATCTTTGCTCAGCAAGGCATGTGTGCCAATGATTATATCTATCTTACCTTCTTCTAATTTTTTAAGTGTTTCTTTTTTTTCTTTAGATGATTTAAACCGGTTGATGTAATCTACCGTAACCGGGAAATCGTCCAGTCTTTCACCAAAGGTTTTAAAATGCTGGTAGGCCAGGATGGTTGTAGGAACCAGTACTGCAGCTTGTTTGCCATCACAACAGCTTTTAAATGCTGCCCGTATGGCGATCTCTGTTTTACCAAAACCCACGTCACCGCATACCAGCCTGTCCATGGGAGAAGGCTTTTCCATATCGCGTTTCACATCCAGTGTAGCCTTATTTTGATCAGGGGTATCTTCATAAATAAAAGAAGCCTCCAGTTCGGTTTGCATGTAATTATCCGGTGAATGCGCAAAGCCTTTCAAACTTTTTCGCTGTGCATATAATTTTATAAGATCGGTGGCGATGTCCTTTACCTGCTTCTTTGTTTTATCTTTCAATTTATTCCATACATCACTGCCAAGCTTATTCATTTTTGGCACAGTGCCTTCCTTGCCGCTATACTTGCTTATCTTATGTAAAGAAGAAATATTTACATACAAAAGGTCTCTGTCTTTATAAACTATTCTTACAGCTTCCTGCATTTTACCGTTGGCATCGATTTTCTGTAAGCCACTATATACCCCAACTCCATGGTCAATATGCGTTACAAAATCGCCTGGCTGCAATTCACGCAGTGTTTTTAAAGTAAGCGCTTTATTTTTACTGAATGCCTGCTTTACTTTGTATTTATGATAGCGCTGAAATATTTGATGATCAGTGTAACAAACCAACTTTAAATCATCATCAATAAACCCTTCATGAATAGAAGTTGGAATTGGAGTGAATTGTATCTCTGCATTCAGATCAGAAAAAATGCTGTGCAATCTTTCTAATTGCTTTGGATTGTCTGCAAATAAAAAGATGTTGTATTTTTTTTGCTCGAGCTCTTTTAAATTTTGAATGAGCAGGTTGAATTGGCGGTTAAATGCAGGTTGCGGACGGATGGTAAAAGCCCCTTGTCCCCCGAAGGGAGAACTTAGATCAATTGTTGCTTTGTTATCTGATAATACTTCTGGTTTTGAATGGTTTAAATTTTCCTCCTCTTCCCCTGGGGAAGGAGCTTGAGTAGAGCCTTCCATTTTCACGGAAGTTTGTGGGGATGGGCTACTTAGCAGGGATGGACTCTTCCTGCCGATCTCTATTACATGTCGCTGCTTAACTTGTTCTTCTAAAACACCTGCTTTTACAAAATCGCTTTCAGAAATTATTTTCTGATTCAAATCATCATCTTCGGTTCCAATAATATTTTTATTTGCCGGCGACTGACCACTGACAACTGCCAACTGTTTTTGTATTTCCAAATATGAATGAACATCTTCTTCCTGCTGAATAATTTTCTCTTTGATAAACTCCCAATCTTCGGTCCACACAACAGTATTCTCCGGCAAAAAATTCAGCAATGAAACTTTTTCGCCTGAATCAAATTGCGTTTCTACATTCGGGATAATATTTACCTGCAATAATTTTCTTTCACTTAGCTGGTTCTCAGGATCGAAAATTCTTATGCTGTCAATCTCATTTCCGAATAATTCAATACGATAGGGTTTTTCATTTCCAAAGGAATAAATATCGAGTATGCCGCCGCGTACGGCAAACTGACCGGGTTCATATACAAAATCAGTTCTCTCAAAGCCATATTCAACAAAGCGTTTTAATATTCCATCAACATCAATAGTTTCTCCCTGCTTAAACGAAATAATATTTGATGACAACGTTTTTGACAGCACCACTTTTTCAAACAAAGCTTCAGGATAAGTTATGATTGCACCAACTCTTGCTGAAGGTGCAGCCGTAGAAAATTTAGTAAGGCATTCCGTTCTCAGCATTACATGGCTGCTGTTTAAGAGCCGGTAATTCTTTTTTGTTTTAAAAGAAGAGGGAAAATAAAAGATGTTTAAGGCATTGCTGATATTTTCCAGTGTGTTATGGAAATAAGCAGCCTCTTCAGCATCTCTTAAAATAATAAGGTGATTGATTTTAGATGCAGCAGGGTGATTAAAAACAGAATTGATGATGAACTGGGAAGAGCTTCCCTGCAAACCTGTAAGATGTATTTTTTGCGGTTGAGACTGCGAAATTTTCGTGGCAGGCATAACGATCTTATCCGCTATTGTAAAAATGCGGGGATCGTTCTTATAACTATTCAACAACACATCCAAATTCATTCGCTGTGCAAAAATAGGATACATTTTATTACCCTATTGTGTATTTGCCTTCAAGGCCAAAGCCTTGCGGGAGTTACATATGGTTGTAGCCCCACCCTTTAAGGCTGGCGCTAATAGACAGTACTTAATTGGCTTTAGCCCAAATATTAATTGGTAAATAATCTGAGCCCGGATTTATTTTATTGATGAAAGGCTGACGGATGGAAGCGTAAAACACGCTGAAGCCTGTACATAGCTTTTGTGGCGGATTTGCAGCGTACAGCCGTAATAATTGCTGATGAGAATTAACGCGGATGAGAGCCCCTATTTAAAAAAATTGTATTTTACCGAAAAAATATTTATGGCTGTTGAACCCTGGCGTACGGGAAAGGTTATCCGCATTGTTGATGAAACATATAATACTAAGCGGTTTTGGATACAGGTGCCCGAGCTTGAACGGTTTGATTTTAAAGCGGGGCAGTTCGTTACGCTTGATCTTCCCATTCATGAACAAAAAAATAAACGTTGGCGCAGCTACTCCATTGCAAGTTGGCCCGACGGCACAAATATTTTTGAATTACTTATAGTTTTACTGGAAGGCGGCGCAGGCACTACCTATTTATTTAATGAAATGAAGGAAGGCAGTGAGCTTACGCTTCGCGGACCCCAGGGCGTTTTTGTTTTACCTGAAACAATTGATAAAGATCTTTTCTTTATTTGCACGGGTACGGGCATTGCACCTTTCAGGAGTATGCTTAATTACATTTTGTTGCATAATGTTCCGCATCAGAATATGTACCTTATGTTTGGCTGCAGAACACAAAAAGATCTTTTATATCATGATGAAATGAGATCGCTGCAAAGCAACCTCGATAGCTTCACTTATATGCCTACACTAAGCCGGGAGGATTGGGATGGACGCAAAGGTTATGTACACAGCCTGTATGAAGAAATTTGCAAACAGAATACTGAAGCCTGTGAAGAAATGCATGATCTTAAACCTGCTAAATTTTATTTATGCGGATGGAAAGCGATGATAGATGATGCAAGAAAAAAAATAACTGCGCTTGGTTACGATAGAAAAGCAATACACCTGGAATTGTATGGCTAAACCCCAACCCCTAAAGGGGCTAAAAAAATTTTTTTACATCTAAATAAAAATCATGAGACAAAGGTCACCACTAAGA
>JACDBU010000063.1 GCA_013694745.1 Chitinophagaceae bacterium
CACGGAAACCAATGTTGCCACTAAAGTAAGCAGGATAAAAGAGAAATTGAAACAAGATATTACAAACGCAAAAAAATAATATTATGGAAGATATTGAATTAAAAAACATGTGGAAAGCTTACGACCAAACAATGGACGAGGCGAAAATATTAAACCTCCAATCCTGGGCCTTAAACATTAAGACTTTTGAATATTTGCAGACACACAAAGCCCAATCAAAGCTCAAGTCCTTATCCATCTTTAAAAGTTGGGCAATTGTTTTAGGAATTCTGTGGGTAGTTTTTTTGGCAGTATTGGCTTATGACAATCATTTTTTAAATCCATATTTTACCATTTCTGTAATTATATCAATGCTTTTTTCAATTATTGCTATTGCAATTTATATAAAACATATTTTACTTATACAACAAATAAATTATAGTGAAAGCATTATAGATGTACAAAAGAAGCTGGCAGAATTACAATCCTCTACCATAAATGGACTTCGAATTTTATGGTTACAATTACCTTTTTATACTACTTTTTTCTGGAGTACAAAATGGATAATGAACGACATAAAATTTTGGTTAATTGCATTTCCTGTTACTTTATTTTTTACATTCCTGGCTATTTGGTTATATAAAAATATAACGCTCAAAAATGCAAATAAGATATGGTTGAAAATTTTGCTTAGCAACAAAGAATGGACGTCAATTATAAAAGCAAAAACGTATTTGGATGAAATTGAAGAATTTAAAAAGGCATGAGTACTATAATACCAATTTTACTAAGAACTTATATCGAAACAAGCCGGCAAGAAGCAAGAACGAATAATATCCGGCTTTTACCCGCCATGTTGGAGATCATCCAGAAACACTAAAAAGTCTTCGACGGACATGTGGTGCCTGACCATTATTTCATTAGCATCTTTTCATCTATCATATAATTATTTTAAGTTCAGAATTAATTCTTTACTATTTTTTCAATGGTTTTCTTTGCAGCAGCCAAACGAATCTTATTATCCACCATTTTTTTATTCCTGTCTTACTTTGCGGTAAACTTAATTGCTGTTATATCATCCTTAATGCGTTACCGTAAAAATATATCCTACACTAACAGTAAATGATACGCCCACATTTGTTGTAAGACTTCTGCATGTTGCATTTGAATTCACCACAACAGTTCCTGCAATTAAAACAACATCTGTATTGGCATCGGGAACTGAACCGCAACTCCAGTTAGCAGCATTTTCCCAATTGTTATTCACCGCACCACTCCATGTATTTATGAAATGCAAAGTAGTTACAGCGCTGTTGGTACCACCATTAACGACACACAGGTATTGGTAGCCTGCAAAAGTTGTTGGAATATTATTCAATTGCAATGTTGCTGAAGTTGCGCCGCTGTAGTTTGCATTATTAATAACGTTTACAAAACCGCTTCCGTTATTAACCTTCCATTGGTAAGTGCTGCCGGTTAGGTTTGAGATAATTGCAGTGCTGCCACCAGGGCATAATGCAGCAATGGTGGATTTTTGAATGAAAAAATCTCCAAAACTGTTTGTTCTCACTTCTACGTAATACCCATTGGCAACCGAATCCCATGCAATGGGTGTAAGCAATTGTTCATTGGCAAGAGGAGCATAAGTATCAGGATAAGCAGAGGTATTGTGCGGTTGTTTTATTACTACCAGGTCTGCCGGTGTAATAATTGTATTATCATTTGCCTTTAAAGCATTGAACTCTGTTTTGGTAAAATATAAACGAATATTAAAATTTGAATTCGGTGGAATACTATCTGAAAAAATTGTGAAGTTTCTGTCAAGATAAGCCCTGCCATTGTATGCACGTATACTTCCACTACTTTGAAAAACCCTTACAGTGACAGATCCGAAATAATTATCATCTTTTATTTCTGCAACAGGTGTTACTCCTATGTCAGTACCATAGGGTGCATAAGTTTCAAAAAGGCTATACCTTTTACTGCTTCCAAAGAGAGCTAAAGGATTTGATGAGGTAGCAGTATAAGGGTTAGGTATCAATCTTATTCTTTTAACTGGCGGATAATAATTAGTGCGATTTAAACTATCGAGGTGTTGTATAAAAATATCATCACTTGTAGTGGAACTATTCCGGTTATCTTTCCAGCTTATACCCGCGCTACCATTAACCGGATCGAGAGCAGCAAAAGGTTGATCCATATTATAATAACTCCCATTGAACACGCCGGTTCCAATGGCTCTGCCCATTGCACCCCACGCAAGCTCAGCACCAGTAAATACAGGGCTCACACGTACCGGACCGGAATTGCCATTATTTTCTTTGATATAAAACAAAGCGTTGCCACTGTTATTAACCGTTAACAGAGGGATGTCGTATTGACCACCGAAAAAAAAGTTTTGAATGTCTTTACCAATTAAAACCCCTTGTTTTAAATTGGTTTTATAAACAATAGCAAAGGAGTCTAAAGTTTTTTGTTCTACAGCAAGATGTTGCAATCGTACAGTTCTGTTGCCATTACTTAAACCGGGCTCTGCAACTAATGCTGAGGAGTAGATTTGATTTCCGCCACTGGCCAAAGAAAAGTCGTATGAATAAATGGATTCTGCAAGTAATGTATCACGAAAATTATTTAATGAATTCATTGGTGGCTCAACTGTATTGTAACCAATTTCAGGATCGGTTGATGAAGCTCTTTGATAAGGAATACTATCATATTTTTCTTCTTTAAGTCCATACCCCAGAACACTAAAATTAGATAATGTGTTGTTTATATAAGTTCGTTTGGCAACTGCTAATTCAGCCACATTAATATTACCGGTGGTGGCAACGGTAGTGCCTTTAGGGAAAGAATAATCATAGGCTCCTGTGGGATAATACTGATAGCTTCCATCAATAACCTGGTAGCCGTTTTGCAATAAACGATACGATGTGCCTCCACTTCCATCTGCACAGTGTGTAGTGTAATAATCAGTTTTTACAAACCATAAACGATAAACATTATCCTTTTGATAATTAGTTACCAAAGGGGTTGCAGTATAATCTGTGTTGCGAAAGTATTGGGTTGATGCAGCATTTTTCTTTGCCCTGAATAATTTATTGTAGGTTATCATTACACCCTGGGGGCTGGTGTTGCCATTCATATACATTATTACATTACACCCTCCCTGCAGATCGTACCAAATATTATATTCTATTACATTCGTTCCCGGATATTCTATATAACTATAAGGCCCACAGGAGGAAGGAGGGTATTGCCTTTGAACAGCATTTTCATTCATTATGCCTCCTCCAAAATTCTGCATAATACCATTATTATCTTTGTAACAATAAATATATACGGAGACATCATTTTTGAAGGATACAAAGAAGCCTTTATTACCATCCGCAATTAATTGGGTTGCAAAATTAAGATTGCCTATAAC
>JACDBU010000012.1 GCA_013694745.1 Chitinophagaceae bacterium
AGGCAGCATTCACCTGAGATTGCCACGAAGTTTCGGCAAAAATCCCCGAAAACTTCTCGCAATGACGTACACTTTTTTCGTTTCATTATTTCGTTTTATCATTTTTTTTATCTTGTTATCAGCCATTCTTATTTGTTCTGTGCTTATTCTACCTAATCCTATAAGTTTTTTACTAAAGATCCATATGAGATTTTTACAACATCCCCTCATCTGCAAAACTGTAATACCCTTCTTCGCTAACAATTAAATGGTCCATCACGCGGATGTCGAAATATTTGGCTGCTTCTTTTATTTTGTTTGTAAGATCTTCATCCGCTTTACTGGGTTTCAAATTTCCGGAAGGATGATTATGACATAGCACTATCGATGTAGCATCTTCTTCGAGCGCTTTCTTCAAAATTATGCGTGGATCGGCTACTGTACCCGTTAATCCGCCTTTGCTTATAATTTCAAAATGATTTATTTTGTTTGCACGATTTAAAAAAACCACTGCAAAAACTTCATACTGGTAATCTTTTAAACTTGCTTTTAAAAATTCTGCCAGGTCATTGCTTTTCGTTATACTGGTTTTATGAAGTGAAGCTGATGCCTGCCTTCTTCGGCCCAGCTCAAGTGCAGCAGCAAGGCTTATTGCTTTTGCCTCTCCAATTCCTTTTATGCTCATTAAGTCTTTCACTGAAAGTTTCCCCAGTTCATTTAAATTATTTTTGCCTTTGAGCAGTACTTCCTTAGCAAGTTCCACGGCACTTTTTTCTTTATTCCCTGTACTTATCAAAATGGCTAATAATTCCGAATCACTCAGTGCGGCAGGGCCCTTTGCAATTAATTTCTCCCTCGGCCTGTCGTCTGCAGCCCAGTTTTTAATAGAAGTGGATGACTTGTTGAAACTTTCCATGCCTGCAGGTTAATTCATCGCAATATAAATTATAATTTCGCCAGAATTCTTTTTTCGCCAAACTGCTTCCCCATGCAATCAAATGTAAAAATCTTTTCAGGCACAGGATCACAATATCTTGCGCAACTTATATCCCATAAATACGGCGAGCCCCTGGGAAAAATAAATATCCATAAATTCAGCGATGGTGAAATTGGTGTTGAGTTCGAAGAAAGTATCCGGGGCCAGTTTGTTTTTTTAGTGCAAAGCACTTTTGCTCCTACTGATAATTTAATGGAATTATTACTGATGATAGATGCTGCTAAAAGAGCATCGGCTTATAAAGTGATAGCGGTGATTCCCTATTATGGTTATGCCCGGCAGGACCGCAAAGACCGTCCGCGCGTTGCCATAGGTTCCAAGCTGGTAGCAAATATGCTTATGGAAGCCGGAGCCGACAGGCTCATTACAATGGATCTGCATGCACCACAAATACAAGGATATTTTGATATCCCCGTAGATCACCTTGATTCATCCGCAATATTTATTCCATATATAGAAAACCTGGGTCTTGAAAATCTAACTTTCGCTGCTCCGGATGTAGGAAGCGCAAACCGGATCCGTGAAGTTGCAAGTTATTTTGAAGTTGATATGGTTATCTGTGATAAGCATAGAAAAAGAGCGAATGAAATTTCGAGTATGGTGGTAATCGGTGATGTTACAGACAGGGACATTGTTTTAATTGATGATATTTGCGATACCGGTGGTACGCTGGCCACCAGTGCGGGTTTGCTTAAGGATAAAGGAGCACGCAGCGTACGCGCTTTTTGTACGCACCCAGTATTAAGCGGCAATGCATATCAAAATATTGAGAACAGTGTTTTGGAAGAACTCGTTGTATGTAATACCATCCCATTAAAAAAAGAATCTCCAAAAATAAAAGTGGCCTCAGTTGCTGATCTTTTTGGTATCGCCATTCGCAATGCTTATGAAAATAAAAGCATTAACCAATTGTTTTTGAGAAGCAGGATGCATAGTAAGAAATAGGGGAGGGCAAGTAGGAATAAGAAATTAGTAATTAGAAATTAGAAATTAGTAAGTAGCGAGTAGCAAGTTGGCAAGAACCATCGATATAAATATACCAATTGCTAATTACTAATTCCTAATTCCCAATTCTTTTCAATTATGGAAAAATTCCAAGTTCTGCATAGGAAGTAGCAACTTTATTTATTGCGCAAACATATGCTGCTGTACGCATATCAGGGATAGCAGGGGTTTTATCCCAGATATCCATAATCTCGCGTGTTGCCGTTATCATGGTTTCTTCAAGGCCACTCCTTACCAGGTCAACTTCATCGGCACCATGCAAAATAAATTCCCTTTCATTTGCACTAACATTTTTACCCGTAAGTTCTTCCATCTGTCCCAGGATATGATGATTCATATTTTCTGTAAATCTTTTTTCCATGCGTCCATAACGTACATGGCTAAGGTTTTTTAGCCATTCAAAATAACTTACTGTTACCCCGCCCGCATTAAGGTACATATCCGGCACAACCAGCGTGCCCTTAAGCGCCAGGATCTCATCCGCATCCGGTGTAAGCGGACCATTAGCTCCTTCACCAATTATTTTTGCTTTTATTCTTGCTGCATTTTCTCCATTAATAACATTTTCCAATGCAGCCGGAATTAAAATATCGCAATCCATTTCAAGGGCATCATTTGTAGTTGCAAAATTAGTTGCCCCCTCAAAATCCAGGATGGAACCGGTGGCTTTACGATGCGCCACAACTGCTTCAAGATCTAATCCATCTTCATTCCAAATGGCACCTTCATATTCTGCAAGGCCAACTATTTTTGCCCCTGCTTCTCTAAAAAAATACGCAGTATGGTATCCCACATTTCCCAGGCCCTGAACACAAACACGCTTTCCTTCCACGCCTAAAGTG
>JACDBU010000110.1 GCA_013694745.1 Chitinophagaceae bacterium
GAAGGGGGGTTGGGAAATTCGGGAATGTTCCCATCCCCTGAAGGGGGGTTAGGAAATTCTGGCATGCCCCCATCCCATGAAGGGGTGCGTTTGTGGGCCTGTATTGCGTTTGCATCAGCACCTGTAATACCTATGGCATTGCATCCGTTTGCCTGTAATACAGCCACGATATTTTTATTGATGTACCCGGCATAAACCATAGTTACTATTTTCAATGTTGCTGCATCAGTTATTCGCCTTCCGTTGACAAGTTGTTGAGGTATCTTCAATTCTTCTGCAAGTTGTGTGGCTAATTTTCCACCACCATGTACGAGGATCTTTCTTATGGCAGGTTCCAAAGATTGAGAAGATTGAGAACCAATAGATGCAAAATCTTTTAGAAATGCAGAAAGCTTTTCGGTATCATCAATAATATTACCGCCAATCTTAATAATGTATAAAGTCGTTTTGCCCTTGCCCTTGCCCTTGCCCCCATCCCCTAAAGGGGGGTTGGGAAGGTCTTTGCTTTTACCACCATCCCCTAAAGGGGGGTTGGGAAGGTCTTTGCTTCTACCACCATCCCCTAAAGGGGGATTAGGGGTGGATTGTAATCCTTTTATTGTTTGACCAATTTTAATTAATACGTTTTTTTTATCGGTAATTATTTCTGAGTTCTTAAATCTTATGACCGTTAAACCTAAATCTTTCAAATGTAGCTCGCGCTCGTCATCATTTTTTTTTGCATCAACTGAATCATGTATTTCACCATCTATCTCAATAACCAATTTGATAGCATGACAATAAAAATCTGTAATGTAGCTAGCAATAGGATGCTGCCGCCTGAATTTAAGGTGCCATTCATTAATATGTATTGCATTCCATAAAATTTCTTCTGCTGCTGTCATGCGACTTCGCAATTCGTCAGCTCTCTGAAAAATTAATGGTGTTGCCCCATAAAACATATTTTCTTTCATTACTATTGAGATTTATCCCCTTTATGTTTTATGTTATAGTTTGATGTTTCCAAAATTTCACTCAATACCGCCTGGGCAGACCAAACCCTGTTTGCTGCCTGCTGTGTAACAATACTATTTGGCCCGTCTAAAATTTCATCACTTAATTCTACATTCCGCCTTACGGGCAGGCAATGCATAACTTTAGCGTTATTAGTAACCGTTAGTTTTTCATTTGTCAGCATCCAGCACTCATCATTGCATAATATTTTACCATAGTCGTGATAAGAACTCCAGTTTTTTACATACACAAAATCTGCATTTTTTAAAGCTTCATCCTGGTTTGTAATGATCGTTGCTCCTTTTGTAAAAGACTCATCAAGTTGATACCCGGCAGGATGCGTGATAACAAATTCCGCTTTACCCCATGCATTCATCCATTGAGAAAAACTGTTGGCAACACATTGTGGCAGCGGTTTTACATGTGGCGCCCAGCTAAGTACGACTTTGATCTTATTTGAATTTTTATCCTCACCTGCCTCATTGAAAATTGATTTTAAAAGAGAATGAAGATGCTCTTTATTATTGAATTGTAAATATTCCTCAATGGTAATAATATCTGCCAGGCTTTGCAAGGGATGTAAAGTTGCACTTTCCAGGCTAATAATGGGTACGCCGGCATATTTGATGAACTGGTGCAGGTATTTTTCAGAATAATCCTCCTCACGATCTTTCAGTGATGGAAAAGTTCTTACTCCCAGCATATCAAAGTAACTTCCTAAAACAGGCGCTGCATCTTTTATATGTTCAACACTCGTTCCATTCATAATAACACCCTCTTCAAATTCCAACGTCCAGCCTTCCTGTCCAACATTCAATACAATGGCCTCCATTCCTAAATTCTGGGCAGCTATTTGAGTGCTAAGACGAGTTCTCATGCTTGGATTAAAAAAAAGACAGCCAATGCGTTTGTCTTTACCCAAAGTTCTTTCTGTAAACGGTGATGCTTTATACTTAAGCGCTGTTTGCACCAAAGCATCCATATTAGTAACATCATCAACAGAAATAAAATTTTTCAATTTGGGATTGAGCTTAAGTTTGAGGGTGAGGTTGAGGTTGAAGTTAAGGCTGAGATTTCAATACGTAATGCTGTCAAAAATTCATCAATACTACTGCGATTTATATTTAACGCCGGAAGGAGCCGGATAACATTTGGCTTAGCCTCACCCGTAAAAATATGATGTTTAAAAAGTAAATTCTTTTTAAGATCCTTTAAATTTTCAGGTACATCAAATCCAATCATTAATCCTTTGCCCCGCACATTTGAAATGTCTTTTATGGCTTTCAATTCATTCATTAAATAAGTTCCATTCTCTTCAACCTTTTTCATCAGTTCGTCCTTTTCAATTACTTCTAAAACCGCCAGGGCTGCGGCACAGGCAAGGTGATTGCCCCCAAAAGTAGTTCCAAGCATAAAGTGTTTTGGCTGAATTTGCGGCGCAATCAATATTGCACCAACAGGAAAACCATTGCCCATTCCTTTTGCCATCGAATATATATCAGCATCTATTCCAGCAAAATCATGCGAGAAAAATTTCCCGCTTCTCCCATATCCGCATTGAACACTATCGGCAATAAATACAGCATCGTGCTCTGTACATAACTCCCTTATCAATTGTAAGAATTTTATATCCGCTACATTAATGCCACCCACACCTTGTATACCTTCAATAATAACAGAAGAAATTTCATTTCCATGATCTTTAAAATATTCCATTAAGGCTTCACAATCATTGAAGGGCAGAAAGATAACATTCTCTGTTTCATTAACCGGAGCTACAATTCCAGGATTATCAGTAGCAGCCACGGCAAGAGAAGTACGTCCATGAAACGCCTTTTTAAAAGCAATAATTTTTTTTCTTCCATTGTAAAATGATGCAAGCTTTAATGCATTCTCATTTGCTTCTGCGCCGCTATTGCACAGGAATAACTGGTATGCTTCTTTTTCACTAACCTTCCCAAGTTTATCAGCCAATTGCTGTTGTAAGGGGATCTTTATTGAATTTGAATAGAAAGCAATTTTGTGAAGCTGGTCTTCTATGCGCTGCATCCAGTGAGGGTTTGAATGGCCTATGCTTATAACGGCATGACCACCATACATATCCAGGTAGCTTGTGCCTTTATCATCCCAAACATAAGAACCCTTTGCCTTAACAATGGTGATATCATTAAGTGGGTATACATCAAATAAAGTCATAAGAAATAAATAATTTGTAAGATCTATAATATCACATTCATTAAATCAAGTCTTGAAAAAATAAAAAATCAACTAAAAATAATTTGCTTTTAATTTCAATCCTGCTTCTTCATCAATCCCAAACATGAGGTTCATATTTTGAACAGCCTGGCCGCTTGCACCTTTTAGCAAATTATCGATAGCCGAATGCACGACTAAATTGTCATCTATTTTTTCAATTTGCACAACACATTTATTTGTATTAACAACCTGCTTTAACGAAATAGGTTCGTGACTAAAAAAAGTAAATGGATGTTCTTTATAAAAATCTTCATACATTTTTTTTATGTCACTTTCAGTAAGATCACATTTCAATTGGCTGCTTATGAATATTCCTCTTGTAAAATCCCCGCGCCAGGGTACGAAGTGAATGCTGCTTGATACAGAAGGGGATAAATCTAACGCTTCATTGATCTCAAATAAATGTTGATGCGTTAAAGTTTTATACGCCTGGATATTGTTTGCGCGCCAGCTAAAATGCGATGTATCGGAAAGGCCCTGGCCTGCGCCGGTTGAGCCGGTGATCCCGGTTGTATAAACATCCTTCAACAATTTATTTTTTGCAAGTGGCAATAATCCTAATTGAATAGCAGTTGCAAAGCATCCCGGATTGGTTATATTATTGGCCTCTCTTATTTTTTCTTTATTTAATTCTGGAAGGCCGTAGATAAATTTTCGATCGCCGGTTTCAGCATTTTTGGCAAGCCGAAAATCCTGTGAGAGATCAATGATCTTTATGTTTTTATCAATTTTGTTTTGTTCCAGGAATTTACCTGCTTCTCCATGACCCACACATAAAAAAAGAACGGATATACTACCAGGCGTTATTTCTCCTGGAAGAGAAAATTTGAGCAAGCTATCACCCAGCAGATCGCTGTGCACCTCGTGAATATATTTACCAGCATTGCTTTTACTGTTTACAAAAACAATTTCCGCCTGCGGATGATTTAATAATACCCGTATCAATTCGCCACCGGTATAACCTGCCCCACCAATTATGCCTACCCGTATTTTCATAATATTTTTTTATCACCTTTAAGACCAGGCTTAATGATTTTTATCTGCATGCTTTTTTACCTGGTGATAGATCATCGTCTGGTTGCCAAATATCTTACTAAATCCACGAACATCTTCTCCGCTCCACCCGCTATTCATTTCACCATATTTTCCATATTTACTATTCATAAGATCATAAGACGATTCAATACCGGTAACCTGGAAATGATGAGGCATAAGCTGAACAAACACATCACCTGTTACATTTCTTTGTGATGATTCAAGAAAAGATTCTATATCCCGCATAACAGGATCTAATATCTGTCCTTCGTGCAGCCAGTTTCCATAAAATTGTGCCAGCTGGTCTTTGATAGTGAGTTGCCATTTTGTTAATACATTTTTTTCCAGTGCGTGATGTGCTTTGATAATTACCATGGGAGCGGCTGCTTCAAACCCAACTCGTCCTTTTATGCCGATGATGGTGTCGCCAACATGGATATCTCTGCCTATTCCATAAGGCCCGGTGATCATTTGAAGATATTGGATCGCTTCTGAAGAATGTTCAAATTTTTTATCGTTGATCTTTTTTATTTCGCCTTTATGAAAATGTAGCCTCACTTCTTCGGTGCCCGATTTTGTTATTTGTGTTGGCCAGGCATCTTCGGGTAACATGCCCTTACTGCTGAGTGTTTCTTTGCCGCCAACACTGGTTCCCCACAAACCTTTATTTATTGAATAGTGCGACTTTTCAAAATTCATTTCAACACCTTTGCTTTTCAGGTATTCAACTTCTTCATCCCTGCTGATCTTTAGATCCCTTATAGGTGTAAGGATCTCTACACCCGGTATCATGTTATGAAAGATCATATCAAAACGAACCTGGTCGTTACCGGCGCCGGTACTGCCGTGTGCAACTGCATCGGCTTTTAATTCAACCACATGATCTGCAATATGCAAAGCCTGTGTAAGTCGCTCTGCGCTTACACTTAGCGGGTAGGTATTATTTTTTAAAACGTTGCCGTATACAAGAAATTTTATAATTCCATCATAATATGGTTCAACAGCATCAACAGCGATGTGTGTTTTTACACCCAACTTATACGCATGTTTTTCAATGTCGTTTAATTCATCTTTGCTAAAGCCGCCCGTATTAACAACAATGCTGTGAACTTCATATTCTTTTTCTTCTGTAAAATATTTTACACAAAACGATGTATCCAATCCTCCGCTAAAACCGAGCACTACTTTACTGCCTTTGCCCAAAACGGGTTTTACTAAAACCTGTGGATCAGTGCTCATATTTAAAAATTAAAGAATTGGAAAATAATTGATTTCAGCTTTTTAGTATTCACAGATCTTCTTTTTAACCGGTTCAGGAATTTACTTTGCTTAAATCTTATCAGCCGTTCGTATACCTTGGATTTATTTTGAAAATATTCTTTTGTTTCCTGTGGTTCATAATGATCTTTGGGGTCGTACAACATTGCTGTGCACATACAGTTGCTTCTATCCTTACTCATCAATATTTCGTAGTTCACACAACTTTTACACCCTTCCCAGAATTTATTATCCTGTGTTAATTCAGAATAAGTTACCGGCTCGTAACCCAGGTCACTGTTTATCTTCATTACCGCAAGGCCTGTTGTTAAACCAAATAATTTTGCATCGGGATATTTCTCCCGACTTAGTTCAAATATTTTTTGCTTAATGGCTTTTGCAACACCCGTTTTTCTAAATGCCGGGGACACTATAAGGCCGGAATTGGCCACATATTCGCCTTCCCATGTTTCGATATAACAAAATCCTACCCATGCATTCTCCGGGGTAACAGCAATAACTGCTTTTCCTTCATTGATCTTTTGAATTACATATTCAGGAGTTCTCCGCGCAATACCTGTGCCTCTTGCCTGGGCTGAAGCAGCCATTTCATCAGTTATTATTTTAGCGTAACTACTGTCTGCAGTTGTCGCTACCCTTATAATTATATTATTGTCCAATGTATGAGCGATATATTTTAGTGAGGATAACCAATCCAAATAGATAACGGGATCATTCCACTGATAGGGGCCAGGGTTAAAGGCTCGTCCTATCAGTATCCACGTCGCCCGCAGAGATAACGGAAAAGGTCAAAGCAAACGGCATACACACCGGTAGTTAACTGGTGATAAAAAATAAAATATTTTGTATGTGTCGATATATTCAATGCTTTTAGAATAACTGCAAAAATATTATATAAAACATTATGTTGACGTTAAAATTTAGCGAGCGTTTAACCCATCTACCTAATCTCATGTTTCTCACCAACTGATTGCTAACTTTACAGTAATGAAACAACTTAGATCCCTGAACAAATATTTCTGGAAATACAGGTGGTTATTTTTATTAGGGATCATTTTTATTGTCTTGTCAAATTATTTCAGGATACTATCTCCGCAGGTAACAAAGTATGTTTTAAATACAGTAGAACAAACATTAAAGAAGGATGGTTCACACACCGTGGCAAAAAGCAATTATGATCCGCTGGTGCAAAAGCTGATCATAAAAAATGTTGAGAACACTTCTTCTACATTCAAAAATAAAATATTGGTATGTGGGATAATTTTACTGGCGCTTGCATTGATAAGCGGGTTCTTTATGTTTTTGATGCGGCAAACTATTATAGTCATGAGCCGGCATATTGAGTATGACCAAAAGAACGAGATTTTTAAACATTACTTAACGCTCGACAGCAACTTTTATAAGACACACAATACGGGCGACCTGATGAATCGTATCTCTGAAGATGTTAGTCGTGTAAGGCAATACACCGGCCCTGCCATCATGTACCTTATAAACCTCGCAGCAACCATTGGCTTCTCCGTTTTTTATATGCTCAAAGAAAACAAAGAGCTAACACTGTATGTGCTGATGCCCTTGCCAATACTGGCATTTACTGTTTATTATGTAAATACAATCATCAACAGGAAAAGTGATAAGATACAATCCCTGCTTTCTGATCTTACTTCCAATGCACAGGAATCTTATTCAGGAATAAGGGTGATAAAATCTTTTGTCCAGGAGAAGGCCATGCTTAATTTTTTTGAAAAGAATAGTGAAGCCTACAGGCGTAATGCGATCTCATTATCAAAAACAGAAGCCATTTATTTCCCATCTATCTCCCTGCTTATTGGTTTAAGTACTTTAATTACCATACTCATAGGAGGGATGTATGTTATAAACGGTCAAATAAATATCGGGGTGATCGGTGAGTTTGTGATGTACATTCTCATTCTTACTTTTCCGGTTAGTGCAATTGGGTGGACGGCCAGTATGATACAAAGAGCCATAACATCGCAGCGCCGTATCAATGAATTTTTGCATACCCGTTCGGATATCAGGAACGAGGCTGCAACAAAACCGGTTATATTAAAAGGAAATATTACTTTTAAAAATGTGGATTTTGTTTACCCGCATACCGGCATCCATGCAATAAAAAATTTTAATCTTAGCATAAAAAAAGGAGAGAAGATTGCCATTGTTGGAAAGACAGGCGCCGGGAAATCTACTGTTGCCCAGCTTTTGTTACGAATGTACGATCCGCAAAAAGGGGAGATCTTTTACGATGACATTCCCATCAAAAATATTGACCTGCATTCATTGCATTCACAGATCAGCTATGTACCGCAGGATGTGTTTTTGTTTAGCGATACGGTACAAAACAATATTGGTTTTAGTGAAATTGATGTTGTTCCTGATAAGATAAGGGAGGCGGCAACGCAGGCAGTGATCGATAAGGAGATAATGCATTTCCCCCATCAATATCAAACTATGATTGGCGAAAGGGGAGTTACTTTAAGCGGTGGTCAAAAACAGCGTATATCCATTGCCAGGGCGCTGATAAAAAATCATGAAATAGTAATATTTGATGATTGTCTTAGTGCGGTTGATGCTAAAACAGAAAATGAGATCATTACCAATTTGTATAATTATCTCAATAACAAAACTGCTATAATTATCACACACAGGATCTTTTCTCTTTTTGATTTTGACAAGATCATACTGGTAAAAGATGGATCTATAACAGAGCAGGGAACGCATGAAGAATTAATGAAATTAAATGGCAGTTATGCCGAAATGTATTATCACCAGCAGCAACATGAAAAGGCCGGGGTAAGTGTATAATATAGGTAGATGTAAAATTTTGCTATTAAGAAAACAGTTTTATCTTTGCAGCACATAAAAAGATCAATTCATAATTTAAAAAAAATCAACAGTGGCATACGAGAATAATGATAAAAAAATGGAAAGTGTTTATAGTGCCAGGATTAGGGCAGGTAAACGCAGGACTTACTTTTTTGATGTAAGAGAAACCCGTGGCAATGATTTTTATTTAACCATTACCGAAAGCAGGAAGCGATTTAATGAAGATGGTTACGACAGGCATAAAATATTTTTATACAAAGAAGATTTTAATAAATTCATAAAAGGTCTTACGGAAGCCGTTGATTATGTAAAGACAGACCTGATGCCTGATTTTGATTTTGATGCTTTTAATCATGAAAATAATCATGAGCACAATCCTTCTGAAAATGCAGAAGGTGAAACCAGTTCGCCAAACGAAACTGCCACACAAGTCGAAACTACCACTCCGGTTGCTGAAACCGGGCAGGATGAAAATACTTCTACCGGAATTGCGGAAGCTGCAACCCCGGAAATTGAAACTAAACAAGATGATGAGGAAGTAGATAAATGGTAACCAGTACCTGGCTAATTGCTTGTAGTCCTCCCCCAAACGGGGAGGATTTTTTTTGTGGACATTATGTTTATATTAATTTATTAATTTTAAAAAAGAATTTTTACTTTTACGCCATCAAAAAATTCCTGCTTCTTCAAATACCATAATTTATTTCCTGATTTATCTCTTACACTGAAACACGGAAGTTATTATTCCTGTGAGTTACTTCATATACCTGATGAAGACCATTGTAAATACTGTGTTAGAGCCTTTG
>JACDBU010000125.1 GCA_013694745.1 Chitinophagaceae bacterium
TTATTAGTTTGTTTGGTCGTACTTACAAATCTAATAATACATTAGAGGCTTCGGCCTCTTTTTTATTTAATTTTACCGGACAGTAATGATTATTAATTAGTAATTATGGCTACGTTAATTATTTGTCCAAATTGTAAAAATGAATTTGCAGCGGAAGATGCCATTGCGAAAAACATTGAAAAAGAATATGCAGATAAGTTTGATAAAGAAAAGATGCTGCTTGTAAAACAATTTACAACTCAGCAGCAGCAACTGGAGGAGCAACAAAAAGAATTTGAAGAAAAAAAGAAAAATCAAAATGATCTATTCGCCGAAAGACTAAAAAAGGAAAAACAAAAAATAGAAGCAGATGTGCAGGAGCAGCTACACAAATCCATAAGCAGTGATTTTGAGAATAAATTGAAAATATTGCAGCAAGCCAATGTTGTTAATGAAGAAAAACTAAAAACTGCGCGTCAAAAAGAATTTGAATTTTTAAAGAAAGAACAAGAGCTTAAAAACAAGGAAGCAGAGTTTGAGATCGTGTTGCAAAAGCAATTAATGCATGAAAGAACAGCCATTACAGAACAGATAATAAAACAGGAAACTGAAAAAAATTCATTGCGGGAGAATACATTCCAGATGAAACAAAAGGAGCTGGAAAAGCAGTTGGAAGATCAGAAAAAATTAACGGAAGAGATGCGCCGCAAGCAGGAACAGGGCTCTATGCAATTGCAGGGAGAAGTGCAGGAACTTGCATTGGAATTCTTATTAAGGAATGCCTTCCCTTTTGACATCATCACCGAAGTTAGCAAGGGTATGCGTGGTGCTGATTGTATCCATGTAATACGGAATAATTTTGGACAGGAATGTGGTAAGATAATTTATGAAAGCAAACGCACAGAGAATTTTGGAGCAGACTGGATAGAAAAACTAAAAAAAGATATGCGTAGTAAGGGCGCTGATATTGCAGTGCTGGTAACTAAAACAATGCCTAAGGATATGGATTGTTTTGGATTAAGAGATGGTGTATGGATATGTAGTTTTTCTGAAGTGAAAGCTATGGCCAATGTTTTACGCGACGGTGTGATCAGGGTTTTTACCTCCGCAAAAAGCCAGGAAAATAAAGGAGATAAAATGCATTTGCTGTACGATTATTTAACGAGCCTTGAATTCTCTGAACAATGGAAAGCCATCCGTGAAGGATTTCTTGCAATGAAAAACGGGATACAAAAAGAAAGAGACGCAATGGAACGAATTTGGAAAGCCCGCGAAAAACAATTGGAAAAAGTTTTGTTGAATTCAGCTCATGTAAAGGGTTCCATTGAAGGAATTGCCGGCCAGGATTCAATAGATTTTAATTTACTGGATGATGCGGGGCAAAGTGAGGATGATATGGCGCATTAATAGGTCCAGGCCATACACATCTTTTCAAAATAAAGATAATGCACCTGCAGAGCCACTTTTTTATGTTTGGTAAAATCGCAATCAATAAGTTGTTTTTCCGGATCTATTGATTTTAAATGAATATCCTTTTTAAAATCAATTCCGCCGGCGCCATCCCATTTAAATATTGCTTCTTTGCAGCTCCACAGCAATGTTAACTTGTTAATTTGATTATCCGTTAATTCGGACTTGCCTATTGCCAATTGCTCATTGCCAATTGCCTCTTGCCTATTTAATAATAACAACTCTTCCGTGTTCAAAAACTTATGCTTTATTTTTTCAACTTTTGGCGTTACCATTTCAATATCAATTCCAACACGCTGCGTTTTACTAACCATAACGGCAGCAAAATCCCCGCAATGAGATATCGAAAAATGATACGCCTCGTTTTGTAAAAAGGGTTTCCTGGTATCTGCTATTGCGATCAGTTCATTAGGAAAACCAGGAAAAAGAAATGGTAATAAAAAGCGCCCTGCAAGGTGTTGCAGCCGTTTGTGCGGATGCATTATTTCGCGTTGCAGAGAAACCGCGCTTAAAAAAAAGCTTTCCGTTTCTTCTATGTGCCAAACGCCTATTTTTGTTTTCTCGTTGATATTATGTTGATAAAACAATGCCATTAAACAATGCTAGATTTTGTCAAAGATATTCCTTTGAATAGATTGCACCACGCAGGTTACGGAATGCATTATGCCACTGCAATAATGATCAATCACCAATAAATATTACCAGGTAAATGATATTGTCAGATAAAAGAATACTGGAAGAAATTGAAAAGAAAACAATAAAAATTGAGCCCTATGTTCGCTCATGTCTCGGCAGCAACAGTTATGATGTACATCTTGGTAAATACCTGGCAACTTATAAAGATGAGGTGCTGGATGCAAGAAAACACAATGAGATCAACCATTTTGAAATTCCTGTGGAAGGATATGTTTTAGAACCTGGCATCTTGTATTTAGGGGTCACAGAAGAATATACTGAAACGCACAGCCATGTGCCATTTTTGGAAGGAAAATCTTCTACAGGTCGCCTTGGTATTGACATTCATGCCACTGCAGGCAAAGGTGACGTTGGTTTTTGCGGCAACTGGACGCTGGAAATTTCATCGAAGATTCCCGTACGCGTGTATGCAGGCATGCCTATTGGCCAATTAATTTACTTCCCGGTGGATGGTGAAGTAATGGAAAAATACAATACCAAAAAAAATGCAAAATACAGTGGCCAGCCTAATCGTCCCGTGGAAAGTATGATGTGGAAAAATGAATTTTAACCTACGTCTGACCTAGTCAGACTTTTTATAAACTACCATATGCAAAAAATTAAAAAGCTTCTATTATTTTTCTTCCTGCTGGCAAGTACAAATTTATTTGCACAAAGTGCCGCCGATTCAATGTTGAATTTTATCCGGCAAAATAAAACGCGCACTTCATTGTATTTACAAAAGAACGGGAACGCTATTGCTGCACTAAATGAAAATACACTAATGCCTCTTGCCAGTACTGTTAAGATCCTTGTTGCTGTTGAATTTGCCAAGCAGGCGGCTTTTAAAGTTTTTGATGAAAACAAATATGTGTCTTTAAAGGAGCTTGATAAATACTACCTGGCAAATACAGATGGCGGTGCACATCCTAACTGGATCAAATACGAAACCAATCTTGGCAATATAAAAAATGACAGCGCCAGGCTTATTGATATCGCAAAAGGAATGATCATTTTCAGCAGCAATGCCAATACAGAATTTTTGATGGACCTGCTGGGTGTTGATAATGTGAACGGTGATATACGCATGTTTGGCATTAAAAAACATACCCCGGTATACCCGCTCGTATCCTCCCTGTTTTTGTACCAGGACCCCAAAAATATCAAAGAAGATAAGATCATTGAAGAGATAAAATATTTGAATAATGTACAGTACAGCAAAGCCATTTCTGTTATTCACAATGAACTGAAATTTAATGCTGGGTATAAACAAAAATTCCGTCTGCAGGATCTTACCGTAAAGATGCAAAAGGTTTGGAGCGACAGACTTCCGGCATCAACAACAAAAGATTATGTGCACATGATCAGCATCTTAAATAACCGCACCATTTTAGATGAAAAAACATATAACGTTCTGTCGGAGGTTTTAGAAACGGTAATGGAAAACCCGGCCAATAAATCCTGGCTTGATCATGCCGGAATGAAAGGAGGATCTACGATGTTCGTCTTAACAAAAGCTGTGTATGCAACCTTGAAAGATGGAACAAAAATTGAGCTTGCTTATTTTTTTAATAACCTTAGCAACCCCGAAAATTCCATGCTGCAGCAGTGGATGAATGCTTTTGAAATTAAGGTGCTCAACGACGAAAGTTTTAGAAAAAAAATAATTTTATAAGATCAGATCTTCCCAAATTTTTTATAAAATGCTATCAGGTCAGCGATCACTTCATCATAGCTGTTGATGCCCTGTGGCTGCTGGTTTGCCTTTAGATAATTTCCGTATGCCCAGTTTATAAAAGGTTCTAAAGGGCTGCGGTGTTTTAATAAAAAATCTCTCCATTCTTTTATATCCGCTTTTACAGGAGGCAAAAGTTGCCTTGCTGCATTGCGCGCACTAACAGAATCTGATAAGAATAATGTGCGGTTGGCATACACAAAAAGATCCAGGTAGGCTGAGTAATGAAACAGGGTATCGTTAGAAGCAGTTGCGGCAAGATATCCTACAAAATTTGCTTCCTCTTCTTTCGCATAACCAAGCTGGTGCGCCATTTCATGCGTTATAGTATAAGGCAAAATAAATCGTGGTACGGTTGTATTCACCTGTGCTTCTGCAGTAAACGGGTTATAATATCCCGTGAAGCCAAAATAATTTCCCCACCAGCTGAACAGTGATCGCTTGGCAGAATGATGTCGGTAATTTAGAAAGGGATATATTTTTTCACATTGATCGTAGCAGGCATAAGCCCTTACGAATAATTCTTTATCAGATGGATACCCCGTATTATTTTTTATCAGGGCCAGTTTGCTTTCATTCACTTTCTGCAATAAAATATTTTCGATCATTTTCAGATCTGAAGTATCATAACCGGTTTGTGGCAGATCCAGTTGTTCGCTAATGCGCTGCCTGTTATAATTGATGCCCCAAAAAATATTGAAAACAATATAGATACTCATACCAATAACCAGCAGGCGGTAACCGGTATTTTTAAACCAATTCAATGTTAACTGCTTTTTTATTAGTCTATTAAAAAATATAAATATTTTTCGCAGCAACCATATAACTACCACAAAATAAATTATATCACCAAAACTAAAAGGCAGCCATCCAAATAATATTCTTAGCAAACCGGAAATGGCAACATAAAATTGTTTAGCGTAAATATTTTCTACCCGGCTGGCATCAATTGAAAATAATTTAATGACAATAATTACAAGCAGCAGGCCTGCCAGGATCAAACTTTTCCTTGTAACGGGGTGTTTTAGATTCATACTGCTTTAAAGATAATGCCTTACGCAATGCCGTGAGTTTCAGGCGTGTTTTATACGTAGTTTACTTGTTTGTATGGAATAATTTTTATTATTTATCCCAATTATAACCGTTTTTAATGCAAATTTATCGGTGAAAATGCCTAACTTTGCAAGCCTTTAAAATGATGTCATGGGAAAGCGGCGGGAATTTGAAATTGCGTTTGTAGGATTGAAGCCCGGGCTGCATGAATATCATTTTGAAATAGATGACAAGTTCTTTCAGGATTACCAGCAAACAGATTTTACAAATTGTAAAGCCAGTATAAAACTTACGCTTGAAAAGAACACATCTTTTATGATGTTGAAATTTGAAGTGGGTGGAAAAATGGATGTGAATTGTGATCGGTGTGGTAACATGGTTACGCTTGATCTTTGGGATGAATTCAACATGGTTATCAAACTGGTTGAAAATCCGGATGAGATGAATAAAGATGAGGAAGATCCTGATATTTATTACATTGGCCGCACGGAAAGCTATCTTCATATTTCAAACTGGATCTATGAATTTGTAAACCTGAGCATCCCGATGCAACGCATGTGTAAACCGGAAGATATGGGCGGACCACAATGCAACAAAGAGATACTGGAAATGCTTAAAAAAATGGAAACGGGCAGCATTGAAAATAACCCGCTTTCAATTGGACTGGAAAAATTTAAAAAAAATAAAAATTAATTATTTAAATAAAAGGTTATGCCAAATCCCAAACGCCGACATAGTCAGCAAAGAAGTGCAAAGAGAAGAACACATTATAAAGCAGATGCGCCTACACTAAGTGTTGATAGTATTACCAACGAAACCCATGTACGCCACCGTGCTCATGTGAGTGAGGGTAAATTGTATTATAAAGGAAAAGTTGTGTCGGAGAAAGCCCCGTTGAAGGCATAGAACCGTTTCAGGTTTCTTATTCTTAGTTCCTCGTTTGGAAACTTCAATTAACTAAACCGGGAAACGAAAACAATCTATTTTTTCCAAGATCAAAGATTGATTAACTTCAATTTTGATTTTGGATTTTTTTTGCCCAACCAGAAACGAGAACCAGAAACTGGATTAACATGAATATAGCGCTTGATATGATGGGTGGTGATTTTGCGCCATTAGAAGCGGTGAAGGGAATTGAAATATACCTGCAGCAAAAAAATGCAGCGACAAAATTATTTTTAATTGGAGATGAAACAGCGATACAAAAATTATTACCACAACATGCCATACCTGCAGATGATATAACCCTTATCCATGCTGCTCAGGTGATAGAAATGTATGAGCATCCTACAAAGGCCTTGAAAGAAAAACAACAATCTTCCATCGCGATCGGTTTTCAGTTACTTGCAACAGGCAAAGCTGATGCCTTCATTAGCGCAGGCAATACAGGCGCAATGATGGTAGGCGCTTTGTACAGCATCAAAGCCATAGAAGGAGTTATGCGACCAACTATCGGCGCCTATATGCCAAAAGAAAACGGGAACCTTGGCTTGCTGTTAGACGTTGGGCTAAATGCAGATTGCAAACCCGAAAACCTTTTACAATTTGCTGTGCTCGGCTCTTTGTTTGCACAGCATATTTTGCAGGTTGAAAAGCCGCGGGTTGGGCTCCTAAATCTTGGTGAAGAAGAAGGGAAAGGGAATATTTTAACACAGGCAACTTTTCCCCTTTTAAAAAATAATACTCTTATCAATTTTATAGGGAATATTGAAGGAAGAGACGTACTGCTCGATAAAGCAGATGTAATTGTTTGTGAAGGATTTACAGGAAATGTGATATTAAAATTTGCAGAATCCATTTATGATATCGTACAACGGCGACGCATAGACGATGAACATTTCAACCGGTTTAACTTTGAAAATTATGGCGGTGTCCCGGTATTGGGTGTTAACAAGCCGGTTATAATCGGGCATGGAATTTCGCATGCAACTGCGTTTAAAAATATGATACTGATCGCGGAAAGAATGATTGAAAAAGACCTGAGCGGAAAGATCAGGGAGAGTTTTGTAATGCGGGATCAATAAAACAAATCCCAGCTAAACTTATACAAACAATTTCTGTCGGTGTTCGCTAAAAAATACTTTACGTTTTGATTTTGGCAGGATCATCATGGTCACTTCGCTTCCATCTTCGGCATATTCCTGATGGTATACCTGGAATGAATCATTCACGCCTTTATTTTCAAGCTGGTCATAAAAAAACTTTGCATAAGCCACCACTTCATTTATCAGTTTTGTAATTTTTGCAGCAGGTATCCTGCCTGTTAAACTTAGCGGATGAATGCCCGCACGGTACAAGGCTTCATTGCGAATTTTATTTCCTACGCCTGAAAAAATTCCCTGGTCCATGAGTACATCATCAATGGCTTTATCTCTATGCGTTTTTAAAAGTTCTTTTATATATTTTTTATCGAATTGTTTACTTAAAATATCTACCCGCCAGTCGTAAGT
>JACDBU010000129.1 GCA_013694745.1 Chitinophagaceae bacterium
ACAGGAGGGAGTGTAAATGGGGTGACTTTGAAAGATAAAACATTTGAAGTAAGAGGCTCAGCGCCGCCAAGCAACATGGAAGTAACCCTTATTTGAATGTTATGACTCACATCAGGTGCAAGCTGAAGCGCAAGCAGCTGATTGTTTAATTCATTTTGCGTAAAAGATTTTGACAGATCAGTACCTATAGAAATAACTGATTTGTTCGGATTTGTAAAATTAGCTCCGGCCGTATCAATTTCTATAGTATAATTTACATCAAGTGAACTGATACCGGTGTTGAACTGATAATTTGGGTTGGTCCATGTAATCTGGATAGCCTTTTCATCTTTATGAGCAAATGATACCGGGATGCTGTCTTTAGATGATGCGGTTAAAACAGGTGGGGTGCCTCCCTGCAGAACAACCTTATTTTCCTGCTTGTTGCAAGACCATATCCCGAAGAGGAACACGGCAGATAAAAATATTTTAGCAATTTTCTTCATAATAAAAAATTTTGTATTTATTAATAACCTGGATTTTGTGTTAAGTTGGAATTAGCTGCAACATCGCTGGATGGAATAGGATAAATGTTCCTGAAATCTTCAACGCTACGACCATCTTTTACGCCACCTTTCCATGGCCATAAATAAGTAGAGGTAGTGAATTTGCCATATCTTATTAGATCAGTTCTGCGGAAGCCTTCCCAATATAATTCCCGGGCTCTTTCATCAAGTAAAAAATCAAGATTAATGCTGGCCACATTTCCGGAAGTAGATCCGTATGCACGTGTGCGCAAAAGATTTACATAATTTAATGCAGTAGTATTATCACCTCCACCACCTCTAAGGGTTGCTTCTGCATAAATTAAATACATTTCTGCTAACCTGAAAATAGGAAAATCAATATCTGAAAAATCTTGGCTGCTGCCGTTACCGCCATCACGGGTTTTATTCCGGTATTTAGTAACTGCAATGCCATCTGTGAATACCGTTTCACTATTGATCTCCAGTTTCTGACCGGGAGTATAGAATTGTGCACGTTTATCAATAGTGCCTGTTAAATCAGGGAATAGATTGACTAAATTTTTTGTAGTCCTTAAGCCACCCCAGCCACCAGCTACTCCGGTAACTGAACCCGGCATAGAACCACCATTAGGTGCATGTGTTAAGAATGTTGTGCCACCATAACTCTGACTCTTTAAACCATCATAATTTATGGTTAAGATAAATTCACTGGTATTCTGCTGGTTATCTGCAAGCATCAACCAACGGTAATCGGATATCAATGAATATCCTGCATCAATAACTTTTTTAGAATAGGCAACTGCATCAGCATAATGATCAGTGCCTGTGTAAATCTTTGCATTTAAATAAATACGCGCAAGTAATGCCCATTCTGCAGCTCTATCTGCCCTTCCATAATCAGCTGTTTTTGCAGCAGCAAGATCTGGCTCGATCGCTTTCAATTCAGATTCAACATATTTAAAGATATCTGCCCTTGTTCCCTGTTTAGGTATACTTGCCAGAACATCAGCATCTGTAACAAAGGGTCCGCTTCCAAAAAGATCCATAATTATACTATATTGGTAAGCACGTAAAAAACGGGCTTCTGTTCTGTATTTTTTTATATTACTCGCATCTGTACCAGTAATACTACGACTTGATATTTTATCGTCAGTTGATTGCCTGATAAATTCATTACACAATGTTATCTGGTAGTAACAACGGTAATACAATCCCTGTAAAAAAGGATTTGCAGATGACCAGTTCATATTATGAAAATCCTGTATTCCCACATCACCCCAGGCTATTACAGCTTCATCGGTGCTCAATTCCTGGGCTTTAAAATACAAACGGAGAAAATCAGAAAATCCTTCATCTATCCCTTGTATATCACCTCCACCGGCCGGTCCCTGGTTGCCTGTTAAACCAAAGGCAGCATATAGTTTTACAAACGCTTGTTTGTAACCCAATGGAGTGCTGTATACCTGGTCTGCTGTAATAGCATTTGATGGCAGCCTGTCAAGCTTTTTATTGCACGACGCAGTGATCGAGCTAATTAGTATAGCCAGGCCAATAATTTTATAACTAATTTGTTTCATATACTTATTTTAAATTCATTTTTATATTATCATCTAAAAGCAAGGTTTAAACCAATACTATAGGTCCGGGGTCGTGGATAAAAGTTATTATCAACCCCAAAACCAATCTCAGGATCAAGTCCTTTGTATTTGGTAACGACAAATACATTCTGAACGTTGCCTGTGATAGATAGTGAAGCCAGGTTATGTAATACTTTTCCAAAATTGTAGCCCACATTTATATTATCCAATTTAAGAAATGAAGCATTTTGAACATAATAATCAGACAATATGGTTTTGTCGCCATTGCCTGTAAAATTTGTTTCCAAAACATTCCTTGATCCATTTTGCAAATAATTCAATGGGTTAATAATATTCCGGATAACACCAGTATTTGAGAAAACGTTATTATAAATATAGTTCCCCACATTAGCTCTTAAAACAAAGCCTGCACTCCAATTCTTATAATAGAGGTTACTGCTGGCGCCAAATAAAAATTTAGGATCTGCATTTTTAAAAACGTACAGATCTTTTTCATTTATGATACCATCCCGGTTACGGTCGGCAAAAACACCTTCAATAGGTTTTCCACTCGCATCATAAACCTGTTGATATACGTAAAATGCGCCTCTTGGATGATTTACGGAATTTATGAGTATCGTGGTTCCCACCCCTCCAGAAATTCCCTCATATTGGTTTCCTGCATAGTTTGGATCGGGTGAAATGGTTAACCTGGTAATTTTATTTTCGTTATAAGTTCCATTCAGATTAATATCCCAATTTACATCCCTGCTTTTAATGGGTATAATATTCAATGAAACCTCAACTCCAGAGTTAGTCATGTTACCTACATTAGCAACTATTTTATTGCTAAAATTAGAACCTGCAGGCTGGGTGATCTCATTTAAAAGATCTGTAGTGGTTTTATAATAATAGTCTACGGCACCTGTTATGCGATTATTGGCAAATCCAAAATCCAATCCGGCATTGTAAGTAGCTGTTTGTTCCCATTTCCTGTTATAATAATATCCATCAGGCCTTAAGGAATTATAAAAAGTATCACCAAGCTGGTATCTTGCCTGGTTATTACTGTAACTGTAATAAGAAATGTAATCATAATAATTGATGCCTTCCTGCTGGCCTGTTATACCATATCCAAAACGTAATTTAAGATCAGAAATAGCATGAGAATTTTTCAAAAACCCTTCATCTTTTATCTTCCAGGCAAATGATCCTGATGGAAATACGCTCCACCGGTTATTTGGGTTAAATTTAGAAGATCCATCAGTACGGATGGTTCCTGATAAAAAATATTTGCCGGCTATAGAATAGTTCAACCTGCCATAATAGGAGATCAAGGTATGTTCTGCACTATTAGAATTATCCTGAGAGTTGCTTATATTATAATGATCGGCAGTATAATCTGGAAAATTAAAATTTGTGGTCAAAAAATTCTGAAAGGCATAACCCGCAACTACATCGATCCTGCTGTTGATAGATTTTAGATCTCTTCCATAATTAAGATAGGCTTCCATTAAAGTGTTGGCATTTTTCTGACGGTATTTACCAATTCTGCCGCCATGTTTTCCATCAGAAGAACGATGATAATCTGAGGCAGCGCTATCCGGAACATTGATTGTTCCTAAACCGGTAGATACATCGTACCCTAAATTAAGATTGGCATGCAGATCCGGCAAAAAATGAAATTTATAATCAAATTGTGCATTACCAATGCTTCTCCGAACTTCACTTATATCAGTTCTCTGTAATAATAATCCAAGGGGATTTCTTGGGGCCAATGATTTTAATCCGCTTTTGGAAGTGGAATCAAGGTACTCATAATAGCCACCAAATCTTTTATTCCCTGAATATATTGGTTTTGTTGGATCGTAAGAAACAGCAGCTCCTATGGCTCCTTCATTAGCAAAACGGTTTTCACTGATAGAATTTTTTACATTCAAATCAACTTTTAAATGATCATCAAAAAATCTCGGACTAATATTCATTCCCATGGAATAGCGGGATAATTTGCCTGTTTTTAAAATACCTGTTTCATTGAGATAGCCTAATGAAAAACGATAAGGCATATTCTTATAACCACCACTCACACTTATATTATTATCACTACTGATAGCTGTTTGATAAATCTGGTCTTGCCAGTCCGTACTCGCATTTCCTATTAATTTTTGATTTGCTGAGGTGCCATGGCTTGCGATAAATGCCCGAAACTCACCTGCAGAAAGCACATCCACTTTTTTAGTAATTTTTGCGAAAGAAAGGGTTGTATTAAAATTAACAACCGGTTTTCCTATCCTGCCTTTTTTTGTAGTTATAAGAATAACCCCGTTAGATGCTCTTGAACCATAAATAGCAGCGGCTGATGCATCTTTTAAAACACTGAAAGATTCGATATCGTTAGGATTGATCAGGCTTAATGCATTTGCAGATCCGGAAATTCCACTATTATCAAGTGGCACTCCGTCTATTACAATAAGGGGATCATTGCTTGCATTCAAAGAAGCACCGCCCCTGATCCTTATCGTACTTCCCGATCCTGGCGCACCGCCATTGGAAGTTACCTGAACGCCGGGTAATTTACCCGCGATCAATTGTTCGGGGGTAACAATATTACCTTTCTGAAAATCTTTGGATGTAACCTGGCCTATAGAACCTGTCACATCTTTTTTCCTTACAGTACCATATCCTATTACTACCACGTCTGTTAAGGTTGAAGTAGTAGATTGCAAGGAAATGTTCATTGAGGTCTGGCTTCCTATAGCCACTTCCTGGCGGCTAAAGCCAACAGATGTGAATACAAGTGTATTCGCATTGGCAGGGGCATTTATTGTAAAATTGCCGTCTGCATCTGTTTGTGTACCCAGCCTTGTTCCCTTAACGGAAACAGTTACCCCGGCAACTCCGGAGCCATCTTTAGCATCCGTAACCCTTCCACTAATTCTGTTTTGAGCCAGAACACCAAAGGAAATTAGAAGGAGAATAGTAAGGACTGATAAAGGTTTCAAAAAATTTTGAATACTTTTTCTCATAGCAAATCTGTATTAGTTTTTGGAATTAAGCAATCTGATCGAAGGAATGTGTAAATTTTACACAATTTAGTATTTTTTTCGGGATAATAACGTATTGTTAATTTCTTTTTGGGTTACCTTTTTTAAAAATCTATACCTGACCATTTTTTCTTCTTCTTTTCATATTTATCATAGTCGAATTTGTAAAGTCTGCCAGGCCGGTGCGGCACATTTTTTTCTATTTCATTCAGGTCAACTAAAAAGTCCATTGCAAAGAATTTTTTTCGGAAATTACGTCTGTCAAGCTTAATGCTGAGGATGGCTTCGTACAGGTTTTGTAATTCACGCAGTGAAAATTTTCCCGGCAGTAAGCTAAACCCTAACGGGTGTTCCTGCACTCTTTTTTGCAAACGCAAAAAACAGGTGTCAAAAATTTCTTTGTGATCAAATGCCAGTTCGGAAACACTATCTGCATCATGCCAGTGCAATTCGTTGTCGAGTATTTTTAATTTGTGATGCTGAATATTTATCAGTGAACAATACGCTACAGTAACCACTCTCCCGGCAGGATGCCGGTGTACATCTCCAAAGGTATGTACCTGCTCCATGTAAACATCGTCTAAACCCGTACGCTGCTTGAGTATGCGGTAGGCAGATGTATCCAGGCACTCCTCGGGCTTTACAAGGTCGCCCAGTAATGACCATTTCGACTGGTATTTTTTAAGATCTGATCTTATAAATAATACTTTAAGCTTATTTTCATCAAAACCAAAAATCACGCAATCAACAGACAAAGCAACCCTGTTGATGCTTTGTACTTCTGATTGGATGGTTTTAAATGTTTTAATACTTTTCAGGATAGAATTGTTTAAAGCATCCGCCATTTTATTTTCCTTTTACAACTTTAAAACTTTTTGTTTCCGTAGTGGTATTTACAGAAAGCATGTAGGTGCCAGTAGCAAATCTTCCCATATTATTCAGTTCAAAACTATTGGTACCGGGCGCTAATGTAATATTTTGCAACATAAGCCTGCGCCCTCTAAGATCCGTTAAAATGATAGAACCCTTATCCTGTACCGCCGTTTCTATATTTATTTTAACCGCATCTGTAAATGGATTAGGTGTTACCACGGCAAACCATCCATTGCTTAAAACTTTGATCTTTACAACAGCGCTGTAACTAAAATGCCCGTCTTTGTCAACGCTCTTAAGTCGATAGTAAAAGAAGGATGCATTATTATTTGCTACGTTATCGTTGTAAGAATAACTGCTGTTACCCGTTGCCGTTATCTTTGAAATATCTGTAAAATTATGGCCATCAGTACTGCGCTGTAATTGATAATAATCAAGGTTCAGCTCATTTGCCACCATCCATGTTAAAACATTATTGCTGCCACTGTTTTTACCGGCAAAATTTACCAGCGTTACCGGCAAGGCTACATTGGTATTTAAATATACATGGTATTCGCCCGGCTGTAATGAGATAAGTTGTGCTGCCCCGGTTGCAGTGATGGTTGTACCGGTTAGGTAATCATACCAGGTTCCTGCGTTTTGAAAAGTAACCGTTCCTGATTGTGGAACCACGTCAAAATCTCCTACCACTAAAATATTTCCTGTTCCCTGCGAAACTTTTAACCATTTAAAACCACTGCTAAAATTCTCGGTAATTGTTCCGGTGAGAAAGGTGTTTTTGTATTGCGGATTATTTCTCAATAACATAAGACTTGCGTAAACATCGTGCAAATGTTTCCTGTTAGCATCCAGTAAATAATCCCATCTTATAGGTTTACTATCAGTACGGCAATTATTATTTATAGTAACCCCGTCAGAACAGGTATTAATTGAATAATCATATCCCATCTCTCCAAATTGCCATATCATTTTTGGTCCTGGTATGGGGAAGAAAAATGCCCCAGCCATTTCATTCCTCTTCAGTGCTGTGGCTAAATTTGAGACCACATAACTGCCGTTTGAATTTCCAAAAGTTATATTCTTGTACATGAGTCTTTCTTCATCATGGCTTTCCATATAAGTAACGAGATAAGGATTGGTCCAGCCCCGTACAGAATGAATTCCATAGCTGAAATCCCAACCTGCACTATATCCCATTGTTGCCTGGTTATAGTTGTAATTCATATTACCCCAGAGCATCAGCCCATAATTTGATAAAACGGTTTCCTCTGAATTATCCGCAAAATGTTCCAGGATAGCATATGCGCCCGGAGATTTTATCTGGATGGTATCATAATATCTTTCCCAGATAGCAACCCTTGATGCATCATATGCACCCCATGCATTTACATCACAATTTGCACCATTGGCATCACATGTTTGCGTTTGTGTAAACCCTTTTGAAAGGTCAAAACGAAATCCGTCAATCTTATAATCATTGAGCCAGTAATCTACAACACGGCTTACAAAGTAACGTGTGGCAAGGCTTTCGTGGTTCATGTCGTAGCCCACGTTAAAGGCATGTTTAGCTACCGGGTTAAACCATGGATTGTTTGCTGCAGGCCGGTTATTAACCCCATCATAATACAATTGTACCATGGGCGATGAACCAAATGAATGATTCAATACCATATCCATCACCACTGCGATTCCTCTTTTATGAGCTGAATCAATAAATTCTTTCAATGTATTTTTTGGTCCATAATATTTATCCGGGGCAAAATAAAAGTCAGGATTATAACCCCAGCTTAAATTGCCTTCAAACTCATTGAACGGCATAATCTCAATGGTATTTATGCCCAGCTTTTGAATATAATTTAATGTATCGCGGAGTGTTTTCCAGTCGTGTGCAGCAACAAAATCTCTTACCAGCAATTCATATATCATAAGATTTCGCTTATCCGGTTTTGTAAAACTATTTACCTGCCAGTTGTATGCCGGTGACGCGGTTTGCAAAACACTTACGATACCGGTTGTTAACCCGGTTGGATATGGCTTTAAAGCGGGATAGGTAGTGGGTGTTATGAACTGGTCATTGTTAGGATCAAGTACTTTATCCGTATAAGGTTCTGCAATCTTTAGCGTTCCATCCACCAGGTATTGAAAGGCATATTCCGTTCCAGGCGTTAAGCCATTGATGCGTATCCACCAGTAATTTCCATCTGCAGTTTGATTCATCTGGTACGCAGATTGTTCTACCCAGTTGCTGCCGGCAAACTCACCAATTACAGAAACCCTTGTTTTAAAAGGAGCATACAAAACCAGGGTTACTGATGTATTATTGGGATCGTAATTGATACCATCTTTTACACCGGCTGGTAACGGCGCAATCGTTACACCTCCTGAAACAAAAAACGTGACCGTATCTTTTTTAATGGTAACGCCATCATTGGCTTCAACTACTAAAGTTTGGGTTCCACCCACTACGATTGTTGGATTAGCAGATATAGTAGTTGCGCCTATTGCTGTTTGCACAACTGATCCATTAAAATATAATTTAAGTGTAGCAGGAATATTAGAAACCCCGGTAACTGCTATTGTATTGCCTATACTTTTTGTTATCGGTTCAGGTATGGGAATAAAAGTAGGCTGTATAAAAGGAACAATAATTTTTGTAGCAAGCGCTGATGAGTAAACGGGGATATACATATCACTTCCGTTTGTATTAGCTTGCTTCTGAGAGCCACTGCCGTTACGAAAAAGAATGGCAATTTTTAAAATGGTTTCACCTGCCGGCACTCCATAAAAAGTTCTTATATCCGGACCAATTGTAAATTGCCATTTGTTGGTACCCGCACTGGTGGCTTGTAATGCCGGCACGGGCGTATTAAAACTCCCCGGACGTACATATCTCCAGTCAGTAGAATTCGCACTCAGGTTTGTAATCACACCCGTATAAACATACACATCTGTAACAGGTGTGTAATTCAGTAACCCCTGGTTGCCTTTTGTAGCATCCATTGTTACAGTAACAGGGCTGTTATCAACCGGGAAAACGGGTGATGTTGATAGAAGTTGGGAAAAAGACTGGAGGGAAAAAAATAAGACAGGTATGGCCAGCAGGCATCGTTTCATAATGAATAATTATTGTGTAAAATAAACACATTCTTTCAACATCTGATCATAAATAGATGCACAAAAGCATTTAAATTTATACACCATGGGTTTTGGTAGATAAACCCGTTACTTTTATTTTTTAAGAAGCAACCATGTATTCCAAAGACCAGATACTTCAACTTCAATCGTTAACCAAAAAGTTTTTGAAAGATTATGATAATGTACCTGAGCTAAGGGATGTACTGCGTTTTCACGAACACCGTTATTATGTTTTGAATGATCCGCTGATAAGCGATTTTGAATATGACCAAATTTATAAAAAGCTGGTTAAGGCAGAGGTTGATGATCCCAAAATAATAACAGCAGATTCACCCACTCAGCGGGTTGGAAACAGCCTTAATAAAGATTTTGTAACCGTTCCGCATCTTGTTTCTATGCTTAGCCTGGAAAACAGTTATAACGCTGAAGACCTGGTGGAATGGGACAAGAGGGCCAGGGGAATGGTTAATGTGAACACTATCGAATACTGTGTTGAACCAAAGTTTGATGGTGCCAGTATATCCGTTATTTATGAAAATGATCTGATGGTACGGGCCGCCACCCGGGGAGATGGAACTGCAGGAGATGATATCACCACCAATATAAAACAGATAAGGTCTGTTCCCTTATCAGCTGCATTTGCAAAATACGGGATCAAACAAATTGAGATACGTGGCGAAGTGCTTATGACCAAGGAAAATTTTAAAAAATATAATGAGCACTTAACTGAACAGGGATCAGCACCTCTTGCCAATCCCAGTAAT
>JACDBU010000181.1 GCA_013694745.1 Chitinophagaceae bacterium
GATGGACCAACACCGATCTTAAACATATCGAAAACGGAAATAGATTCGTGGCTCAAAAAAAAATATTTACAGTAAAGTTACACAAAAGCAAAGAGGCATTATTTAATGCCTCCTGTTAAATCTGTATTGATTTTAATTAACTTATAAATTTCGTATGAATAGCCGTCGGCTACAGCCTACAGTTTCTCAGCCTGAAGGCAGGGGCTATTCATTAGCAGTTTCTAAAAATTTTAATTAACTTAAAATCAACTTATGAAATAGCGAATAATTAATTCACATCAACTAATTCAATGTCAAATATTAAAATAGAGTTTGCAGGAATAACTACATGGCCTCCTGCATCTCTAACATCGGTGAATCCATATCCAAGTGTTGGGGGAATGTATAAGGTGATCTTTTCATTGCTTTTGATCAGGGGCAATCCTTTTTGCCAGCCAACAATTACCTGCCCCAACTGAAATGCTGCAGTAGTACTTGTTGCAGTGGAATCAAACACTGAACCATTTACAAACTTACCCTTATATTTAACCGTAAGGGTACTGCAAAGGTTTACGATTGCTTTGCCTGTAGCAGCAGGAGTAATAGTATAAAAAAATCCTGCCGGATTTTGAGTTGCACTGATCGAATTTTTAGTAAGATATGCCTGCAATGAATCAACCTCAATTTTGGGAGCGGTAAGCGTGGAATCAGTGTAGCTGCAAGTATCATTCTTTTTTGTACAACCCTGTAATAAAACAAAAGCAATAACAATTCCTGACAATAGTTTTTTCATACGATAAAATTATTTGCAAAATAAGAGTTTTAAACTCACAAATCTGCTGCATCGTTTTGTGACTCTTTAAATTTTAACTCTTTATAAAGTTGTTCATTATTTTCCCATTTGAATTTCATACGGAATAATGCAAAAAAAACAGCTATGGCCAGTACGGCAATTAAGATCACTGTAACCTGCGATGGAGATATAAAGATCATTTGCTTGTACCAATCGTGAAATATCACACTTAAAATAATAGGCAAGGCAAATACTAGCCCCAGGGGTAACCCAACTGCCAGCTGGTAAAGCGTTTTTTTTTCTCTGGCGCGGTTCTTTTCCCAATACGCTAAAAACAGTTTTTCCTGGTCAGTTATCATTTTACAAAATTAACAGTATTTCCAACCATGCTGCAGCTGTACTCAATATTGCTTTTTTGAGGTTTGGTCAATTATGGGTAGGTTTGTCGACCTAAAAAATCTGAAGTGAAAATTGAGCAGGTCATCATCCACCATCTTTATAATAACAAAGAAGTTACTTTACAACGCATAGGAACATTTCGTTTTAATTCAACGGTACAAGTGCCTGCAGATACTGACAAGGAAATTGTTATACCTGATAATGCGATCTCTTTCGAGTATAATCCCAAAGCGCTGCAAGATCCCGGCCTGATAGATTCAATTGTACAAAATACTTTAAAAATAAAACCACTTGCCATAGCGGATCTTGACTCATTTATTACGCTTGGTAAGGAATATATAAATATTGGCAAACCCTTTAGAATTGAGGGTTTAGGCACACTTGATAAAACACAGAATGGAGAACTTGAATTTACAGCCGGTCAGTTTATAACACCAAAGATCGAAGCGCCAAAAGCGCTTAAGGAGAATGAGATGGAAGAAAGTTCGGGCTTGTTCAATGATTATAACACAGTGCCAAATAATAATGGGAAAAAAACAGCCGTAATTTTAGGCATCATCGTGTTGATTGGCCTGGTATCATGGGCCTTGTGGAATTTTGTTTTTAAAAAGAAAACAGGTGATGAAAATGTTACGCAAACTGAACAGGAGGCTGTTGATACAAGTACGCAAAAAAAAGATTCTACTACCTCTACACTAATCAAAACAGACAGCTCTCAATTGAATACCGTCCCTGGTAAAGATTATACTTTCAGGATAGTATTTAAACAAACAAATAATAAATTAGCGGCCGAAAACAGCATGGTGAAATTGAACAGCGGGGGGCATAAAGTGATCATGTATACTGATGACTCGATCCATTATAAACTGGCGGAACTTTTTACTCTTCCACTTACAGATAC
>JACDBU010000243.1 GCA_013694745.1 Chitinophagaceae bacterium
TCCCATGATGCTGTATTTCCAATTACATTTCCTGTTACCTGTTTTATTCCGGCTGCTGCGATTGCTTTTTTAAATTGCGCGAGAACCACTTCCTCCCCCGTGCCAATGAATCGCCAGCTTCCAAGGGTGGGATCACCACTGCCTGTTATTTCAATATTCCCGTTAAGAACTTCATTTTTTATTTTCCCATTATATGCTAACTGGGTTTTGTAAGTAAAATCTTTCCCCAATAATTCAAAGGCGGCAACGCTTGTTATTACTTTTTGACAGCTCGCTGGTGCCAGGCCTGCCTGGGCATTCCTGCTAAAGATAATTTTCCCGGATTTGCCATCAACCACACACATACTTATTATTGCATGCCTGAACTGGGAATCAATTATCATTCTTTGTATAGCACTGTCAATGGTTTTTCCAACCTGCGCAATATTATAAAGCGGAATTAACAATGCGGCCAGCACAAATAATCTTTTCATAATCTTAATATTGCACTAAAATAATTAATTCTAAATGGTGGAAGCAAGCATTATCACTATAGGCGATGAGTTATTGATTGGGCAGGTGGTAGACACAAATAGTGCCTGGATAGCACAGGAACTTAACAAAGCCGGCATTTTTGTAAAACGTCGTGTATCCGTTGGCGATAGCTGGGAAGAGATATGGAAAGCGCTGGATGAAGAAAGCCGCCACGCAAATATAATACTGATCACCGGGGGCCTCGGGCCAACATCAGATGATATTACAAAACCACTGCTGTGCAAATACTTCAATGCGCAAATGGTTGTGAATAAAGCGGCACTGGAAAATGTGAAATATCTTTTTGAGACCATTTTTAAAAGGCCGGTTACAGACGTAAACTTAAAACAGGCAGAAGTACCGGATGTTTGCACGGTAATTCAAAATAAAAGGGGAAGTGCGCCTGGTATGTGGTTTGAAAAAAATGGGAACGACGGCGAGATCATTTTTATCAGCATGCCCGGTGTGCCGCATGAAATGAAAGGCATGATGGAAGAAGTAGTGCCCATGCTAAAAAATAAATTCGTCCTGCCGGTGATAATCCATAAAACGCTTTTAACAGCAGGGATCGGCGAATCGGCCCTGGCTGAAAAAATAAAAGATTTTGAATCTGCCTTACCATCAACTATCAGGTTAGCTTATCTCCCTGCATCAGGAATGGTGCGGTTGCGCTTATCTACTTCAGGATATGAAAAAGAAGAAATTGTAAGTTCCATACAATCACATTTCGAAAATCTGAAATCCCTGGTTAATGAATACCTGGTAACGGATGAAGACGAACCCCTTGAAAAAAAGATCGGCAAATTATTAATGGCTAAAAATAAAACAATGGCAACGGCCGAAAGCTGCACGGGTGGCTATATTGCACACCTTATTACCTCACATGCCGGTGCCAGTAAATATTTTAAGGGTAGTGTAATCGGCTATGATAATTCGGTAAAGGAGAATATTTTAATGGTGGCATCACAAACCTTACAAACAGCGGGTGCCGTTAGTAAAGAAACAGTTGAAGAAATGCTTTCGGGTGTTTTGAAAAATATAAGAGCTGATTATGCAATTGCAGTTTCAGGCATCATGGGACCCGATGGGGGAACGTTAGAAAAACCAATAGGTACGGTGTGGATAGCAGCAGGAAACAGTAAATCGGTTGTTACTCAGAAATTAAATTTGCGCTTCGACAGGATGCGTAATATTCAATTAACAACAGTATACGCATTGAATTTGTTGCGCAAGTTCATTATTGAAATGGAAAAGTAAGAAGAACAGGGGCTTTCTCTTTTTTACTTACTTTTGAGGTACGTAATCTTTTATAAAAAATCAATTTAATATATGAGTCTGGTAGATCTGGTGATGCCTAAGCTTGGTGAAAGTATAATGGAGGCAACGATATTAAAATGGCATAAAAAAGCCGGGGACCCGGTGAGCCAGGACGAAACCATTTTGGAAATTGCCACAGACAAAGTAGATAGCGAAGTGCCCTCCACCGCAGAAGGTGTGATCGAGGAAATTTTATTTAAAGAAAATGATGTAGTGCCTATTGGTACTGTGATCGCGAAGATACAAACCGGCGCAGCAGGTACAGGTATTAACCAGCTTCCACAGGCAGAACAACTTTTATACGAAGAAGCTAAATTGGTAGAAGATATACCCTATGTGCCGGCCGCAGCTGTTCAAAATAAATCTGCTGCTGCTAAATTTTATTCACCACTTGTTTTAAATATTGCCTCAAGCGAAGGCGTTCCATTATCAGCCCTTGAACAGATACAGGGTACAGGGCAGGATGGCCGGGTTAGTAAAAAAGATATCATAGAATATGTTGCCAGCAGAAAACAAAGTGGCTACCATTCACCAGCCGCGGAGCCGCAACAAAAATCAAATCAGCAGATGGTTGTGATGGATCAGCAACCTAAGCAGGATGACGACAGGCTGCCAACAACATACAGCGGTAATGTTGAGATAATTGAAATGGACAGGATGCGAAAGATGATCGCAAAACACATGATCGACAGCCAAAACATTAGTGCACATGTTACCAGCTTTGCGGAGTGTGATGTATCTAACATGGTATGGTGGAGAGAGAAAATGAAAAAAGAATTTGAAAAAAGAGAAGGCGAAAAAATAACCTTCACTCCCCTCTTCATTGAAGCAATCGTGAAATGCATCAAAAAATATCCCTGGCTTAACAGCAGTGTTGATGGCGATAAAATAATTGTAAAAAAAGATATTAATATCGGCATGGCAACGGCAATGCCAAATGGTAATTTGATTGTGCCGGTAATAAAAAATGCAGACCAGTTAAATTTGGTTGGTCTTACCAAAAAGGTAAATGGCCTTGCCAATGCATCAAGAAATAATAAACTTAAACCTGATGATACCGCTGGTGGTACTTTTACACTCACCAATGTTGGTACATTCGGAAGCATCATGGGCACGCCAATCATAAACCAGCCACAAGTGGCTATCATGGCTGTTGGAGCCATTAAAAAAAGACCAGTTGTTATTGAAACAGAGCAAGGCGACAGCATTGCCATCAGGCACATGATGTATATTTCACTGAGTTATGATCACCGCATTATTGATGGCGCTTTGGGTTCTACATTTTTAAATGCTGTTGCTAAAGAGCTGGAAAATTTTGATGGCAACAGAAGTATTTGATTTTCAGGTTAATATCCGGGTTTACAAATTTTCTTACCTCATTTTTTTACCGCTTGTGGGTAATATAACTTCCAGGTAAAATTACAACCCTATTGCATTTTATAGTTAAATTCTCTATTGTTGTAGAACTCTTCTATACCACAACTTCAAGCCTAAAAAATTTATATGAGAAAAATGTCAATTTGGGCACGAGCACATGTTGTTCAATCCCGTATCCTGATCGTAATCATATATATTTTATTGAACCTGATCGGGATTTACACCGGTAATCTTTTCCGGGAGTTAAATGTCATTTTTCCAGGAATGTTTTTTACGATCTGTATAGTGATCACATCACTTCTGTGGATGACCTATCCATCAAAATCTTATATAAAAAATAATATCAGGATAACCACTTCTTACATCAGGAGAAAATCTTTTGATCTTACCCTGGCATCGGTTACATTCTTAATGATCGTATACGTTGGAAATAACTGGGGAAATTTATTTGTAAGATCTGAATCTGCAAATGCAACCCGGATAATACGAATTTCAAAAGATCCGGCGATAATGAATAATCCTCTAATTAAAAATTTCATTTCACTTTTGAAAAATACGGACCTGTCCAAACTAAGTACACGTGAAAAAATCAAGCTCGTTAAAGACCAGGTAAGAAAGATCAGGCAAGATCCGGATACACCAAAAAAAAATAAGACTGGTCTTATTATTATTTCTGTTCTGGTGGCAATCGGATTGATAATTGGTGTGGCGGCGTTGGCCTGCAACATAAGCTGCGCAGGTTCTGAAGCACTGGCAGCCGTAGTTGCTGTAGTAGGTATCGCACTGGTAATATTTTTATTTATTAAAGTATTGAAAAGAATAAACCATCCACGAACGGCATCAAGTAAAAATTAAAAATGCAGCCAATGCCCTTTGATACTTCCATTGGAAAATTCAAGTGATGGTGCAGGAAATTTAAATGCGCTGAGTACGGTGAATAAAAATCGCAACCCTTTTTTATTTGTTTTGATCTTAGTAAGATCAATATCAGGAGAAAAGAATAACTGTCGATATCGTTTAAGA
>JACDBU010000015.1 GCA_013694745.1 Chitinophagaceae bacterium
GGCATTAATGTAATGGCCTTTTTTTGTAATTTGTATGCCCTCTCAAAAATATATCATGATCAAAAAAATATTAGTTGCTAACCGTGGAGAAATTGCAATACGAGTTTTACGTGCTGCCACTGAATTAATGATAAAAACGGTTGCTGTTTATACATATGAAGATCGCTATTCGTTACACCGCTACAAGGCCGACGAGGCATACCAGATCGGTAAAAACGATGACCCCTTAAAGCCCTACCTCGATATTGAAGAAATTATCAAGGTTGCCCAGCGTGAAAAAGTTGATGCCATTCACCCGGGATACGGTTTTCTTTCAGAGAACGCATTATTCGCTGCCAGATGCGCGCAAGAAAATATCATCTTCGTAGGTCCGTCGCCGTTAGTGATGGAGCAGTTGGGTGATAAAATTGCCGCAAAAAAAATTGCCCGTCTCGCTAATGTTCCGCTCATAGAAGACAGTGAAGCCAACCTGGATGATCTTCCTTTTGCCATAAACGAAGCAAACAGGATTGGTTATCCTGTAATGGTAAAAGCTGCATTTGGCGGGGGTGGCAGGGGTATGCGGGTTGTACGGAATGATGAACAATTAAAAAGCGGGTTACTGGAAGCAAAGAATGAAGCGAAGGTTGCTTTTGGAAATGATATGGTTTTTTTGGAAAAATTCATTGAATCGCCAAAGCATATCGAGGTACAGATACTGGGCGACAACCATGGTAATATCGTACACTTATTTGAAAGGGATTGCTCGGTGCAACGACGTTTTCAAAAGGTGGTGGAAGTGGCTCCGGCAATATCTTTAAAAGAATCTACACGGCAAAAATTATATGATTATGCACTGCGAATATGCAAACAGGTAAATTACAACAATGCCGGTACGGTAGAATTTTTAGTTGACCGTTCAGAAAATATTTTTTTCATAGAAGTAAACCCGCGGATACAGGTTGAGCATACGGTTACGGAAGAAATAACGGGGGTAGATATTGTGAAAAATCAATTGCTGATTGCGCAAGGTTATAAACTCACAGATCCGGAGATCAATATCCAGTCGCAATCACAGATAACCTGCTCAGGTGTTGCCATACAATGCAGGGTTACAACAGAAGATCCTGACAATAATTTTAAGCCTGATTATGGTACCCTCATTGCCTATCGTAATGCAGGCGGGCCGGGCATCCGGCTTGATGAAGGCAGCTCGTACCCCGGTGTAAATATTTCTCCTTTTTTTGATTCGTTGCTGGTAAAGATCACGGCCTCCGGCAGAACCCAGCAGGAAAGTTGTGAGCGGCTTGTTAGAACCTTGCGAGAGTTCAGGATCCGCGGCGTAAAAACAAATGTGCTTTTTCTTGAAAATATTTTGCAGAATACTGCCTTCCAGAATGGTGAAGCAACGGTGAGTTTTATCGAAGACCACCCGGATCTTTTTAAATTAACAGAACGGCAGGACAGGGGTACAAAGGCATTGAGTTATATCGCAGAAATAATCGTAAATGGAAATCCGGACATTCCTAAAATAGATGAGAATGTTTCATTCAGGATCCCGGTGATACCTGAATATGAAAAAAATATTGCCGCTGCCAAAGGAACAAAACAAAGACTGGAAGAAGATGGCAGGGATAAATTTATAGACTGGCTAAAGGCATCAAAGTCTATTCAATATACTGATACTACCTTCAGGGATGCACATCAATCTTTACTGGCAACAAGGGTAAGGACCATTGATATGCTAAAAGTTGCCAGCGCAGTTTCTAAAAATCATCCTGAAATATTTTCGCTTGAAATGTGGGGTGGCGCAACGTTTGATGTGGCCCTGCGCTTTTTACATGAAAACCCATGGGAAAGATTGACCTTACTGAGAGAACGGATACCCAATATACTTTTCCAGATGCTGATCCGTGGATCTAACGCTGTAGGATACACTGCGTATGCAGATAATCTTGTTGAAACATTTATAGAAAGATCAGGAGAAAATGGAATAGATATTTTCAGGATTTTTGATTCACTCAATTGGGTGGAGGGAATGAAAGTAAGTATAAATGCAGTTAGGGAACGTACTGAAGGAATTGCAGAAGCCTGCATCTGTTACACCGGTGATTTTTTAGATGAAACGAAAAATAAGAAATTCAGCCTGCAATATTATCTCGACCTGGCAAAAAAACTGGAAGACTGTGGTACACATATTTTGGGGATCAAAGACATGGCAGGCTTGCTGAAACCCATGCAGGCGGGCATACTTATTCAGGAATTGAAAAAGGTTATCCGCATCCCTATACACCTGCATACACATGATACCTCATCAATACAATCGGCTACTTATTTAAAAGCCATTGAAGCAGGTGTTGATGTTATAGATGTTGCGCTGGCATCTGTGTCGGGCTTAACATCACAGCCTAATTTTAATTCAATTGTGGCCATGATGAAAGGTCATCCAAGAGAACAGAAAATTGACCTGGATAAATTGAATAAACTATCCAATTATTGGGAAGATGTTAGGGAATACTATTACCCTTTTGAATCCGGATTGAAAGCCGGCACGGCCGAGGTTTTTGACCACGAGATACCTGGTGGGCAATATTCCAATCTTCGTCCGCAAGCCATGAGCCTGGGTTTGGAAGATAAATTTGAAACGATAAAACAAAATTATGTAGTAGTTAATAAAATGTTTGGCGACATAATAAAAGTTACCCCTTCTTCAAAAGTGGTTGGTGATATGGCATTGTTCATGACTGCAAATGGGTATACCGAAAATGATATTTTTGAAAAAGGGAATGAAATTTCTTTTCCTGATTCAGTGATCGGGCTATTCAAAGGTGATCTTGGGCAAACCCCGGGTGGTTTTCCGGAGGATATTCAAAAAATAATTCTTAAGAACGACAGTGCTTTTACAGAAAGGCCCAATGCACATCTTACGCCAATAGATTTCAATAACGAATTAGAAAAATTCAAAATAAAATACGGCGATTATTATAATTTTTCGGATTTGCTTTCTTATTTATTTTATCCTAAAGTATTTGATGAATACCACCAGCATAAAACAAAATTTGGAGATCTTTTTTACATTCCTTCTCCCGTATTTTTTTATGGATTAAAAGCCAATGAGGAAACGCTGATCGAGCTGGCAAGGGGCAAGAGCATCCTGGTTAAAATGATGTATATCGGAGAAACGGATGAAGATGGTTTTAAACATGTATTTTTTAAATTGAACGGCCAAACCCGTTCAATAGAAGTAAAAGATAAAAACTTTGTCAGCACCAAAGAAACGCATGCAAAGGTGAGCAACGACAAACAGATCGGCTGTCCATTACGCGGGAAATTATCAAGAGTAGTAGTTAATGCAGGAGACAAAGTAGAAAAAAATGCTCCATTATTTACGATAGAGGCCATGAAGATGGAATCTACGATAGTAGCGCCCAGGGCGGGTATTGTAAAAAACATTGTCCTTAAGGAAGGAGTTTTGGTTGACCAGGATGATGTGGTATTGGAAATGGAACCTTGAAGGTTTTGAATCAAAACCTTCAAAGTTTATGTGAGAAGGAATTCCTGCATATGCCTTGCATTGTTTATTCCGCCCATTCCCCAGGTATTATTAAAATACACATAGGCTTCTGAAAACTTACCGGAATCTTTGATATCTTCTTTTACTTTTTTTATAATGTTTTTTTTATACTCTGATTTGTACAAAACGGGCACACCATGAAACCGGTAGTACAAAATCGATGTGTTTCTTATTACCTCGTCAGTAAGTTCCGGGTGACTTATACCGCAAAAACTCACAGAATGCTTTTTTAGTTTATTGTATATCTTTTTGCTCCACCAGCTATCATGCCTGAACTCAATAACATTATCAAACGATGGATCTACATTTTCAATGATCCTGTTCAGTAATTCATCAGAATAAGGTAAGCGGGATGGCAGCTGAAAAAGCACGCAGCCTAATTTGTCGCCTAATCCTTCATACACTGATGCATAAAAATCACCCAGCATACTTTCGGATTCTTTAAAATTCTTATAGTGCGTGATGAGCCGCGGTGCTTTTACCGAAAATCGAAAATCGGTTGGACACCTGTGGTACCAGGCCTGTAAAGCTTCCGGCCGGGGAAAACGGTAAAATGTTGTATTAAGCTCAATGGTATTGAACTGGCTGCTGTAAAATTCAAACCATTTTGTTTGCGGTATTCCTTTGGGATAAAAAACTTCTTTCCATTCTTTATAATGAAATCCTGAACATCCGATCCACCATTTAGGCATGCTGCATATTTTAATTCCTCGGATCATTTTTTCTTTTTTCGATCCAGGTGCAATTTACCCCAATCGTGCATAACATTCATTATGGGTTGTAATGTTGCACCATGTTTTGTTAATGCATATTCCACCTTAGGGGGAATGGTAGGATATTGTTTCCTGCTTATGATATCGCTCTTCTCCAGCGCTTTTAATTCTTTGATAAGCATTCGGGGAGTAATGCCTTCGATCTGCCTTTCAAGTTCCTTAAAGCGGAAGCAGTCTTTTTTAAGCAACTCGTAAATGATAGCGAATTTCCATTTGCCTTCCAGTGTTTCCAGGGTTTACAGTATTAATTTAGTTTTCAATTCATTTAAGCATTGATTAAAGATATTTCTGATCTCTACATTTGTAAATATTTTTGTAGGCCTTAATTGCAATACTGATTTTGATTGTACCTGGCAAAATTTGCGCTTTATCAAAAGCTTTATTTAAATTTTGATGCCTCTTCCGTTTTAACAGAACCGGAAACACGTTCATTGATATCAGCAATTTCATTTTGCGTTAAAGGCCGCCATTTGCCTGCATCAATTCCCGACAAGGTAACATTCATAATGCGCGTGCGTACCAGTTTCGTTACATTGTAATTTAACCTCTCACACATTCTTCTTATCTGCCTGTTCAATCCCTGGGTAAGAATAATTTTAAAAATAAATTTGCTCAGCTGCTCAACAATACATTTTTTGGTAATGGTATCTAGAATGTTTACGCCATTGCGCATGGTTTCAAGAAACCCAGCAGTAATTGCCTTATCTACTGTAACAAGGTATTCTTTCTCATGATTATTGCCGGCGCGTAAGATTTTATTTACAATATCGCCATCATTGGTTAAGAAGATCAAACCTTCAGAAGCTTTGTCCAGCCTGCCTATTGGAAATATCCTGTCCGGATAATTAATGTATTCGATTATATTGTGTTTATCTTTAAGGTCAGTGGTAGATGAAATACCTGTTGGTTTATTAAAAGCAATGTAAACAGGATTTTCTTTTGATCTTAATGGGAGATTATCAATCTTTACCTCGTCTGTTTCCCTTACCCGGTTGCCGGTTTTTGCTACAATATTATTAATGGTAACTCTTTGCTGGGAAATCAATTTATCTGCTTCCCTCCTGGAACAAAAACCAGTTTGACTGATGAATTTATTCAGGCTTGTATCATTTACATTTTCTGCCATCAATACAAAAATAGTAAGTTATATGATCAGCGTATAATGCTGGTATCACTTTCAAAAGTTTACCGGATCAGGTGAGCAGCCTCCTGTGATAATTGATCTGGCCCAGGTGATAATTGAAATGGGTAAGCAGGTGGAGTAACATAAAATCAGTTGTTATCTTTTCGCCATGCTTTTCTTCGGGATATTCTTTTCCAAGATCGGCATCAGGTAAACGCGACAAAGTATTTTTTACAGTTTCAATTAGCTTGTCAATATTATCCACGAGTTGTTTGCGGGGGATATTTTTTAAAGTGAATTCACTGTCCCTGTCTCTTACAAAACCTGTGTTTCCCAAAACAGCACCTACAAAATGATTCAGGTTTCCCACCAGGTGCAGGCATAAATTTCCAGCGGAGTTACTGATATTGTTTTTAACTGTCCACAGATCATTTTCATCGTTGTAAAGCAATATCTCAGCTTGTAATTTTTTGAGGTCTCTTTCAAATATTTCTGTGAGTGACTGTTTAAGCATGTTGTTTTTATTTTATTTAATTATAACGATACCTCTAGTTTTTGTAAGCCGGATATAATCCGCGTCTCTGTTTCCCCATCACTTAAATGTTGTGTCACAAATTTTTCGCCGATCAGTTTTTCATAGAGTTCAATATAACGGTTACGGATAGTTGTTATCCATTCATCATTCATGTTTGGAACAGCCTGCCCCTCTTTACCCATAAAATTATTTTCTATCAGCCATTCTCTTACAAATTCTTTGCTTAACTGTTTTTGTTTTTCACCCTTTGCCTGCCTCGCTTCATACCCAGCAGCATAAAAATACCTTGAGCTGTCGGGAGTATGTATCTCATCCATTAAATAAATATCATTACCGATCTTGCCAAATTCGTATTTTGTATCAACCAGTATCAGTCCACGTGCAGCGGCGATCTCTTTACCCCTGGCAAATAACCCGAGGCTGTATGCTTCTATCTTTTCATAATCTTCTTTTTCAACCAATCCATTTTTTATTATTTCTTCCCTGCTGATATCTTCATCGTGGCCGGAAGTTGCTTTGGTAGATGGCGTTATTACCGGGCTTGTAAAAAAATCATTTTCTTTCAGTCCTTCCTGTAAATTTACCCCACACAGTTTCCTGCTGCCGGATGCATAAGTACGCCATGCATGCCCCGTAAGGTTACCCCTTACAACCATCTCCACCCGGAAAGGATCACATTTTTTACCGATAGCCACATTTGGAGCGGGAATTTGCAGCAGCCAGTTAGGGCAAATATCTTTTGTAGCATCAAGCATGTAAGCAGCTATCTGGTTTAAAACCTGTCCTTTATAAGGGATCGTTTTTGGAAGAATAACATCAAATGCTGAAATGCGATCACTGGCTATCATTACCAGTAATTTATCCCTTACTGTATATACATCCCGTACTTTGCCTTTATAAAAATTTGTTTGAAAGGGGAGTTTAAAATCAGACATGCGCTAATGTAAACCCGACTTTTGATATACACAATTTTTTTACATTTAAAGATTTAAACATCTTTTTAAAAATTGTGGTAACAATTAAATTTTCAAACAAAAATAACAATGCTTATTTTGCTTCAAATTCAAACCACCAAAACTATAAATATGCGAAAAAGTTTAGGGTACCTGGCTTCACTAATTGCTGTAAGTCTGATATCATTAACAGGCTTTACCCAGGTTAGCACCATTAATGGTAATGTTCGAAACAGTAGTACCAATGAGAATGTAGCCGCTGTTTCCATCACTGTAAAAGGTTCCGGAAGCGGCACTTATACAGACGATAAAGGAAACTTCCGGCTCAATGTAAACAAAAGCCTGCCACTTACACTGGTAGTATCTTCTGTAGGATACGACATCCAGGAAATAAGAGTAACCAATGCGTCCGAATTTGTGCAGGTTGATTTTAAACCAGGAAGTACATTGGGGCAGGAAGTAGTAATATCTGCAACCCGTACTCCTTCCCGTATCCTTGAATCGCCGGTAACCATTGAGCGTATCAGTTCCGCAAACATCCGCAATTCTGCCTCTCCTCAATACTATGATATCATCCGTAATTTAAAAGGAGTTGATGTGGTAACCTCATCACTAACTTTTAAAACGCCGAGTACACGGGGCTTTAATGGTAGTGGTAACCTCAGACTGAATCAAATTGTTGATGGTATGGATAACCAGGCACCCGGACTTAATTTTTCGGTAGGTGCAGTAATTGGCTTAACGGAACTGGATGTAGAAAGTGTGGAATTACTACCGGGTGCTTCATCAGCATTGTATGGCCCGGGTGGTATGAATGGCGCAATAATCATAAACAGCAAAGATCCTTTCAAATACCAGGGGTTATCATTTGATGTTAAGACCGGTATCATGCATACCGATTATAAAGAACGCAGTCCTTCACCTTATTATAACTGGTCATTAAGGTGGGCTAAAAAAGTTTCCGACAAATTTGCCTTCAAGATCGGCGCCGAACTTATACAGGCTAAAGATTGGGTAGCCAATGATTACCGTAATTATAGCAGGGTTGGCACTGCCGGAAATGTTATACCCGGAACAAGGGAAACTGATCCAAACTATGATGGTATAAATGTATATGGTGATGAAACAACTGTAGATATCAGGTCTAACATTCTTAACCCGCTGGCTGTAGCGGCACCATTTTATGCACCATATGTAAATGCCTTACCAGCCTCCATCCGGGTATCAAGAACGGGTTATAAAGAAAGTGAAGTGGTGGATCCAAATACAGTAAATGTAAAACTTTCTGGTAGCGCAAATTATAGAATAACCGACAAAACAACTTTGATACTTGAAGGATATTGGGGTAGCGGAAATACAGTGTACACCGGTAGTGACAGGTATTCTCTGAAGAACCTGAAAGTGGGACAATATAAATTAGAGTTGAACAACCCTAACTGGTTCTTACGTGCATACACCACACAAGAAGATGCAGGGGAATCATTTAATGCAACCGTAACTACCCGTTTGTTTAACGAGGCATGGAAACCCAGTGGTGGTACAACAGGCTGGTACTATCAATATGCATTGACATTTTTACAAAATAAACTTGCCGGCCTTTCTGATATTGCAGCTCACAATGCAGCGCGGGCCGTGGCTGATGTAGGAAGACCTGCATCAGGTTCTGCATTATTTAACCAGTATTTTGACCAGGTACGAAAAATACCGATCGTAAAAGGTGGTGGCTTATTTGTTGATAAAACCAATTTATACAACGTGGAAGGCCAGTATAATCTTACACCATACACCCAGCAATATGCAGATGTAATTGTAGGAGCAAATTATAAAAGATATGTGTTGAATTCCGAAGGAACATTATTTGCTGATTCTGCAGGAAAGATCGGGATAAACGAGGTTGGAGTTTATGCACAGGCAACAAAACATTTATTATCCGACAGGTTGAAACTGATCGTTTCCGGCAGGTATGATAAAAATCAAAATTTTGATGGCAAATTTACTCCAAGAATTTCTGCTGTTATCAGAGTTGCACCTGATAATAATGTTCGCCTGAGTTACCAATCTGCTTACCGCTTTGCATCAACGCAACAGCAATGGATAAATTTGAGTGTTGCAGGAGGTACCCGTTTGTTGGGAGGACTGCAAACTTTTAAAGACTATTATAATTTCAGCAGTAACCCGGTATACGCGATCGACAGTAATTTATTTGCCGGGAATCCGCAGGTTCAAAAGTTTAATAAATTCAAGGCCGAAACACTTAATTCTTTTGAGGCAGGTTACAAAGGTTTGTTGCTGAATAAGAAATTATTAATAGATATGTATGGTTATTATGGAATATACAAAAATTTTATAGCGAGGGTGCAGGTTGCTCAATCTGTTTCCGGAAATATCAGTGTATTAAATAACCCGGCTACTGTGAGGGCAAACTTAACCAATAATGCACTGGTGAAAACCTATTCAGTTCCTACAAATGTGGCTGGAGATGTAAAGACATATGGATTTGGAATAAGCCTTGATTATTCTCTGCCATACAATTTTACGATAGGTGCAAATGTTACCTCCGATAAACTAAATGATGTGCCGGCAGGTTTTGTAGCGGCTTTCAATGCGCCACTTTACAGGGTTGGCGCTTCGCTTGGCAACACCGGGTTTGGTCATAAAAAAAGGATGGGTTTTAATTTTACATACAGGTGGCAGGATACGGTTGACTACCAGGGAGATTTCTCAAATGGTATCGTACCGGCATTTCACACGCTTGATGGACAGGTAAATTACAAATTCCCTGAGCAAAAGGTGATGATAAAACTGGGCTCTTCAAATTTATTGAATCAGTATTACAGGGATGGTTTTGGTAACGCTGCTATTGGTGGAGTATATTATTTAAGTATCGGCTATAACCTGTAAAAAATAAAAAATAAATTATCATTAAAGAACTTTTATGAAAAAATATATCACCACAAATATTATTCTGAGTGTGCTAATTGCCGCGGGATTTTTTATTTCGCTGGCGTCCTGTAATAAGAAGCTGGAAGAAGCAGTTCCTATTACTTTTCCGAAAACCGGGGATACAACAATTGGTGGAATCCTGAACCAGGACACAACCCTGAGCATTTTTAGGGCAGCAGCTTTGCGCGTTGGGGTATTGGCAAGTTTGATGGATAATAATAATTCCTTCACCGCTTTCATTCCTAACAATGCGGCATTCAGGGCTTCTGGTATTGCATCTGCTGCAGTTATTGGCGCGTTGCCCATTACATCAGTTGGCGGTATTGTAAATTATGCGATTATACCAGGTGAGAAATATGCTTCAACAGATATACCAACTACTTTTCCCAATCTTGAGCTGCCATCGAGCCTCACAATCGGAACGTTGCCAGGAACACCGGTACCTATAAAATTGCCCATTTTTCCCTCAAGAAGATCGACTGGTTTTTGGGCAAATAACATCCCGGTAGTTGCACCTGATCAACGCGTGCAAAATGGGATCATACACAGGGTTGCTGTAATTGTTGCACCACCAAGTTTAATATTAGCACAGATAATTTATGGCGACCCCAAGCTTTCTTTATTTAGCGCAGCCATTGCCAGGGGAGATTCAGGACAAGTTGGGTTGAATAAAATAGATTCAGCAATTAGATTTCCACTTGCCAATCTTACCGTTTTTGCTCCTACTGATACGGCTATAAAAAAATATATAAGTGCCGCTACTGGTGGCTTAATACCCGTAGGAGCACCTAATGCAGTATTCGTTGGATTTATTAATACCAGCATTCCTGCACGTACGGCCCAGGGATTGGTAGCTTATCATTTTATGGGGGTTCGCGCTTTTTCTGTAAATTTTCCAACAACTGCAGCATACTTTCCCACTTTACTTAACGGAGCAATTCCTTCTCATCCGGGAGTATTGGTGCAGGCAACGATCATTGGCGGATTTGGTGCAGCACTCACGGTAACGGGTGTTGGTAATGGAGGATTACCCGCTGTTTCAACCGCTCCTGTTAATCTTGATAAGAATGCAGTGAATGGAGTGGTGCATGTAATAGACAGGTTGTTGCTTCCACAATAATGCCTGAGCTTTAAAGAGTAAAAATTTTAAATAAAAATCCCGGTTTGCCCCGGGATTTTTTCTTTTTTGCAATTTTTCTTTTGATTGCCTCCACCTGTTTTTGTTACCTAACGGTAACGATTAAACGTTAAATCTGAAATGCATCACATCCCCGTCGTTTACCATATATTCTTTTCCCTCTATTCTTAACCTGCCATTTTCCCTGCAGGCCGCTTCAGACCCATAGTGTAAAAAATCATTGTATGAAATCACTTCTGCTTTTATAAAACCTTTTTCAAAATCAGTATGAATTACACTTGCTGCCTGAGGTGCTTTCCAGCCATGTTCAATGGTCCATGCCCGAACTTCCTGCACACCTGCTGTGAAATAGGTTAGCAGGTCAAGTAATTTATAAGCAGAATGTATAAGCCTGTCGAGCGCAGGTTCCGTCATTTTATATTCTTCCATGAACATTTGCCTGTCTTCTGCATTATCAAATTCCGCGATCTGTGCTTCAATGGCATTGGTCATAATTATCACCTGCGCCCCAGCGTGCCCCACTGGTAACTTTTCTTCTTTTACAGCGTCAATTAATTTTTGAGAAAATTGATTTCCTGTATGCATGGAGGGTTCATCTACATTGGCTACATACAAAACGGGTTTATCAGTTAGCAGCATAAGGTCGGCTATTGCAGACTTATCATCTTTCGATAAACCAAGGCCCCTGATATTTTTACCCTGTTCCAGTTGTTTTTTGCACTGTAATAAAACTTCGTATTCTGCTTTTGTTTTTTGATCGCTTGTCTTCAGCATTTTTTCTGCCCTGGAAATTTTTCTGTCAACGCTGTCGAGATCTTTCAGCTGCAATTCGGTTTCAATGATCTCTTTGTCGCTAACGGGATCAATAGGTCCTTCATCACGCAAAACATTTTCATCTTCAAAGCATCTTACAACATGAATTATAGCATCAACTTCGCGGATGTTGGCAAGGAATTTATTGCCCAGTCCTTCTCCTTTGCTGGCACCCCGAACCAGTCCGGCAATATCAACGATCTCTATCTGTGTGGGTACTATCTTGTCAGGCTTTACAAGGGCCGCTAATTTTTGCAGCCTTTCATCGGGCACATTTACCAAACCGATATTTGGTTCTATGGTGCAAAACCGGTAATTACTGGCCTGCGCCTTTGCACTGTTACTAACGGCATTAAATAATGTTGATTTACCCACATTTGGTAATCCTACAATTCCTGCTCTTAGGGGCATATATTTTTAATAATTGATAATTGGGGCCGCAAAGATAACTGTAAAATTATTGCTACTTGCTACTTGCTACTTTCTACTTGACACTCGTTACTCCCTACTCGTCTCGCCACTCGCCACTTGCCACTTGCTTCTCGCCACTCGCTACTCGCCACTCGCTACTCGCCACTCGCTATTCTCTACTCGCTAGCGTCATTATAAATAAAAATTTTAAATAGAAAAATTCAGTTTCTACTTATTAACTTGTTATTTAATTAATAAAAGATGGCATTAAGCAGGATATGGGCAGCGTTCATAATAATAGCGGTAATGGCTGCTACATTTCAATATATTTCTTCAGACAATAATGATATTTATAGCAGGATGGTCACGGGTAAATCTGGAGACACTTTGAAAACTAAAATGATCGACTCTGCTGCTGTGCCTGTACAAATAGCAAAAGCCCTTGATTCAGGAAAAGAATTCAGGAACGGTGATATAAAATTTATTAAAACCGCTGATAATAAAGTCATCAGCTACCGCGAGCAAACTTCCGATGGCATTATCCCAACCTGCAAATCTGCTGTAGATATTGCTATTAATCTTATCGGCATAATGGCCTTGTTCATGGGCTTTATGAGTATTGCTGAAAAGGCAGGCGGGATAAGGCTTTTATCAAAAATGATCGGTCCATTTTTTTCAAAACTTTTTCCCGACGTTCCCAAAGGCCATCCATCATTGGGGCACATGATGCTAAACTTTTCAGCAAACCTTTTGGGCTTGGATAATGCAGCAACTCCTTTTGGAATTAAAGCCATGGAAAGTTTGCAGGAGATAAATCCAAAAAAAGACACCGCTTCCAATGCGCAGATAATGTTCCTCTGCCTGCATGCATCGGGATTAACATTGATACCCGTAAGTATTATTGCTGCACGCGCATCTTTAAAAGCAGCCAACCCTACCGATATTTTTGTGCCGTGTATGATAGCTACATTTTTTGCTACTATGGCGGCCATGCTTATTGTATCGTACCGGCAAAAAATTAATATTTTTCAACCGGTGATCCTCATGTGGATTGGCGGACTATCGGCGATCATCGCTCTTCTTGTGGTGTACATAAAATCGTTAAGTTTTGCGGGGGTGCAAACCTTTTCAGGCGTATTGAGCAATGGCCTGATTTTACTGATATTTTTCATGATCGTGCTGGGAGCTCTTTATAAACGGATAAATATTTTTGATGCCTTTGTTGAAGGGGCGAAAAATGGTTTTGAAACTGCAGTAAGAATAATTCCTTACCTCGTTGGAATGCTTGTAGCGATAAGCATGCTGCGTACCAGCGGCACTTTTGATGTACTGATACATGGAATGAAAAACATGTTTGCAGCTTTTGGAACAGATACGAGGTTTGTAGATGGCTTGCCAACAGCATTGATAAAACCATTGAGCGGAAGTGGCGCCAGGGGTATGATGATCGATACGATGAAAACCTATTCACCCGATTCTTTTGCGGGGAGGTTATCCTGTATTTTGCAGGGCTCGTCAGACACTACTTTTTATGTTGTGGCAGTTTATTTTGGAGCCGTGTCAATAAAAAATACCCGGTATGCCATTGGCAGTATGCTGCTGGCCGACCTGGTGGGGATCATCAGCTCCATTATTTTATGTTATTTATTTTTTGGGAATATCGGGTAATGAAAAATCAACCCTATTTTTTTCTTTTTCTCACGGGCTTTATTTTTACGGCAGTTCTTTTTAAAGATTTATTTTTAGAACTTTGTGGAAGCGTTTGTACTTTAGCCTGGAGTGTATCTTCTTTGATATTTTCAGGTTTCTCTTCCTCATCTTTTTCAAAATAAGGCTGAAAAATATTCGCCATTTCCTTTGCTTTGTAAATATTGCGATTGTATTTATTCCCCAAAACTATTATGGTAACAGAATCCTGGACAAGCCTTAACAATACTGCGTTATTGCCATGCCACCATCCATTGTGATACACGATCTTTTTACCATTGGGATAAATATTCATTCTCCAGCCAAATCCGTAATTTCTAATACCGGGCTTCTCATTGCTGTAAGGCGTAAAAGCATCTTCTAAAGTTTTTGCAGAAAAGAGCTGGTTATTGTACAGCGCCTGGTCCCATTTTAAAAGATCCCGCGGGGTGCTGTAAATATTTTTATCGCCAAAGCCTTCATCTAAAAATGTCACAGCTTCCTGTCTTCCTCTCCAGTCATATGATGGCATTGGTACAACGGAATCATTTAATGAATGCACATAGGTATCTTCCATTTTTAAAGGGATAAAAAAATTATCCTTTAAAAATTGTTTGTAAGATTTTCCCGAAGCTTTTTCAATGATCAAACCAAGCAGGGCATAATTTGTATTGCAATAAGCAAAGCGGGTTCCGGGTTTGCTGGTAAGGTCTGGCTTAAACTGAATTAAATAATTCACTACATCTTCATTGGTGCAAGGTTTTTTTATATCCCACCCCAGTTTTTGCATAAAGTATAAATAGTTCGGCAATCCGCTCCTGTGGCTCAGCAGCATGCTTATTGTTATACCATCATAAGGCATGGCGGGGAAGAATAATTTTATATCATCATCCAGCTTCAATTTTCCATCCTGCACCAGTTTTAAAGTACCCATTGCGGTAAAGGTTTTTGAAACCGATGCTATGTGAAAAGCGCTGTGTTCGTTCAAAGTGTCATGCGTTGAAAAATTACCAAATCCATGGTATTTTTCAAATATGGTCTGCCCCTTTTTTGCTACAATGATACCCCCGTTAAAACCATGCGCAACAAAAACACTATCGTAAAAAGCATTTATCGCGTGATAGTACCAGTCAAGATCCTCACTGCTTAATTTACCCGGCACAGGCTGGTTGTACACAACGACAGCCGACTTTTTTGTCTGGCTTACAGAGCCTGAAGAGCAGGCTGATAATATAAGAGCAATAAAGAGTATGGAGTAGTAGCTTCTGAAGATATACATTAAGAACGGTAAAATGGTAAGGGGTTATATTTGCAATATTACACTACAAAATTTATATGGCAGATAAAAAAACAACGAGCTATCCCAAGGAGAAAATAAATATTCTTTTCTTAGAGAATATCAGCGATGCAGCCATTCAAAAATTTTCAGGAGCTGGTTATATTTCTGTAAAAAAAATAAGTGCTGCACTTAATGAAGAACAATTGATAAAGGAAATAAGCAATGTGCATTTATTAGGGATACGTTCAAAAACACAGGTTACAGAAAAAGTGCTTGCTGCCGCAGCAAAATTACAGGCAATAGGTTGTTTTTGTATTGGCGTAAACCAGGTTGATCTTGCTGCTGCTACAAAAAAAGGTATCATTGTTTTTAATGCGCCTTACTCCAATACCCGGTCAGTAGCCGAACTTGTTATTGCATCATCAATAATGCTCATACGCAGAATACCCGATAAAAATAAAGCTGCGCATGATGGTATCTGGCTTAAAGAAGCTAAAGGCAGTTATGAATTAAGGGGAAAAACGTTAGGCATTATTGGTTATGGAAATATCGGGTCACAGGTAAGTGTTCTGGCAGAGGGCTTGGGTATGAAAGTTATTTTTTATGATGTTGAAACTAAAATGCCCTTAGGAAATGCAGAAGATAAAAAAACTTTAAAAGAGGTAGTAAGCCTTGCCGATATCATTACGCTGCATGTTCCGGAACTGCCATCCACAAAAAATCTTATCAGCAAAACAGTACTGAAATATTTTAAGAAAGGTTCTGTGCTTATAAATTATGCACGAGGCGAAGTGGTTGATCTTAATGCACTCGCAAAGGCTTTGCAGCAAGGTGATCTGGCCGGCGCCGCCATTGATGTGTATCCATCTGAACCGGAAAAGAATGGTGATAAATTCTCATCGCCGCTGCAAGGTATAAGCAATGTTATTCTTACCCCGCATATCGGCGGCTCAACAGAAGAAGCGCAACAAAATATTGGGGAAGATGTGAGTAACAAATTATTTAATTTTTTAGAAAAAGGTATAACCACAGGCTCCCATACCGTGCCTGCACTGAGTTTGCCGCCGCAGGAAGGAACGCACCGCATTCTGCATATTCATAACAATGTGCCCGGCGTGCTTTCCGAGATCAATACAACCCTGGCCACACATAAAATAAATATTCTCGCGCAATATTTAAAAACAAATGAGGCGATCGGGTATGTTGTAC
>JACDBU010000059.1 GCA_013694745.1 Chitinophagaceae bacterium
CATCAATACCCCACTGAGTATATACGAAGGCAGCTTAACTAATTTTTGTGGATATGCAGCACTTTCTTACCTCCCTTTACATGATGATCCGCTTGGATATGCAAAAGGTATGCTGCAGTTATATGAAACAGGGAATACAAAATTCAACCGGGTAAAACTTTTTCCTTCCGCGCCGGTAAAGCAGGCAGCCGGGACATTGAAATTTAAAGGATTGCTTGACCTGAGACCAGCAGACCAGATGTGGTTCCTAACCCTGGCGGATCATTTCAAAGGATATATAAATTTATTCGATAACCATTATAACCCTGTTGATGAAAACAAATTCTGGGCTGCAGTAAATTATGCAAAATTCAACCGGATGATAAGGGTTTTATTGAATTATAAAGTAAATGCAAAAGGCAGTGACCTGATACACCCTGCAATATCCGATCTGTGTGGTTACCTGCAGGAACAATTAAAAACCGGTACCACTATTTTATATATCAATAACGCATACCTCTATAAAAAGAAGCACAATACACTACGGGTGAGCATACCAACGCACTACGTTGTTTTACTTGATATAATTCAACATGATGATAAAGTAACAATGATCTATTGGGATTATGTATTCAGGTCGTTGCGGGAAGTATCGCCTGCTTTTATTAAAAAAATTGTCTTCGGAGTTACACATTGTACAAAAAAAATCGTGCATGCTTATTAAAATAAGAAACTCAATAAAATTATTTACCCTTGCGGCTATCCTGTTTTCATGTAGCTCCAAAAATATCTCTAAATATTATTACGCAAACCCTCGACAGCATTCATGTTTTTTATGAAAAGCTGTACAAGCTCCGGCCTTTTTCATTTGAATTCACTGATAAAACATTTGAAAAAATTTCCATAGAAATTTACACAGATTCGTTGAAATATATTTATGGATTCAATTTAAAGGAGAAGCGCCTGAATGATACATTACGAAAATACAATCTGGATGTGGAACAAACGAGGCATGTTGCCGGGTTAATGCAATCGATACATTGCACATGGGTAAATAATCTTGATTATTATGTTGCTAAAAATCAACACTTACTTACTTTTATGTCGATAAGGCCACGGGCCTTTTATTTCCCCTTCACCAATAAAAAATATTATATAATAACTTATTTCTCTCAGCCACAATATTTTGATAAGAATGGAATATTGTTCGACAACAGGCGTCAAAGACAAATGAGAAGAATAAATAATGATGTTTTCAGGAGAATAAATGATAAGGTTGCATATACTATTTCAGACAGGTTCAGGTAACATACTCTTTTAAAATATTAACATGTTCAAATGATCAAAGAGAAAATTTCATATCAACATGCCAATGGAAAAGCAGATGGGATTTACATCAATGCAGGGCTGGGTTCAACTCTCGTCATATTTGTGAACGGGCACAATGGCTTTTATAATTATGGTATGTTTCCTTACCTCCAGCAAAGTTTTTACAATGAAGGAATATCTACCTATAGTTTTAATTACAGTCATGGAGGTATAATTGATGATGGCGATTTTTTTGAAGACCTTGAAAAGTATGAGCAAAATTGTATGCGGCTGGAAGTGGAAGATCTCCTAAGTGTTTTGGAACATTTCAATTCCACAGGTACACTTTCCCATTCAAAAATAATTTTGCTGGCGCACAGCCTCGGCGGTATCCCGGCAATTTTTGGTTCAAAAAAAGCGCAGGAAGAAAACATAGTCCTTTCCGGGATAATCCTGGTAAGCAGTGTAAGCACATTGCGTTTCTGGCCTAAGGAAATGATGGAAAGCTGGGCAGCAAACGGCGTTGTATATAAAAAGAATAACCGTACCCACCAGGATCTTCCACAGGGTTTTGAATTTTTGCAGGAAACCATGCTGAGTGAAACAACCTGGAATGTAGCGCGGGCTTTATCAAACCTGAACCAGCCATTTTTAATTGTGCATGGCGAAGAAGATGAAGCTGTTGGAAAAGAACACGGTCAATCACTTTTTTTATGGGTAAAAGAAAAAAATGTTAAATCAATTTTTAAAATTATTCCCGGGGCAACGCATACTTATAATACCAGGCATCCATTTGATGGCGTTTCCAAAGAAGTAGATGAGCTTATCACAACCTGTATTGACTGGATAAAAAAAATATAAAAAGCCCGGCAAATGCCGGGCTTTTTACAACTTATCAAAAATTCGATAATTAACTCGCTACTGCTTTATTTGCATCCCTGTATTTCTTTATGAGATCATGAGAAGCTTTGAGAGAAGATTGCTGACTGGTTATCAGTTGGCGTGTATCCGCATCCATTTCTGCATCAGATGCAAGTGCCATACGATAAGCCTTTTGGGCAGCATCTTCGCCAAATTCACAATTGTCAAGAATACCCTGCCTGTCTTTGCCGGTAAACAAAGTTTTAACGTCCATCCAAACCCGGTAAAGCTTTCCGCTATTGGTAGTTTCAGCCGTTTCCGGAGTTGCACCAAGCGAAGCTACTTTATCTGTTAAACTGGCTTTATATTTCCTGCTTTCATCAGCCATTTTATGAAATATTGCCTGCAGGTCAACATCTATGGTTTTTGTTTCTTCTGCAGCTTTTTCGTAGCCATTAACCCGGTCGTTATTGATCTCGATAAGATCGTTCAAAACGCCGGTAAGTTTATCATTTGTTGTCATAATAAATGGTTTTATTTATTAAAAAGAATGACCAATATTATGCCAGTGATGAAAAGGTAAATTTCACCTGATCATAAGTATATTAACAAGGGGACTATGAAGAACGTTGGGGAAAAAGTTCTACTTCAATACTAATTTTTAGAAATTCTTCTTACATAAGTAAAATCATAAACGGTCTGCCAGGTTTTTCCATCATCGGCAGATTGTTCCTGAAACTGGCGCACTTTATTATTTCCTTCATTGAAAAAAATAAATCTGCCCATCCCTTTTTTTCCATCTGGCAGGTTAGGCTCAAAAGTAAAACGCATAGCACTATCCCGGTATTCCCCATTAATAAAATGCTGCACATGCCCGTCGGAACGCATCCAGACCTGTTCCCATTTCCCAGACCGGGAATCATAAAAATTCATGCTTTTACCCACGTCAGTGATAAAAAGGGATGTCCAGTTTTCTAATATCATACATTCGCCGGAAGCGTTTTGAATAACGCTGCGTCCAATTACCGGGCTTGCACTCCCTGTTTGGTATACATCCCATTCTCCTATCCAAAAATCAAATTCCCGGTTTTTCGGATTGGTTGAACAGGTAAACATTGTGGCATATGCCTTTTTGTAATAATCCCTGAACAATTTGTCTTTACGGATATTTTCATAATCGGCGGCAGTATCAAGATCGTTAAGAAGAATAAACCCTTTTTTAATCAAACTGTCGATCATTATAAATGCATTTGTGTGATCATTTGTAAGCGAATGCACCCGGGCCATCCTCGACATCAGCACTGATCTTTGGCCTGGCGGGGGATTTAAAGCCAGTGATTTATTATAATTTTCAAGTGATTTATTATAATTTTTTAAATGGTAATAACAAAATCCAAGTCGTAAAAAGGTAAGTGCGGTAACTTTATCTCCAGGGGTTTGTGTAAGTACGAGTTCATAAGCCCTCTTTGCACG
>JACDBU010000069.1 GCA_013694745.1 Chitinophagaceae bacterium
TGTATAGGTTTAGTAATTCGGTAACAAAATAGGATTTGTCCTACAATTCGTTTTGATAAATTTTTTATCGCTTTGGGGCGAAAAAAATTTATCAAAAGTTTCTGCTGATTCATTGTTCTTCTTTTCTACACATATCCGCTGGGCATTTCCCATTTATGCCCTGGTGAGGTCTTTGGTAGTTATAATAATATAAGTATTGGATTAATTCATCTTTGAGTTCTTCCAGCGAATCAAAATTGGTTTCTCTAATCAGATCTTCCTGAAGGGTTCTCCAAAATCTTTCTATTTTTCCATTTGTCTGTGGGCGATAGGGTTTTGTATACCGATGCTTTATGCCTAGCTCAAACAGCATTCTTTCAAACGGATGGCCTTGCTTTTGTTTACTGTCCCTGGGGCCGAACTCCGGGCCATTGTCAGATAATATTTCCTCGAACTTAATTGAATACTGATCATTGAGCATGTTCAAACATTTTAATGCGGCAAACATCACCGTTAAGCTCGTAATATCTTCTACAACTTCCGCCCATGCAAGGCGGCTATGATCGTCTACAAGGCATACCAGGTAAAGTTTGCGGCTTTGTCCGGTAATAGTGCTTTTACTTAAATGATGGCAATCAATATGACCTAACTGACCCATTCTTTCTTTAATTATTCTTCGTTTATTTACTTTCATCTTCGGCGTCAGCCGGTTCATTCCATACCGCTTGCAGATATTATATACTCCCGATGATGAAGGTGTAAATTTATGCAATGATGGTTTTAAAATATTTACTATCTCAAATTTAGAGTTACCTTTTTCTCTTAATTCTATTACCTTATTTTCAATGAACTTAAGCGGCCTCCTGGTCTTGTACTTCGGGCCTCGTTTGCGTGGCTCCAGATCCTTATCGCTTCCACTTTGTTTATAGCGATTGTAATACTTTAGAAAACTTTTACCACAGGTATCGTGAGCCTTGTAAAAATCCTGAGCCAATTTATATACCGGATGTTCTTTACGTTTTACTTGCTCATATTCTCTTATCAGAAATCTATATTTCTCAATATAGTTTCTCCAAATAGTTGTGTCCTTGCGATTATCTTTCATCGTAACAAAATTTATTACCTTAAAGGTTAAACTCTGTTACCGAATTATCTGACTTCTACAATTGCGAGAAGCGCAGCGACGAAGCAACCTCATATCGATTTACAAATAAAAATAAAGTGTAAAAAAAATTAATTTCTTAAAAAGCCTAAATCATACACCTGAGGTTGTAGTTTTTCAGTTAATGTTTTATTGACTTCTTAAAGGTTTGAAAGAAACAAGGAAAATCCCCGCTGCTGTTACTCGCTTGTAAAGCCTATCGCATTTGATACGTGGCCTTGGTTCGTGGCACACGAAACAATTCTCTAGTGGCTGTAAAAAAATGTTCTGTCAATTTCGAAAAAAGAATTCCTTTTGAATTTGCATAATATAATTAGAAATCTAACTTAAAATTAGAAAAATATATTTCGTGTGCCACGAACCATGGCTTAGTTTCAAGGCTTTTTAATTTTATAGGAAGCGTTAAAGGCCCTGCTTTTGCAAAAACTTTTGTTCTGCGTTCGCCTATTGTCAAACGAGTTGCAAGTATTGTTTTTCGATTGTTACGTTGAAATGAATGTCCGCTTTCAATGCTTTAAAAACTTTCAGAACAGTGTCAATTGTCGCACTATTTGCACTGCTTTCCAATTTAGAGATTTGTGCTTTTTGGACACCAACAAGCTCACCTAATTGTTCCTGTGTTAATTTACGCTCTTGTCTGGCGGTTTTTATCATTTGACCTAAAATATCCATACGAAGTTCATATTCGTACTGGTCCCTGTCTTTTGTACCTTTCTTGCCGATGTATTTATCTTTCATTTCGGCAAGTGAGTATGATTTCATTGCTGTCTTTGCCATAATATTATTTTTTAAGTTTGTTTTCAAAATATTTCTTTCTAATGTTAATTGCTCTTTCAATTTCCTTTGCTGGAACTTTGTCAACTTTTTTAATAAAACCGTGAGTTGCAAAAACTATGTTTCTATTTCATGGTCTTTGTCCCAAAATGCAAGTAACCTAATTTGAATGCCGCCAAAGTTTGTCCTGAATTCCCAAATATCCTGTTGAAGTTTTTTAAAAAGCTTTGGGTCATTACTTTGTTCGGCAAGGTCAATGTTATACAAAACCTTTCTTGCTGCTTTTGGATTAAGTCCTGCAATAAATTTGTCTGCTTCTTGTATAAACCATGTCTGGAAATATTGCATTTAAGATCGTTTTCACAAAGATAATTAAAGTTTCCATATTTAGAAACCTCATTTTATATGTCAAACTGTGAAGGAGGTGGTGAAAGGTTCTTCTGACTAACGTTTTATAAGTTGCTCAATTGCAGCCCTAATTCATCAGTCTTTATATCAAACTTATGAATTAGTTTTTTCATTTCCTGCACCTTTCTTTTCCGTTTCTGATCCAGGAACTCATAATTATTTTCTGGTCTGTAGGGAACTGCTTTTACAATCATATTCCAGATGATTACTGCCAATTTTCTGGCGGTTGCCGAAATTGCTGCGGGTAGAAGTATGAATCTTTTATTTTATCAAATTACGATATGGATTATTCTTCCGCCAATGTTGGTGTTTAGAGAAGTGTCAGCAACATCATTCGCTTCGATAAAAGATGAATAAAGATAAATTGTACAAGTGAGTGACACAACGCTGATGAGCTGTGGCCTTGGTTCGTGGCACAACAAACAATTCTCTAGTGGCTGTAAAAAAATGTTCTGTCAATTTCAAAAAGGCTTTCATTTGAATTTGCATAATATAATTAGAAATCTAACTTAAAATTAGAAAAATTTGTTTCGTGTGCCACGAACCATGGCTTTGGTTACTTTTGTTGTGCCTTCATTTGGAGAAGTTTCATTGCATGCCTGTATAACAAATATTAAAGTGAAGGTTATTAGATAAACGAATATTTTTTTTATAATATTTTTTTAATTAATAAACTTAACGAATATAAAGGTGATATTAAAAGGGTTGTTTTCATCCAAAAAAATATTAATTAGAGTAAATAAAAACCAATAGCAGCAATAATATATACCACCATCAGCTGAGAGCCTTCAAGCCAGTTGGATTCTCCATCTTCTGAAACCTGATTAATTATATATACTGAAAGTCCGAGAATAACAACTTCAAAAGGGCTGAAGAATAAAGTCATTTCTTTACCCATAAAAAAAGAAATAAATATTAATAATGGTGCAACAAATAATGCAATTTGAGATGCAGATTCAAGAGAAATGGATAAGGATAAATCCATTTTGTTTCTATATGCCTGTTGTATCGCAACAAAATGTTCTGCAACATCGCTGAGAATGGGAATGAGTATAATTCCTAAGAAAGTTGCGCTAAAATGAAATTTGTTTATTACATGATCTACAGAACCCACTAATAAGTCGCTCATATAAATCAAAAAAAGAGTACTGCCCACCAAAACCAGTAAAGACTTTTTCAGGCTCCAATTATGTTCTTTTTGTTTATCGTTTTCTTTTGCAATTTTGGGATTATCTTTTAAATCTTCATTTTCCTTTTTGATTGTGAATGTGTATAAAAGACTTAGCAAATAAACAATAATAAGAACACCGGCTATCCCCAAACTATATTTATCTAAAGCTGTATCACTTACATCTAATTTAAAACCCTGGGCATTTTGGGCTTCTCTTAAAATTTCAAATAAAGTGGGTAAAATCAAGCCTACAACTGACAATGACATCATTGTAGAATTTTGGGTAACTGCTTCCCGGTTAAAATATTGCCTCCCATTTTTTATACCTCCTATTATCATAGCCAGTGCAGGCAACAACAATAAATTTCCAAGAAGTGCGCCTATAATAGATGCTTTTACTAATGCAATCTGTCCAGCTCTTAAAGCGATAATAGTAAAAATTAATTCTGCTGCATTACCCAATGTTGCATTTAACAAGGCACCAGTTTTAGTAGATGTTGATTCTGCAATTACTTCAATTGCCTCGCCCAATAAGCCTGATAAAGCTATAAGACTAAATGCAGAGCACGCGAATAACAAAAGGTCATTATGAAAAATAAATTTACTTACAATGGCAAGTGGAATAAAAAGAAGCAGGTAACGCATACAACAACCAATTTTTTGTTGAACCTATTCTCAAGTATTATTTAAAGTTATTTTATTACTTCAATTTTAGTTATGGGATGAATTTCGGCCCAGCCGTTGTGACTGTCTATCACTAAGCTGCCAGTTACTTTTACATGCTCCCCCAATTTTGGAATTTGTATTTTATTGATATAGCCATTGCAGGTATTTCCAACTTTACCTAAAGTTGTATTATTAGCACAAACTGCTTCTATAACAAGGTCTCCTTGTTTTTTCTTTGTATTTTTTTTCGTTAATAAATCTTCCTGTCCGTTATCTAATTTTAAAAGCATGTGCTGGTCGCCATCTTCATCTGCACTGCTTTCTTCTATCACACCTGTAACGGTTTTGCATATATCTGTCACCTCTAATCTTTCCCGATTATAAACGTATTTCCAAAGCGAAGTATCACAATCAATAGCGGTATTATTATCCTGTATATTTTGTGACTGATCTGTTGAAATTGGTTGTTCTTCCTTATCTTTTTTCTTATGCTTTTTTTCTTTTTTTTCTTCACAAGAAGAAAAACTTATTATCAATACAAAGCTCATTATTGCAGGGAATAGAATTGACTTTATCATATATAAGAGTTTAAGTGAGTTTGTTACAATTATCTAACCATCTTTAAAATTAGCAGTTATATACATTCGGTTCCGGTAAACTTTCGTCCATTTCTAAAGTAACGTTTTGAACATTTTCATGTTCAGTTTATGGCGTAGTTCTTTTTTATAACTTCTACCTGATTAAAATTTATTTCTTTGGTTAGTATTAAGTGTGTTGTTGATACATTCTGTGTAGAATCTTCATTGTTTCCACACTAACGGTGCACACTCTTTTCAATAGATCAATAACCTGTTGTTTATAATCAGCGAATTTGTAAGTGTTGAATTTTTCTGCGATTGTTGGGTCGCTGGGTTTCTTTTCTTTGTATTGGTCAAGTATCCATTCTAATGCAGAACGGTTGCCGAGTTTGTAATCCCATGCTGATGGCGGTATGCCATGCAGTTCTGTGTTATCGTCCAATATAATTACACCAATATCTTTTACTGCTTTTAGTTTTGCTTTAGGCGTTTCTTTTGTTGCTATTTCTTTTAGTTGCAGAGGATAAGGTTCTACAGTTTCATAATCAATGTGCAAGTTCATTAACTGCTCTCCCCATTTTACCCATTGATAAAAGTTTTCGTAAAAAGGTATGCGTGGAAATTCTCTTTTTAAATTAAGCTCATACTTTTTGCGATAGTCGGGATTATGAAGTACAGCATACACGTAATGAAAAATATCATTCTTTTGTATTGAAGGAAATTCAAGCACATTACCTCCTTCCCTGTATTCGCCAAAGTTTGTAATGCAATAATCTTTTACAAATTTCTTTTGACTTTCCAAATTCCCATGATAGTGATTTCTGAATTGCTCTTCTGCCCAATCGGTAATATTATCTTCGGCAACTCCATCACTTGAATATTTATATAATGGCACGCACTGACTATCTCCATTAAAATGATTATTAGGTATGAGTTCAGTTGCTAATATATTAAACTCACGACCATTAGTATTTAATGCGATTACTTTATTTAGACGAATATTTTCAATTCCAAAATAACTTTCATTTTGATATGGTCGATGAATTATAATTTTATCAAAATAAAACCAGGAAGTAATAAAACATCTATATGATGCTTTTCTGATCTTTTTTTCATCATAGTGTATGCGAATATTCCTCTTAAGATAAGATTCAAGTTCTGATGTCCATTTAATATCACGATCTACAAAATCGTTTAATTTTTCTTTTCTGTCGGACTTGTTCCATCGCTCAATTTCACTATTATAAAATGTAGAAAAATATTTGATTTTATCTTCTAAGTTTTGTCGGCTAAAGTCGTAGACCCACTCATCTCTGTTGGTAGCTACACCTAAAGAAAAAGACTTAAAGATTGCATCAGAAGTTACCCCATTTTTGACTTCTTTACTACAAACTGTAATCAAACTATCCCAATCATTATCTGAAATATTTATCCAGTTATTATTTTTATCAGGAGTAACATTCTCAAATTCAATATTTTTTATTTCATGCTCTGCAAACCATGCAAGCTTTTCTTCCTTCTTCCAAAAATCATCCATTGCTACATATTCAATCTTGCATGGGTCAGTCTTAATTTGTTTGTGTGTACTCTTTACTAAAAACAAAACGGCAACACCGGTTTGTATCCCAAATACATTGTGTGTTGTGCCCGCTATTTTTGGGTTTGCCCTCACATCGCTTTTTGTATCTATAATATAAGCATGGTCAAAATCCTGTTGTATAATTTTTCTAAAGCCATCAAAGGTTCTGCTTTCAATAAAACTGCGGTTGCTAATAAAAGCTATTACACCATTATCATTCAACCTGTCCATTGCCCAGCGAAAAAAGCGGCTGTACATATCGTACATTTTTGTTTTTTGCGCCGTGCTGTTTTTTATAAATGTTTCCTTAATGCGCTTATCAATTGCGGTATATTCCCTGTTCTTGTTGTTATCATTTTCATTTTGCTGGTTGGCATTGTAAGGTGGGTTTCCTATTATCACACTTATTCTTCTTTCATTCTGCCTTTTTATTCGTTGTGCATTTTCGACGGTTACGCCAAACAGATCGCCCTGCTTGCCCACCCAATGAAAGCCTGTGTTATCAAGGGTATCAACAAAACATAAATTATCAAACTGCTCATACTCGCCCATCTTTTGCTTGTAAGTGTACTCAATATTTAAGTTGGCAATATAATAAGGGAGTATCGCCACTTCATTCGCGTGCAGTTCGTTTTTGTACTTATGTTTAAGTTTTGCTTTGGGCAGGTAATCAATAATGTCAGTAATAAAAGTTCCGGTGCCAGTGGCGGGGTCTAATATCTCCACGTTCTTATCACCCAATGTTTTTCCAAAATGTTTGTGCAGTAAATAATCTGTGCTGCGTATCATAAACTGAACGATCTCGTTAGGCGTGTACACAATGCCAAGCCTGTCTGCGGCTTTTGGATTGTAGCCCTTGTAAAAATTTTCATATACCACCTTTAAAAACTTTTGTTTTTCGTGGTGGTCTGCAATGCTTGCTGCACGGGCATTTATAGTATCGTAATAATGCTTTATCTGCCCCAATGTTTGCCTGCGTACATTGCCTGTAAAAAAAGTTTCAATCACTTTGTTTAGCTCCCGCGCAATATTATTTTCCTGGTGAAAATGCGGCTCATCAAAAATGGTATTAAAAATATCAGCGCTTAAAATATGTTGTATCATCATCTCCTTTACATCATCTGCGCTTATATCGGGATTGATACTAATTTTAGCCATGGCTAAAAAACTTTCCTGCGCCTGTTGTAATGCAGTATTTGTTTTTTGTTCCTTCTCAATTATATCACGGATGGCAACGGTAACTTTAGGAATGTCTTCTTTAAATTTTTCAATGGCTTCCCTAAAGTCATGCACTTCCGGTCTTTCGTAGCTGAGAAATTTTGTTAGTATCTCATGCAAGTCATCTTCATTCTGCATGTTCTTTCGCATCACTTCTTCGCCATGCTGATATAATACAGCCGTTTGAGAATCTTCAAATAAAATATTATCTGAGGGATAGCCTTTTTCAAACTTATTTCTTATCTCGTCATTAATATCATCGCTTTCATCTTTGCTTTCCCAATAGCCCCAATCGTTGCGGATGCTGTCTTTAATGGTACCGTCAGGAGTAATTAGTTTTCCTGCTTTGTTCTTGGTTGAAATCTCTGCAATAAGCATCAGCTCTTTGCTGTGGGCATATTCATTAAGCAGTTGATAAAAGGCGTTGCGGATAGAAGTTTCCTTTTTTGTGCCGCCATAGTGTATGATCTTTTCTAATTCCCTATGGTAATTTTGAATAGCGTGAATGCTCATGAGTTAATCTGGATTGATATAATTATCATCATCATTTGCACTTAAGGTTTTCTGCCACTCCATTCGTTATTTTTTCTGTCAACATCAGGTAATAGATTTTCAGGATCAAGAATTACTTTGTCGATTTTATTTTTAGAAGGATATTTAAAAGTCCAGATACCGCCTCGCTGCCATATTTCTACAGGTAATTGTATGGTTGCTGTTTCGCCATTGCTTTGGATAATTTTTACGATTGCCGGTAAAATCATTCCAGCCTTGTTGTCAATTGTGATTAATGCGCCTTTGGATGGATCATTATCAACATAGTTCACAGCAGTTACCGCCTGGTCCAGTTTCCAGGTTGTAAAAAACCATTCTTTCCAGAACCAGTTCAAGTCTTCACCTGCAGCATTATTGATACAATGAAAAAAGTCGTAAGGTGTGGGATGTTTGAATGCCCAGGCTTCAGTATATTTTCTGAAGGCATAATCAAAGCGCTCTTTGCCAACCACAACTGTTCTTAATAAGTTAAGGCCATAGGCAGTTTTGCCATAGTATTGATAATGTTGTTCTTCATCCATAGCGTCTGAAACAGTTATAAGCGGATCTTTGTATTGCATGAACTGTTCATAGTTCCTGGAACCAAAAAAACCTTTAGCAAAATATGCAGGATCTGTTTGATATTCGCCTTTATTAAAAATATCATTCGCTATATAATTGATGTAAACATTAAAGCCTTCATCCTGCCACATATATTTCCGTTCGTTGGAACCCACGATCATCGGGTACCAGTTATGCCCGATTTCATGTGCTACCAGGAACCATAATCGGGCTTTTGTTTCTTTGTAGCTGTTAAAGATCATTCCGGGGTATTCCATGCCACCGGTTATGCCGGCATTGCTCACGGCAACATTCCATGGATATTCAAAAAAGTTTTTGGAATAGATTTCTATTGCAGATTTTAAGTATTCAGTTGATCTTGTCCATGCAGTATCGCCCATACTTTCTACCGGGTAACATGACATGGCTAATGCTTTACGCCCCGACGGTAAATTGATCCTTGCAGCATCCCAAATCATTCCTGTGCCAGCAGCCCAGGCTACATCTCTTGCATTCTTCAACATAAAATGCCAAGTGAGGTTTCCTTTGGCTGTTGGGCGCATGGAAGATTTACCCACTTCATCGGCGCCAATGATGGTCACAGTTTTATCACTGTTCGCAGCAGCCGCAAGCCTTTTTATTTCTTCTGATGTTAATACTTCCGCAGCATTTTGAAGATCACCCGATCCGTATACGATCATACCTGCAGGAGCTGTAATGTAATAATCATAGTCACCATAGTCGCAATAAAATTCTCCCAGGCCCATGTATGGAAGTGTGTTCCATCCTTCCACATCATCATACACACACATGCGTGGGTACCATTGTCCAATTTGATAAATGACACCCTCTTTTGTATACTGTCTTCCAAAGCGGCCGGCGCCGTCAAGCGGTATATTAAAGCTGAAATTTATTTTTACAGAGATCTTGCCCCCTTTTGGTTGCATCGGGGCATTTAAACGAACCTGCATCCTGGTATCGGAGATGATAGGTTGAACAGTATATGTTTTTCCGTCCTGGGTTATTGTAACATTTTTAATGTGATAACCTCCGTTAACTTTCCCGATCACACCAAAATAGTCACCGGGATACTTTGTCGCTGCAACTGATCTTGACGATGACTCAAAAATATTTTGATCCAGCTGAAGCCATAGATAGTCCAGTTGATCAGGACTATTGTTGGTGTAGGCAATGGATACATCACCTGTAATGCTAGTGTCTTTTTCATTTAAGGTAGCATGTATTAAATAATCAGCTTTGTTTTGCCAATACATTGGGCCTGGTATGCCTTTTGCCGAGCGAAATACATTGCCCGCAGTTGGATTAAATGATGGCAAATAAAAATTCTGTGCATTATATTTTGAGCTTTTATCTGTTTCTTGTGCAAATAAAAACCCGATACTGATTGATTGTAAGCAGCAGAAAAAGAAGAGTTTTTTCATCTATTTGTTTTAGTAAATAAAAAGTATTTGATGTTTTGATTAAATGTAAGCTAAAGTACTTTTAATATACGCCAATTTTCAAATATCAATTTTTATATTCATCGATTATCATGGCCTAATGTTTTTCAAAGTTGCGTATTTGAAATTATCGATGGAATGTGACAATACAAAATACGCAACTGCTGTTTAATGCAAATTTCGCATTATCTTATCTAGCGGACTTTCTATTTATCCAATTTCATACTTACTTAGCTGGGTATATCTTAATATGCTTTTTATATAATTATGCCTTACCCAATAATTAATATATTTTCAACTCATCATTTGCAGGGTTTTTTTATTTCTCTTTTCGTAGTTTGCAATACTATAAATATTAATTGTATGCGATTTGAATGGAAAGGTGTTTTTCCTGCACTAACTACAAAATTTACTCCTGGTGATGTGCCTGACCTGGAAATGTTCAATAAAAATTTATCATCCCAGCTAGAAGCCGGGGTGGATGGAATTGTTTTAGGTGGCAGCCTGGGTGAAGCAAGTGTTTTAACAGTACCTGAAAAAGAAATGCTTGTAAGAAATGCTGTAGAAAAATGCGCCGGCAAAATTCCCGTCATATTAAATATTGCAGAAGGCTCAACAAAAGAAGCCTTACAGCAAACTGCCAATGCGAAAGCCTGGGGTGCCAATGGCCTCATGCTCTTGCCGCCTATGCGTTACAAAAGCGATCACCGGGAAACCGTTACCTGGTTCAAGACCATTGCAGATTCTACAGACTTGCCAATTATGCTTTACAACAACCCGGTTGATTATAAAATTGAAATAACACCCGGAATGTTTGATGAATTACAGGCATGCAAGAATATCCAGGCAGTAAAAGAATCCACAAGAGATATTAGCAATGTTACCAGGATGATCAACCGCTTTGGTGAGAGGTTTAAAATTTTATGTGGGGTGGATACCCTGGCGCTGGAAGAATTATGTTTAGGAGCAGATGGATGGATCGCCGGGCTGGTTTGTGCATTTCCAAAAGAAACTGTTGCTATTTATCGCCTTGCAAAAGCCGGCAGAATAGATGAAGCGATAAAAATTTACAGGTGGTTTATGCCCTTGCTCGAACTCGACATTCATCCCAAACTGGTACAATATATTAAGCTGGCAGAAATGCAAACAGGTATCGGAACAGAAACGGTAAGAGCGCCAAGACTTGCGCTGGAAGGGACAGAGAGAGAGAATATTTTAAAAATCATCAATGAAGGAATTGCAACAAGACCTTCATTACCATCTTAATAAATAATCATGTTCAACGATGCCACGGTAGATGAAATAAATGTTGTAATGGATAAAGCATGGAAGGCCTTTCATCTTTACCGGAAATTTTCTTTAAAACAAAGAGCAGATTTTATGCTGGCCATTGCAGCTGAATTAGCGGCCTGTGGTGATGACCTGATCTTTATTGTAATGAAAGAAACCAATTTACCTGAAGCCAGGTTGCGCGGTGAAAGAACGCGGACCATTTTTCAATTGACCAGTTATGCCGCTGCATGTGAAGACGGCACCTGGCTTGATGCAAGAATTGATACAGCCGACCCCGGAAAGACACCTCCAAAACCAGACCTAAGAAAAATGCTGGTGCCATTGGGGCCTGTTGTAGTTTTTGGTGCAAGCAATTTTCCCTTTGCTTATTCAACCGCGGGTGGTGATACTGCCTGCGCTTTTGCTGCTGGTTGCCCTGTTATAATTAAAGCCCATCCGGCGCATGCAGAAACATCTGAAATAGTTGCCGGTGCCATTTTGAGAGCAGCAAAAAAATGCAATATGCCCGATGGAATTTTTGCGCATGTACATGGAGCTTCTGTTGAAACCGGGAAGTCGCTTGTAATGCATCAACATACAAAAGCCGTTGGTTTCACCGGCTCATTTTCCGGCGGCAAACAATTGTTTGACTGGGGCAACCAGCGCAAAGAGCCCATACCTGTTTTTGCAGAGATGGGCAGTGTTAACCCGGTTTTTTTGTTACCTGAGAAATTAAAACAATCCGCTGCTGAAATTGCAAAAATATATGCAGCTTCCGTTACGCTTGGCGTAGGTCAATTTTGCACAAACCCGGGATTAATAATTGGTATTGAAAGTGATGAACTGCAAATATTCATTGCTGCTTTGGGTGAAGAGATAAAACACAACGCACCCGCTACCATGCTGCATCCCGGCATCGCAAAAGCTTTTGCAGAGAAAAGAGAGAAAGCACTTACGCAAAAAGATGTTATAACCGTTGCCGTTAGTGAATCGGAAAGCAAAGAAAACCAGGGCATACCAACGATAGCTTCTGCATCTGGCCAGGCATTTATAAATAATCCATTATTACACCAGGAAGTCTTTGGACCCTACTCTATCGTGATCAGGTGCAAAGACATGAATGAAATGATAGAGGTTTCAAAAAATCTGGAAGGCCAACTAACGGCGACTTTGATTGCCAGTGAAAATGATATTCGCAATAATGATGAACTGGTTGAGGCAGTCAAAAATATTTGCGGCCGTTTTATATTGAACAATGTACCCACAGGCGTTGAAGTTTGTTTAAGCATGCATCATGGCGGACCTTATCCCGCAACAACTGATAGCAGGTTTACGTCAGTTGGTGCTGATGGTATCAAACGTTTTGCACGACCTATATGTTTTCAAAACTGGGGTAATGATCTGCTACCGCAGGAATTGAAAAATGAAAATGCAATAAATATTTGGAGGACCATCAATACTGAACTCACTAAAAATTCCATACAATAGTGGCCAGGCATACCTTTCATTGCATAGATGCGCATACTTGTGGCAACCCGGTGCGATTAATAAAAGAAGGGGGGCCTGTTTTGCATGGAAAAAACATGAGCGAGAAGCGCCAGCATTTTTTGAGAGAATTTGACTGGATACGTAAGGGGCTTATGTTTGAGCCACGCGGACATGATTTGATGAGTGGCAGTATTTTATATCCGCCGCATGATCCACAAAATGATGTAGCTGTTTTATTTATTGAAACAAGTGGGTGTTTGCCAATGTGCGGCCATGGAACAATCGGTACCATTACGATAGCGATTGAAGTGGGTTTGATCATTCCTAAAACGCCGGGTATTGTTAGAATGGAAGTGCCTGCAGGATTAGTAATGATACAATACCATGAAGAAAATAAAAAAGTGAAAAGCGTAAAACTTACAAATGTTCCATCGTTCCTGGCAGCTGAAAATATTGAAGTGGAATGTCCTGGTTTAGGAACACTAAAAGTAGATGTGAGTTATGGCGGAAATTTCTATGCCATCATTGATGAACAAGAAAATTTTAAAGGATTAGAAAACTATACAGCAGATCAGTTAATAGGCTGGAGCAGGATAATGAGAAAACGCATCAATGAACAACACGAGTTTGTGCATCCCCTTGATCCAACAATAAATTCATGTACACACATTTTATGGAGTGGCGCTGTGATTGATGAAAATTCCACAGCAAGGAATGCGGTATTCTACGGCGACAAAGCAATTGACCGCTCACCCTGTGGTACCGGCACTTCAGCACGCATGGCCCAATGGTTTGCAAAAGGAAAATTAAAAGAAGGCGATGTGTTTATACATGAAAGTATAATCGGTAGTAAATTCACAGGCAGAATAGAAAGGGTAACAACAGTTGGTGATAAAGTAGCGATCGTTCCCAGCATTGAAGGCTGGGCAAGGGTTTATGGGAACAATACAATCACAATAGATGAGGAAGATGATCCCTATGCATTTGGATTCCAGGTTATTTAAAATTGATATGTAACGCAAAGAACGCAGTGGTACGCAAAGTATCGCTAAGTTCGTGCGCTTTTGTTGCTGTTTTTTCGCAAAGCATTATAAAATAATTTTCGTCAACAATTACAGACAGGAAATAAAAAATGAAAAATATAATAATAATAGGTGGTGGTGTAATAGGGTTGAACTGTGCATATTATTTACAAAAGAAAGGGCATAAGGTTACTATAATTGACAGCGGTGATATTACAACCGGTTGTTCATTCGGCAATATGGGCTTTATGTCGCCCAGCCATTTTATACCACTTGCTTCACCTGGAATTATTGCGGAAGGATTTCGTTACATGCTCAGCAACAGCAGTCCGTTTTATGTGAAACCAAGGCTGGATAAGGACCTGCTGCAATGGAGTTATTCTTTCTGGAAAAGTTGTAATATAAAAACGGTGGAGAAAAACGCGCCTCATCTAAATAATATTTTACAGCTCAGCCGTCATTTGCTCAACGATATGCGTGACGATTTAGGCGATGTTTTTGAAATGGAAGAAAAAGGTTGCCTGATGATGTGTAAACAACAAAAAACACTGGAGCATGAATTTCAAATGGCAGATGAAGCAGAAAAAATTGGATTAAATGTTGAAAGATTGCAGAAAGAGGAAGTTCAATTATTGGAACCGGATGTTGAAATAGATGTTGCAGGTGCAGTATTGTTCAAAGACGATTGTCATTTGCAACCTGGGAAGTTTATGGGTGCGTTAAAAAATTACCTGGTAAATAAAGGGGTAACGTTTCAATTGAATACCACTGCTACAGGTTTTGAAAAGAAGCATAATAAAATAACTGCCGTCATAACAAATACTACAAAATTTGAATGCGATGAATTAATTATAGCAGCCGGCAGCTGGTTGCCACTGATCACAAAAATGATCGGTGTAAAATTATTATTGCAACCCGGTAAAGGATATAGTTCAACCTATGATCATGTTGAAAAAAATATAAGATACCCGGCAATAATGGTGGATGGAAGATGTGCTATAACACCCTGGGGGCATAGGTTACGCATTGGTGGCACAATGGAGCTGAGTGGTATAAACAATACTATTTTGCCTAATCGTATGAAAGGTATCTATGATTCTGTAAGAGATTTTTATCCCGGGTTAAAAATAGAATTTCCTTCTACAGATAAAACCTGGACAGGTTTACGGCCGGTAACGCCCGATGGGCTTCCCTATATTTCAAGAACAAGAAAATATGAAAATGTAATTGTTGCCGGCGGCCATGCTATGCTTGGTGTTTCACTTGCCCCCGGAACGGGTAAACTGGTAAGTGAAATTATAGAACGAGAAAAAACAGCAATCGATATTAATGCATTCAGGGCAGACAGATTTTGAAAAATATGATTAACGCTGATCATTAAGATCGTTATGATAAACACAGATGATCTGCGCGCCTATCTCCATAACTTTGACCAAATCATTATAATATGAGTAAACGAATTGCGATCCTAGGGGGAGGTAACCTTGGAACTGCCATTGCGGAAGGGTTATTGAAAAGTAAGTTTAACAGTGCTTCCAAAATCATAGTTACCAAACGAAACACTTCCACCTTAACATCTTTAAAAGAAAAGGGAATTGAAGTAACCAATGATAATAATGAAGCGGTAAAAAAGAGTGATGTGATCATACTGGCAGTAAAACCATTCCAGGTATCTGAAGTGCTGAACGCAATTAAAACTGATCTGAATTCCAATAAAATTTTCATTTCGGTTGTAACAGGTGTTTTGATCAACGAAATACAGGATGTAATTCAAACAGGTATCCCGGTTTTTCGCGCTATGCCCAACACAGCAATTGCTATACAACAAAGTATGACCTGCATTTGCAGCAGCGATGCATCCAAAGAAGATATTGAATATGTGAATGATCTTTTTAAAAATTTGGGCAAAGTGGTTACAGTAGAAGAAAAATTAATGGAAGCAGCAACCGTATTGGGAGCATGCGGAATAGCATATGCTTTGCGTTTTATACGCGCCAACATACAAGGTGGAATAGAGATTGGTTTTGATGCAGCTACTGCAAGCATCATTGCATCACAAACTATAAAAGGCGCTGCAGAATTACTTATAGATACGGGCAAACATCCCGAACAGGAAATTGATAAGGTGACTACCCCGAAAGGCTGCACTATTGCGGGATTGAACGAAATGGAACACCGCGGTTTTAGCTCGTCCCTGATCCGTGGCATCGTAACCAGTTATAAAAAAATAGCAAAGGATTGACCTGTGTTTAACAAGATATTATTTTGAGGATGATCATTTTCGTTAAACCAGGAGTGTATTTTATTCAGATAAAATAAAGGGGTAATAATTTATTTATTTTTCAGGAATAAATTTAATCCCCCGGATGATATTGCCGTTCTGCATGTTTTAGAACATCTTTCTTATAGAACAAAACATCTTTGAATTTTCCATCAATATACATTTGTGCCTGGTCGAGAAAATGTTTTGAGGAAGGGTCTGTTCCTTCTCCGCCGGTAATTATTGTTTTGGCTTTTATGGTTTTTCCAAATTCAACTGCAGCCACAAAGCTATTTCCATTAACCCCATACCTGTATTTAGAATTTAGTGGTTTACTTCCGCTGAATGATGGCAGGCACCCCCACTCCGAAGATGCCAATCCTACCGGGAAACTTTGTTTGTTATCATCGAACTTTTGTTGAAGATCATCATTAATGCGTTGGTAACGGTTTACAGTACCCCAGGCTACCTGCCATGTTCCAAAAGCTTTGGTAAGATCATTCAGTACCTCTTTTAACAATTTTATTTTTTCTGATGCGCTGATATTTTTGACTAACAATCTCAGGCGATTAAGACCCCGGCGTTCTTCATCATCCATTACCGGTACCCTTATTTTTTTATTCAACTTTGCTGCCCATTCAATTGCAAGGGTAGTAGCAACAGAGGATGCAGATGAAGTACGGTCCCATCCTCTTAATAACGCTATGGCATCTTTAAGCGAATCGGTTGTCTTTTCATTTACTGCATCATATGCAATGAATAAAGAAGGTAATAAAATATCAAATGCAGAGAGGTAAGTGTTATAACCGGTGGCAATCATTTTATCAAGGGTAAAATCTTTCTGGGTGCTCAAAAGGCGGATGGCATTCACAGCTCTTGGATTTTCAGCATCCGGCGCCATGTAGGATGGATATTTATTTTTATCCGGGCTGCTGGTACCCGAAACCGTGAAAGGAGTTGAATTACAATTTTGAATCCATCCACTGGCTGGATTATGAACCTGTACAATTTCGCGCAGTTCGTGAATTCCTTTCCACTCAGTTGCGGATGTTGTACCATCTACGGGTTGTGACCAATCATAATTTACATCTCTCCTGGGAATAAAATTTCCATGCCAGTAGGCAATGTTCCCTTTGTCATCTGCAAACACTGTATTGTCGGATGTATTTGAGCGCATTTCCATTGTCTTTTCAAATTCCAAAAACCCCTTTGCTTTTATCCGCAGCCATGATTGCATCAATCCCTTCAGCGACCTGTTGTTTTCTTTAAGACTTAGCCACTTTCCATTACGACTGGCCATTACAGGACCGTGCTGTGTATAATAAGTAGTGAAAGTTTGCGGTATTATTTGGCCATCCTTTTTATATCTTATAATTATTTGTTTACTCGTTACAGGTTTTAATTCTTTATCATACATATAAAATAACCGGCCATCATTTTTTACAATTTTTTCTTTATAAAGGTCCGCAAGATCAGCATCGCCGGAAGTATGCATCCATCCACAATGCTCATTAAATCCCTGGAATACAAAAAACTGGCCCCAGGTTACAGCGCCATAAGCGTTCAGTCCTTCATCACTAACCATTTGCACTTCCGTACGATAATAAAAATCAACATGTGGGTTTATGTAAAGTATTGCGTTCTTAGATTTTGTTTTTGATGGCCCAACAGCGAAACCATTTGAGCCGGTTAATTTTTCATTCCCTGCATCAATCATGCTATTTGAAAATGACTGATCATTTTGTATTGATGAATCGATATTTGATCCGTAAAAAGTTTTAGTTTCCTGCAAACCAGCGCCCCCGGTGTTTGTAGAAGATATGCTCCCGTTAGTTCGCATCAATGCATACCAGGGTTCAAAGTGAAATAATACCGCAGGCTTACTACTAGGATGTTTGTAGAGATAAAAATTTACACCATCAGCAAAAGCATCCAATAATTTTTTGAACCAGGCCGGTGATGTATTATAATCATACATGGCTGCGGATGAATCGTATATAAGCCGCATTTGTAGATCGGTATATAAATTATTTTCCCCGGTAGCTTCACTCAATCTTCCCAGGTTTTCCAGGTAATTAAATTCAACTCTTTTAAAATCGTCTTCGCATTGTGCATACATTAAACCGAACACAGCATCAGCATCGGTTTTACCATAAATATGCGGAATGCCCCAATTGTCGCGGATGATGGTAACGTTTTTTGATTCCGTTTTATACCTGTTAATTTCGGGTTGAGAGAATTGTTGTGAAAAAGCAATTGACGGGAGTAATAAAAAATAAAAAATATATTTCATTAACAACAATATTATTTAGTAATAAAAGTAATGATTCATGGCTAAAGCCTGTATATATTATTATTCATCTCCGCCTTGAAAGGCGGAGTTATTATTAGATTTCTCATTCTTTGTATAGATATTAATTCCGCAATTTATGACGATGATATATTTAAGGCACCAACTGTCTTAAGTAATAAATAAATTTCGATTAGATCTTCATTAACTCCGCCATTCATGGCGGAGATACTTAGAGTTTATAATGGCTTTAGCCATGACCTGTCATCTATATTGTTTAATAAACTTTTCACATTCCTCTTTAAAAGTTATTTTTTTATGATGCTCTTCCTGAAGCATGATATAGGTTCTTACCTTTCTATTAGCGATTCACACACAGAGGCGGCATAATATTCATCGGCCCCTTCAAATTTTGTGGGTATTAATTTTTCCCTATTTATCCAAAAAGAGGATTCTCCTTTTAAAAGCTGTAAAACTTTTGCAATGGTCATATCAGCATTTAAACCAACCAGGCAATGCACATGGTCGTTGTGACAGTTTATGGTATCGATATAAATTTGTTTAACGCTCGCATTATTTTTTATATGCATCAGAACTTTCTCGCGAATATTCTCCGTTAAATATGGCGCATGATTTTTTGTTCCCCACACCGCATGGATCATTATCCTTATAAATGACATTTGTAAAAAGTGAAAAGCGTAACCAATAAATTCATTTGCATTTCCCAACAGGAAATAAAATAAACTTATAATAATTGCAGAATAAGATCAAGAGAGAATGACTAATACAAAATGTATTATCAACCTGCATAAAGATTAAAAAACAAAAAAGAATATGCTGTGAAATTGTATGTTTAGGTCAGCCCGATCTCATAATGCCTCTCGGGTATCTCTACATCCGCAAACCCTTTGCTGATGAGGCGTTGTTGAAAATCCTGTTGCACTTTATATTCGCCATGGACTAAAAATAATTTTTTTACCTGTTTGGGATCCTGGCAGGCGAGCCACTGGCACAGGTCATTATAATCTCCATGAGCACTCATGCTTTTTATTTCACCTATCTCTGCATTTACTTCGTGCGGAGCGCCAAAAATATTCACTTCTTTAGGATGTAATTTCAACCGGCCACCAAGAGAAAAAGGTTCGCAATAACCCGTAAATAAAATGCTGTTACGACTATTCTCAATATTATTACTGATGTGATGCTTTACCCTTCCGGCTTCGGCCATACCACTTGCAGAAATTATTACCAATGGCTCTTTGCTGTAGTTAAGCATCTTACTTTCTTCCACAGATTTTGTGAATTTAAGGCCCTTGAAATCGAATGGGTCTTTATCCGTTTCAAGCATTTTTTGTATGGTGCTGTTAAAATATTGCGGATACCTTTTTATTACCTGTGTGGCTTCCATACTCAATGGACTGTCAACAATGTAAGTAAGATCCGGCAAGCGGTTTTCGGCTTCGAGTTGATTGAGGGCAAATAAAATTTCCTGTGTTCTGCCAACACTAAATGCCGGAATGATAAGTTTTCCTTTTTTCTCAATACAAGTTTTGATGATCCATTGTAGTAAAAGGTCATTGGTACCGGTTATTTGTTCGTGCAGGCTGTTTCCATATGTTGATTCCAATAAAATATAATCGGCCTGCGGAAAAACATCGGGGGATTTAAGAATCACATCCCGGTATCTTCCCACATCTCCCGAAAAAGTTAGATGGGTTTCTTTTCCTTCTTCATTGATTTTTAAATGTACTGTTGCACTCCCGATAATGTGACCCGCATCTTTATAAATAAATTGTACGTTTTCGTCAATCGTATGCCACTGGTCATATTCTACTGATTCAAAATGATCCACGGCCTTTAATGCATCGTCGGTTGTATACAAAGGTAAAAGATAGGGCAACCCATCAGCGGCACGGTGCTTATTTACAAATTTGAGATCGCTTTCCTGTATACCGGCGCTATCTTCCATTAAAATTGCAGCAAGGTCTTTTGTTGCAGGGGTGGCAAATATTTTTCCGGAAAATCCATCTTTTACAAGTTTTGGAATTAATCCGCAATGATCAATATGTGCATGTGATAAAATAAGATAATCAACGCTGGCAGCATCAAATCCAAAGTTGCGGTTGAGCGCTTCCGTTTCTTTACCCATTCCCTGGAACATACCACAATCCAGTAAATATTTTTTACCATTATTTAAAGTGAGTAAATGCTTGGAACCCGTTACTGTTCTGGCTGCGCCGTGGAATGCAATTTTCATATTGTATGATTGAATGATTAATAGTTAAACAACTGTTGCCAGTGGAAAGATGAAGGTAATAACAATTGCTTACACCTGTTTCATTTTAAAGGACCAGGTGAATGCAAATTCAGCAATTATCTCACCATCTTTATTTTTACCAATTGATCTTACGGTTATACTATTTGATTCACCCGTTAAAATTGCCTGCTTAATTGCTAAAGAAATTTGTTGTCCCTCATCACATACAAACCAGGTTTTGCTAATTGCCTTTTTAAAATAGGAGGCCTGCATATTGGTGATCAGCATTGATATCGGTGGATCTCGTTTATAAACATGCATCATTGCCAATGCGCCCGTACTCATTTCAGCGGCCATGGCAAGTGAGGCAAAATAAGTTGAACGGAATGGATTTTGAGTCATCCATTGATAAGTAACATTAACCGAGCACCTGGTTGTATCCACACCATTTATTCTTATGCCTGAAAAAAATGCTGCAGGCAGTTTATAAAACAAAAAGGTTCTGAACTTTACAGGATTTCTTAACAGTCGAATAAATAAATCGGCGTGAGTATTCATTTCTTTTTATGATCAATAATGGTATTTGAATTTTATAATGCTATGAACACTACAAAACAAAGTAACGGTTATTCTCTTTAATACACACCTTACTATGGTAGTTTGAAAAAAGGATAAATCCAAATTATTTATTTCTTTGAATTTACAGTAGACCTAATAATTTTTTTTTGAAATTTTTTACGAGTTGGAATTTTTTGTCTTAGTAGAATAGTTACCGTGGGTGAGTGAATAAAAAAATAGCCGTGGAAACGAATACACGGCTATTTATTATAGTAAGAAAAAAACCTACGCGAAAAATGGGGTAACGATCGTTATAACCTGGGCCATTGTTAAAGGCTCATCAAACGATTCTGACGCCGCAGCGGCTGTAATAAAAGAATTACCACCAATGCCAACAATGTTCACACCGGCTTGAGTGGTAAGATCTTCTCCGGCATAACTTTGTTGTACAGCAGCATTAGCAGTTCCAGATCCAGTATCTATTCCACTTTGCGCCAAAGTTATCCATGGCTTAACATTGCCTGATACAGTTGCTCCATTTATATCATGCCTTAATTTCCTGACACGTGAAGCATGTCTTGCTTCTACAGAATGTATTCTTAAAGCCGCGGTAAGGTAGGGGCGGTTTGCGGTGCCTATTAAATTAGGCGCCTGGCCTTTATATGCCCTTACACCGGTATCTTCAAATGTTTGTGAAATGGCAAGAAATACTGCATAATTAGCAGGTAAAAAAGGATTAGGAAAAGTACCTTTAGCTGTAAAATCAAAAGCGGGTTCTGCAATAGGAGTAGATCCCAAAGCCGTAATGGTTTGCTTAAGAAAAGTTACGTGCGCTGCTTCATGGGTACTAATCTGTTGAAAAGCACCCAATGATCCAAAAGCATCGTTCGGAATCAATCCGGAAGCTGCTAATCCATTAAGATAAAATCTTGATTCAAGATATTCCAGCTTCAATGCAAAGGTTAGTACATCAACTACTGTATTAACACTTGTGTCTTTACTATATGCTTTATTGAGCATTGCTCCTAAAGCCAGGGGTAATGAGGCTAAAGAAAGACGCCCTGAGAACTTTGCAAAATCTTTCATCACTTTTCTCCTGCTATCTATTTTATTATAGAACTCGGGATCTTTCTTTTCTATTTCCGTAAAAATATTTTGTAATTGCATAATTTTAAATTAAGATGGTAAATGACTTGCGTCAATTTTGGTTACTATATAGGTACCTGCAATTGCCAGCACAGCTGGTGGTAAAGCATATACATCCAATCCCATTGCATCAACAACAGTATTATCAGCAAAGGAATTCAGATTTAGCAATTCCCGTATCAACGCTGCATGCCGCGCTTCTACAGAAACTATCTTTCCCGCAGCCGTTAAATAATCAGGATTAACAATAAACTGGCCAGCGCCATTGTAAGCTGATACCCCCAGGTCTTCAAATGCTTTGGCTGTGCCTAAAACACTTGCCCTGCTTCCAAAATTTACTGATGCAAATGTTACCTGCAAGGCTGGTATAGCACTACTTCCTAATGCAGCTTTGAAAAATTCACGGTGGGCTACTTCATGATTTCTGATATCAGTTAGATATGCTGTTTCCTGGGCTGTGATACCTGAATATTGTGAAGCCACAACCATTGTATAGAATGCTGCTTCCAGTTGTTCAAGAGCATATGCGTAATTTAATATTCCCGTATCCCCACTTCCAAGATTTACCCCGTTGTTGGTATTTGTGGGATCTTTTTTACATGATGAGCCGGCTGTAGCTAGTATCGCAGATGTTGCGCCAACATATCCAAGAAATTTTCTCCTGGAAAATGGCTTAACCTCCACTTCATCCAGCAATCCAAATTGATTTTCTATTGTTTTGTTTGTTGGCATAATGAGTGTTTTATAAATTAGAAAGAAAGATGTTTTTATATTTTCTTAATAATTTTTAAACAAAGAGTATGCCTTGCCTGCCAATAGTTTCAAAACCTGTTCTTTATGCAACTAATTTTCCCCATAGTATAATTTATTGTAATACAATATATTATAATCGGGATACTATAAACGGATAGTAGAATTATTTAACCATAATGATTTTAACCATTAACTTTTTCTTATAAACCATTCAAATAGCAATACCGTAAATAAATAGCTTAATCAATAAAACACCTGGCAATAGTAATGTCCCTTATTTCTTGTTCAGGCATATTGTAATTACATAAGCGCTACAACGTAACCGGAAATATGACAAAGTTTGAAACTGGAAATAAAAAGGATAAAACAGCTACGAATAAACAGGATATTTTGATCGTGAAGATTAAGGACCTGATTTCTTTAATGGTATCATCTGATGCGGAAATATCCAACATCAATTTCTCATCTCACCTGAGTAAAGAGATGGGATATAATTATACTTATCTCACCAATATATTTTCGGAATTGCTTGGTATCACGATAAAGCAATATATCATCAATCAAAAAATTGAAAGGATAAAAAATATGATAGCCAGAGATGAAATGAGTTTAAAACAAATTGCATCATCATTACAATATAAAAGAGTATCACATTTCTCAAACCAGTTTAAAAAAATAACTGGGATTACCCCTTCTCATTTTAAAAAAATAGCAGTTACAAATAAGTTGCAGGCTAATCAATAACCTGGTTCTTTAGCAGGTCTTCA
>JACDBU010000071.1 GCA_013694745.1 Chitinophagaceae bacterium
CCAGCTACACCCTGGGCAAAGGCCATAAAATCAAAACCTTTGAAGTCCATGTTTATGGTAAAACCAAATGTATATTTTGGAATGTTGCTTCCAAGAAAGGTCGGGTCCTGAGAAAATTTAAAATCACCCGGATGCGCATTTGGTTGAATGAGACCACCATTCTTGTCTGTATAATCCAGGACTTGTTGCTCATTTTGGAAGATACCGAGAACTTTATAACCATAAAAAGCATTATAAGGATGACCTACCTGTGTACGTGTTACACTTCCCAGTGATTGGAAACCTGCATCACCACCAATGAAATTTGTATCCTTAGCTACATATGTAACCGTGTTTTTAGTATAAGAACCATTTGCATTTACAGAAAAATTAAGCTTTCCAAAACGCCTGTGATAGCCAACTTCTAATTCCATTCCCGTATTTTTCATATTCGCAACATTTCCTTCCGGGTTAGAGGAAACTCCTACATACCCTGGAATCAAGATAGGCCTGAGAATACCACTAGTCTTTTTATTATACCAATCAAAGCTGATATTAAAATTATTAAATAACTGTGCATCAAAACCTACATCTGCAGAAGTAGTTTGTTCCCAATGTAAATCCGGATTGTCTAATGTTAATGGCGAATAACCGGTAGTTATTAATCCACCATTTCCGAATGAATAATTATATCCGCCATTTACTATTGAAAGGTATCTAAAGTCAGCACTGGCATCATTACCAACTACTCCATAACCGCCTCTGAACTTTAAGAATTTTACGACGTTATTTTCATGCCAGAAATTTTCTTTGTAAACATTCCATCCTGCGGAAAACGAAGGGAAATAACCATTCTTTTTATTTGGTCCAAACCTGGTAGAGCCATCCCTGCGAATGATACCTGTAAATAAATACTTATCATCATAAGAATAATTAAGACGGCTAAATAAGGAATTAATTTTATGCTCTACAAAATCCCCAGCATAACCTACACGGTTAGCCAAACCAACATCAAATCCGAAAGAAGCATCTTTATAATTAGTAATTGGCAGGTTAGAAATAGACAATCCTGTATTACCACCAATATTTTCAACATAAGCTCCCTGTCCAACTAAAAGGGTAACATCATGTTTACCAAAGATTCGGTTGTATGTTATCGTATTCTCAATGTTCCAATTAAAAGACCTGTTCTCATCTTTAGCATAATTGTTTTTGCTTGATGAAACGGTTGAACTAAGAAAGTATACAGGTGTATAACCTATGTTACCATAATATGCTCTTTTGGCACCAACAGTTGAACGGATTTTAAGACCTTTTACCGGAGCTGCTTCGAGATATGCATTACCTACAAAATCATCAGACCAGTTATAACCACCCAACCTTGTTTGAATATAAGCAAGAGGGTTTGTCATTTCCTGTCCTACATAATTAGAGATGCCATAAGGTTTGCCTTTACTATCTCTAATTACAGCAGCATTTGTGTATATACTTGCATTTGGTTGTGTAGTTGGGTCTGTAACAACCAGGGGTGTAATGGGATCCAGGTTTATTGCAGAACTTAAAGGGCCTCCAAATTCACTGTTTGTATTACCAGGTCCAGTACTTTTTTGATAAGTATATCCCAGGGTTTGACCAAAAGTAAAAATATTGCCTAATTTATGGGTTGAGTTCAGGCGAAAGTTATATTTTGAATAGTTTGAAATAGCAGTTGCAACAATACCATCCTGCTTTTGGATACCTGCGGAAATATAAAAAGTGGATCTCTCAGATCCGCCACTCAGGCTCAGTTCATGAGAATACCTAAGTGCAGAATTATTGAATATTGCTTTTTGCCAATCAGTTCCAACACCTAAAGTGCTAACATCAGGAAATACAATATCCTTACCAGCAGCAACAGAACTTTCATTTCTTAAAACCGCATACTGCGTTGCATTAAGAAGGCTTAGCACTTTGGCTGGTGCAGATACACCGTAAAAACCATTATAACTAACAAGGGTTTTTCCTGATCTTCCTCTTTTTGTGGTTACAAGTATTACACCACCCGCAGCCCGTGTTCCATAAATAGCTGAAGAGGCCGCATCTTTTAAGACTTCTATTGATTCGATATCTGATTGGTTCAGATAACCGATACCACCTGCGTCTACAACAACGCCATCAACTACCCATAAAGGGTTGTTATTATTAAAAGTAGTAATGCCCCTTATTCGAATAGTAGATGGGGAACCGGGCTGACCTGAATTTTGCATTATAGTTACGCCGGATACCCGTCCCTGAAGCGCTTGCTCTATACGACCATTGGGAATATTCGCAAGGTCTTTAGCTCTCACGCTTGAAATGGCTCCGGTAACAACACTTTTTTTCTGGCTGCCATAACCTACAACCACCACCTCATTCATTATATTAGTCGTTGCTTCAAGCACTACATCAGTATTACCCGAAGAGCTTATTGAACGCTCGAATGGCTGCATACCTACAGTAGTAAAAACAAGAATTGAATTTTTATTGGGAACGTCCAGACTATAGTACCCATTTTTATCTGCACTTGTACCTGTCGTAGTGCCTTTAACAGCAACTGTGGCGCCAATTGCAGGCTCGCCATTTGGCAAAGTGACTTTTCCGGAGACATGTATTTGTTGTGCCCAAAGTAAGGGAACTGCAACCAAATTAAAAAATAAGAAAAGAATGGTAGCTCTAATTTTCATATGCAAGCGTTTAGGATGTGAGGAAGAATATGCAACAGTTATTTAGTTTAAGCTAATAGTATAAGAAGGGAAACAAAAATATATAAGTATTTCTAATGACCAAAATATTGTACTACTACGTTACTACATCATTAGCAAAAATAAATAAAATATTTTTTTTACTTATTACATCATCACTACATCAATTATATGATTAATTTCGCAAATACGATTATTACAATGAAAACTATTGTTTTGTTAATCTGTATGCTTATCACCCTGCATTCTATTTCACAAAATACTATTGCCCTACCCGATATAACAAATTACACTAAGCAGGAATATAAAGCGGGCGCCCAAAATCGCCAGATCCGGCAGGATAAAAACGGGATCTTATATTTTGCCAACAGTGAAGGCTTGCTAACTTTTGATGGTATAAACTGGAAAATATATCCGCTTCCTAATAACAGCATAGTAAGATCAATTGAATTTGGCCCCGATAACAAGCTTTATGTTGGAGGTCAGGATGAATTTGGATATTTTTCACCATCAGACAATGGTGTATTGGTTTATCATTCACTTAAAACTATTTTGCCTGAAAAAGAAAGGTCGTTTACAGATGTTTGGCAAATCTATTTCTACGAAAACAGCATATTTTTTCAAACGAGTAATAAAATTTACCAAATCAGCGGTGATCATAGTAATATATATAGCAGTACCCATTGGAGATTTATAACACTCTGCAATAACAGGCTCATTGTTCAGGATTTTAATAAAGGATTGTTGAGTTTTCAAGATGGCAAATGGTTGGCGTTTGTAAAAAAAAGTGAATTGCCTGCTGATTATTTTGCTACTTCACTTACACCAATTGGTGAGGATAGCGCTATACTTACAACCGTTAAAAATGGAGTTTACCTTTTAAAAGGCGATAATATAACAAAGATGCATTCTTCTTTTTTGGACGATATTTCGCAATCACATATTTCTGCATCCATTATGGTCAACAAAGATCACATAGCATTGACCACTAACCTTAACGGGTGTTACATTATTGATAAGAAAGGATTGCTGATTCAAAATTTTTCCTGGAAAGAAGGATTACAGAATAATAATATCCTCACAATTTTTCTTGATAAAGAAAAAAACATTTGGATGGGACTTGATAACGGCATTGATTTTATTGCTTATAACAATGCTATAAAACATATATATCCTGATTATCCAAATGAGGGCTCAGGTTATGCCGCAAACATTTTCAACGATCAATTATTTTTAGGAACCTCTAACGGTTTATATAAAACCCCGCTTTATAAAGAAAAGGATTTAAGCTATGTTAAAGGCGTTTTTAACCTGGTAAATAATACACAAGGCCAGGTTTGGAATTTATCCCAGGTAAATGGAAATCTTTTAATGGGGCACCATGACGGAGCTTTTCTGATTGAAAATAATTTTGCAAAACCCATTGATAACACTTCCGGATTCTGGACATTTTTACCCTTTTCAAGCAGTATCCCTTCCACAATTGTTATCGCAGGAACATACAATGGAATTAATTTTTACGATTATCAAAGGGGGATTTTTACAAAAGAGAAAGCTGTTGCAAATTTTGAATCTGCAAGGTTTGTTTGCATTGATAATAATAAGATATGGATAACGCACCCATACAAAGGGGTTTACCGGGTACAATTAACCGGCAATGTTCCTGAAACCAAATATTACACACCAAATCAGGGTGTACAATCTGCAAATGGCGACTATGTTTTCAAGATCAGAAACAAGATTATCCTTGCCACTGAAAATGGCATATATGAATACAATGAAGCTAAAGATATATTTGAATCTTCAGCATATTATAACAATCTTTTCCAGGACAAAAAGATAAGATATTTGAAAGAAGACGGATCAGGAAATGTATGGTTTGTATTTGATAAAATTTTAGGGGTAGTAGACATGTCATTGGAAAAACCCCACATTATTTATTTTCCTGAACTCACCAATAAATTTGTAAGCGGATTTGAATTTATTTACCCGGTAAATGATAATAATATTTTTATTGGTGGAGATAAAGGATTTTATCATATCAATTATGAGCAATACAAAAATATCAAGTATCCGATAAGAGTACAGATCA
>JACDBU010000030.1 GCA_013694745.1 Chitinophagaceae bacterium
CTATTGAAAGCTATCATCGAATGGTTCGTAAGGTCACAAAAACAAAAGGCGCCTTCAGTTCTGAAGACGCTATTGTGAAACAAATTTATCTTGCAACAATTAATGCAAATACTAAATGGCACGGACAAATGTTCGGTTGGACGGAGGTAAGAACGGAATTGATTTTAAAATTCGGAGACCGGTTAAAAAATAATGACACACTTAATTAAGCACTACCATCAAAATTTATAGTAAAATATTTTCTATCATAACTTACTTCTTGCTAATTACTAATTTCTAATTCCTAATTGCTAATTACTAATTACTAATTGCTACTCGCTACTTGCCACTCTCTATTTTCCTCCGTTAGCATGCAGGTCAGCATGGCAATTTGCATCCAGCGACGGAATTGAACCAGTAATTAAAAAACCTAAAAGATCTGTGGTTTCAGAAGCATAATACATCAAACAATTTGTGTTGCTGCAGTGATTGCCATGTGCTGCATCTTTATGATTGGTTTGCATTGGGGAACCGATATCTACCAGGCCCAGTAAATGCCCGAATTCATGATTCAGCACAGTTGTTTCAAGTTTCGTGCGGTTCACCTGGCCGATATTTCCTGAATTATCAAATATTGTTTTACCAAAAAGTGAAACCGAAGTATTCCTGTATGCAACACCAAAAACATTTGGATCGCTATATGCAGCATCTGCCAGCAAAATATAAATTGCTTCCTGGCTTCCGTTTGTATAGGCAGTACGGTTGTTCTTTTCAATGGTTGCAATGTCATTAAGTGATAACGATGATTTTCCACTGGCAGCTATTTGTTTTTGTATAATCTGAATGCCGGACGGTTTGTTTACCAGGTTATTTAAAAATGCAGTTAGATTACTAAGAGAGGCACCATCCGGCTGGTAACCTGGCATGTATTGCACTTCAATAACTATAGATGCATATTTAGAAGATGTTAGCAGATCATTTGCTGATGCGCCAACATTTTTATTGTTAGCGGCATCAATCGAAGGAAGTCCTGTTGTAACATCATTCTTTGAACAATTTGAAAAAATAAACAGGGAAAATATTGAGAGATAAATAAGCCCTTTATTCAGGTACATAATTTTTAAAATAATAATTGAAAAAAGTGTGCCAGAGTATTAAAGCATTACCCTTACTTTTAAAATTTAAGAGAAATATTGCAACTCGTTTTCGAGATCAATATGAGGATGTTGACGCTGAATCATTTTTATTTTTTCAAGCTGCACTTTTTTGAATGTAGCATGTAATGCAGTTTCGCCTGAAAACACACGGTGTTTTGCAGCAGTAGTGATTTGTTTCAGATCTTCTAAAAGCTTTTTATCTTCCCCGCTCACGAAAGTGTTTACGAAGTGTTCGAAAACAAATTCAATGGCCTGTTCATTTGGATGCACCAGGTCTTCTTTATAAAACCGGTGATCCCGTAACACATCCGTTACCAATTCATATGCGGGGAAATAAAATACATTTTCCATCTCCTCTGCAATTTGCTGAACAGCCTCGAGCAGCCTGGCTTTGCTGCGATTATTTTCAACTAAGCCGTCTTTGATATGTTTAACCGGACTAACGGTAAAAATAATATTTGCTCCGGGGTTAACTGTTCTAAGAAGGGTTATAGAATTTCTTAATGCATCAACCGTTTCGCAGGTTTTTAAAAAATTTTTTATAAAGTTAGCCGCGGGCGCTTTATGGCAATTGGAAACACTTTCTCCCTTTTCTGATAGTTTATAATAAAAAGATGATCCTACTGTTATGATGATCCAGTTTGCTTCCTTCAAAAATGAATGCGCAATTGCTTGTGAATTATTAATCTCCCGCAAAACATCCTCCGCATCTTTGCCAGAAAATTTAGAATGATGCTGCCAGCTATGCCACAACTCATTCAGAAAAAAAATATCTTTTTTATGAAATTGTTTATTGTCGAGGTAAGATAAAATGCTTTTACTGATGCTTAACGGATCATATAAAATGCCGTTAGGATTTTGCAGTACATTAAATTTCAATTCCTTTAATTTATACCCTATCTCTTCTGTAAAGCATGAACCGGTAAGTAGAATTTTATCTTTATAACCTATCTTATTTGAAGAAACTTTTACTGGCAGATCAAGCATTAATTTCATAAATGATCATTTAAATATTTCGCTGGCAATCTTTAACGCTTCCCGTAAGGCGGGTTTATTTAAATGCGATACTAAATGAAGTTCTTCAAAATAAGAGATCATCATTTCAGTATTCATATTGCCAACAAGATCATCACCTGCCATGGGGCAACCACCTATTCCTTTGAGCGCACCATCAAACCGCTTACATCCTGCTGCCAGTGCGGCATCAACTTTTATTTTCCAGGAAGCAGGATTTGAATGCAGATGAACCCCGATCTCTGTTGCAGGAAATGCGGGAACCAGGTACTTTATAATGGAGGAAACCTGTTCTGGCTGCGCCAATCCAACGGTATCAGCAATGGAAATAATTTTTATACCGGCAGCAGTTAATTTATCTACCCAGCCAAAAACGATAGCTTCATTATATTCATCTCCGTACGGGTTACCAAAACCCATTGAAATATAAACCAACAGTTCTTTTTTATTTTTTCCACAAAGCTCAAGAATTTCATCAACCCTTATCAAGGATTCTTCTATTGTGCTGTTGGTATTGCGTTGTTGAAATGTTGGTGAAATGGAAAATGGAAAACCGAGGTAATCTATATGTTCAAACGCAACTGCCTCCATAGCTCCACGGGTGTTTGCGACGATAGCTAATAATTTTGAAACTGAATTTTCCACTTGCAATTTGCTTATGACTTCTTTTGTATCTGCCATTTGCGGGATGGCCGCCGGAGAAACAAAACTTCCAAAATCAATTGTATTAAATCCAACTTTCAGCAATGCATTGATATATTCAATTTTTTGTTGTGTTGGTATAAAGTGCTTCCAGCCCTGCATTGCATCACGCGGACATTCAATCAATTTAACGCTTTCCCCGTTGCCAGGCAGGCTGGATGTTTGATGTTGGATGTAAGATGTTTGTGGACCTTTCATTTAGAAATAGAAAATCATTGCCGTTGTTTCATGGCTTCATATAAGATCATTCCTGCGGCAACAGAAACATTCAGCGATTCAAAATTTTCAGTCATTGGAATTTTAAAAACATTATCACAAACTTTCATTAACGCGGGAAAAATTCCTTTGTCCTCGCTACCCATTACAATAGCACAGGGTTCAGTAAAGGTGATATCATAAATACTTTGATCAGCGGTCATCTCACTCGCAAATACTTTTATCCCATTCAAATGCAGTTCATCAACTGCTTTAATGAGGCTGCTTACCCGGCAAACTGAAATGCTTTCAAGTGCGCCGGCAGAGGTGGCAATGGCATCTTCATTCAGTGCGCCAATGCCTTTATCAGGAATTATGATTGCCTGTACCCCGCAGCACCAGGCAGTTCTGGCCAGGGCACCAATATTTCTTATATCTGTTATGCCGTCCAGTATCAAAAACAGAGGCACCCTTCCCTGGTCTACTACAAATGAAATTATTTGCTGAAGATCCTGGTAATTTATTTTACCTTTTAACGCAACGCAATCATCATGGCCTTCAATATTAAATCCATTTATTTTTTCAACGGGCACTTTATTTACCGGTATCTGCAATTGCTCCGCCAGGTGCCTGATCTCATCACCCGCGCGGCCATAAAGTGAATTGGCGAGATATATCCTTTCTATCTGCTCTCCATTGCGCATTGCTTCCATCACTTTTTTAGGACCGATTATCAACGTGTTCTTTTTGGGACGGTTTTGCTGCTGGAAAGATGGTCTTGAATTTCTCACTTATTAAAATTAAACAATTACTACAATGCAAAAGCCCTCTTTCATCGAGAGGGCTTTATAAATTAAATTTTAATTATTTGATGCCGAAAGCCTGTTTCACTTTAGCAACATAGTCCAGTTTTTCCCACGTAAACAATTCAACTTTTATCTTTTTTTCTTTCCCGTCTGGTGAGAAAAAAGATTTAGTGACTGTTTCACTGGTACGGCCCATATGCCCGTACGCGGCAGTTTCACTGTAGATGGGGTTGCGCAACTTCAAACGTTGCTCAATGAAATAAGGCCGCATATCAAACACACTTTCTACTTTTTTCGCGATCTCTTCATCAGTAAATTTTACTTTAGCTGTACCAAAAGTTTTTACATTTATACTGGTTGGCTGGGCAACGCCGATAGCGTATGAAACCTGCACCAGCACTTCATCACAAACGCCGGCAGCCACGAGGTTCTTGGCAATATGCCGGGTTGCATAAGCGGCACTGCGGTCTACCTTGCTTGGATCTTTTCCACTAAATGCGCCACCACCATGTGCTCCTTTTCCACCATAAGTGTCAACAATTATTTTTCTCCCGGTGAGCCCTGTATCTCCATGAGGTCCGCCAATAACGAACTTGCCGGTTGGATTTATGTGATACTTGATCTTATTATCAAAAAGATGCGCATATTTTTTATACTTCTCTTTTACTTTTGGTATCAGTATCTTTTTTATATCTTCTGCAATTCTTTTTTGCATTTTTTCCTCTGTACTAAAGTCATCATGCTGAGTTGAAATCACGATCGCATCAATGCGTACGGGTTTGTTGTTGTCGTCGTATTCTAAAGTCACCTGGCTTTTAGCATCAGGGCGTAAATATTTTATCTGCTTATTCTCTCTTCTCAATACAGCCAGTTCTTTCAGCAGGTTGTTGGCAATATCCAATGCAAGCGGCATGTATTCGTCCGTTTCATTTGTTGCATAGCCAAACATCATTCCCTGGTCGCCGGCACCC
>JACDBU010000120.1 GCA_013694745.1 Chitinophagaceae bacterium
ATCTACAACCGGAGATATTTCAGGTAATCATGGAGGGCAGGATGTATTGGTTTTTAAAATATCAGCAGATGGCCAGGTGCTTTGGCAAAAATGTTTTGGAGGCACTATGGGAGAAGCCGGCAGGTCTATAATTAAAAATGGTACCAATGAATATATACTGGTGAATTCTACCAGATCAAATGATGGAGATGTAACAGGATTTCATGCTGACAGAGATCTTTGGGTAGTTAAAATAAATGACTTGGGAAATATTATTTGGCAAAAATCTTTTGGAGGAACACTAACTGATATTGTTAACGGAGCTTCGATAATGCAAGCTGCAGATAATTCTTTTTGGATTGCTACAGAAACTACTTCAACAGATGGCGATATAACATTAAACCATGGCCAGACTGATATTTGGATTTTAAACATTGATGCTTCAGGAAATCTTTTAAGTCAAAAGACAATCGGAGGTTTAGGAAATGATTATGCGACTGATATTAAGCAAGTAAGTGATGGTAAAATTTACATTCTGGGATACTCCTACTCTATTGATCTTCCAGGTTACCACAGTGTTGGAACAGTTACTAATAATAATGGTTATTACAGAGATATTTTTCTTACCTGTTTGAATAGTAATGGCACATTAATATTTCAGAAATGTTTTGGAGGCGACCTGGGTGATTTGGCTGTCTCAATAGTTCCGGATGGAATAAGTGATGTAGTGTTATCTGCAGAAATAAGCAGTGGAGGAGGTGATGTTACAGGTTTTAAAGGAAAGCATGATATATGGTTGGCGAAAATAAATTCTGCCGGGAGTATAGCCTGGCAAAAGGACTTTGGTGGTACAGATAATGATGGGTTTATTTCGGTTAATAGCTCGGGAATTTTACCGAATGCGGGTGGCATTCAGCGTTCAATTGATGGTGGCCTCTTGCTTTCCTGCTACACAACATCTAAAGATGGCGACGTTAAAGGTTTTCATCCACCGCTTCAATTTGATACTAATGCTTATGATATTTGGATTATTAAATTAGATATTACAGGGAATGTTTTATGGTCAAAGGTTATAGGTGGTTCAAGGGGTGAATGGATAAGAGGAAATGCAATTGAATTATCACCCACTGATATTATAATTACCGGGCATACAATTTCTAAAGACTTTGATGTATCTGCCAACCATGGAGGAACAGATATATGGATAGCACGCCTGGGAAGCATCAATACTATAAAAGGAACAGCATACTTTGATAATAATTCAAATGGGGTAAAGGATGCAGGTGAACATTGGGCTGATGGAGTTTTGATAACTTCAAGCCAGGTAAATGATAATCACGCTGCTGTAACAAAGAATGGCTATTTTGAAGTAGAGGTAGGCACTGGAACCTATCAAACAACAGCTACTTATCCACTTCCATATTATACTATAGTTCCTTCATCTTATACCAACACATATACTACCTATTTCAATACTGATTCTTTATCCTTTGCCCTGCAGCCAATTGCTAATAAAAAAGATTTGAGGATTAGTCTTATTCCGCTTACTGCATCAAGACCGGGCTTTGGTACTACCTACCAAATTTTTTATAAAAATATTGGAACTACCTCTATTACTGCAGGGGAAATATTATTTAAGAAAGATAGCCGTTTAAATTTCACTTCTGCAATACCGGCTAATACAAGCTCCAATGGAGATACTTTAAAATGGAGTTATGGTAATTTAAATCCCGGAGATACAGGTTCTATTCGTTTGCAATTGCAGGTTAGTGCACCTCCAACAGTAAATGTCGGAGATACTTTATTTTCATTTGCTTTTATTACTCCCTTTGCCGGTGATGAAACTCCTAATGATGATACAGCAACATTGAAACAATTGGTGGTAGGCTCTATTGACCCAAATGATAAATATGAAAACAATGGTGGCATAATCCGGCCCGCCTTTGTAACAAATGGCAATTACCTTAATTATATTATTCGCTTTCAAAACATTGGTTCAGATATAGCTAATACAGTTGTAGTAAGAGATACATTGGATACAAAAGTAAATTTGAGCTCTTTTGAAATGATAAATGCAAGTCATCCTTATAGGCTTACAATTACCGGTGGCAATAAGCTTACATGGACTTTCAATAATATTAATTTACCGTATAGCATTGCTGATGAACCTGGAAGTCATGGTTATATCGCTTATCTCATTCGTCCAAATTCAACTGTGACAATAGGTGATACCGTTCATAATACAACATCAATTTATTTTGATTACAACCAACCTGTTTTAACCAACGATGCATTTGCAACTATCCAGAATGGTGCTATTCTACCCCTTAAGCTTTTATCATTTACCGGTGCTTTATATAATAACGATGTAACGCTTACCTGGGTAACGGAGGAAGAGGTTGGTCTCGAAAAATATATTGTTGAGAGAAGCACAAACAGTACAGATTTTAAACCAATAGGAACCATCTTGTCATCTGTTAGCGTAAACACCAGCGCTACATACCAATTCAAAGACAATATATCTTCAGCAGGAGAAAATATTTTTTATTACCGTCTAAAAATCGTTAATAAAGATGGCAGTTTTGAATATAGCGGTATTATTAATTTAAAGAAGAATACGGTCAATGTTTCTTTCGCAATATATCCAAATGTTATAGTAAATGGCAGTGCTAAAATTACTATCAATTCTGTATCAGATGGCATTGGTACATTACGTTTGGCAGATGCATCTGGTAAAATAGTTTGGCTAAATAAATATAATTTGAAAAAAGGGGAAACCATTATACCGATTAATAAATTAAGTGCCTTTCCTTCCGGAGTTTATTATTTACAATTAATACGGGCTAAGGAAATAAACTCACTTAAAATTATTATTGGTGATCCAAATTGATACGTGACTTGTTTATTTTATTAATACCGTTACCGATTCGGTTACATCCATCCTAATGTGTGGTACAATTTATTAGTAGCAATTATTTTACGAGTTTTTAAATCATCCATAGAGAATTGTTTCGTATGCCACGAACGAAGGCGGTTTTTATTCAAACTATTTTTCTTTCGCCACCAATCCATTGGCAAGTTTTTGCCATTGTATTTTTGAAAAAGCCCCAATAGCGCTCATTCCAACTGCAGTATCACGGATCTTATCCGTCAGGGATACAGTTTCATCATTAGGTTGTACATTATGGTCTATGATACTGGCGGTTACTTTATTCCCGGAACGGGTTATTATGAAATTACTGGTAGCAGTATCATCATAAAAATGGGCAATGCTTTTTTCATCCGATAAAGGATTTGCTGCCGGGCGTACACGAAAGCCAATGCTTTGAATTTCGTTATCATTAATTTCTTTCAATTCTTCTGTCATCACCCAATCATACCCATCACCTGCTTTGCTGCCTGGCCCGGGAATATCGATTCTTACATAATCTCCTTTTTCAATATTCCTGTCTGCGGCTTTTCCATCTTTATCAGTTACCTGGAAAGCTGCACTTATTATTCCAGCCACATGATGCCAATTGTTAACATTCAATAGCCGCTCCCTGGCTAATGAATTGTGCAATTTTATTCTGAGAGGAATATAGGAGGGTATTACACTCCCGGAAAGGGGCATTTTTATTTTTAATTTTATAAAAAAAGTGGCACTCTTTTAGTGGGTATAATCATAAAATAAAAATTATGAAAGATACTCCGGGTATGAATGAAAAAGATGAAAAAGAAGGAAAAACTGCCAAGCTCGCACCTTCTAATGCAAAACAGGCAAACAAAAAAATAGAAGCCGGATCAAAAGCGGCCCCTCCTACTAAAACGATTGACATGGTAACAAATGCGAGGAATAAGAAAAAGAATAAATAATTTATATTATTCATCTTTCTGTTTACATTACTACATGTATCAGTTTACGTGACATGTATTAATATGCAATTGCCATAAGGGTTTTCTCACCATTCCAATCCAAATAAGTCATTACTATCCCGGCTTTAAAGTATTTAGTTTATCCTTGTATATATATTTTTTACCTGTCAGGGTAATAGAATAATAAACCATATGAGGTACATAACAAAATATACAATACTTTTTTCAGTATTTATTTTAACCTCAATAATCTGTTATGCACAGCGCAGTGACTTCGTAACTACAAAAGGTCATCACTTTTTATCAGGTAAAAATTCATACAATTATATTGGTGCAAATTACTGGTATGGCGGGCTACTCGCAAATACAACCGATGGTAAAAAAAGGGTTAAAACAGAGTTGGATTTTTTGAAAAATAAAGGGATCACTAACCTGAGAATAATGGCAGGTGCAGAAGGTACAGGATTGATAAATGGCATGCACAGAGTAGAAC
>JACDBU010000168.1 GCA_013694745.1 Chitinophagaceae bacterium
TGTATGTTGAATAACTTACTATGCCATCGTATTCCCTCGCGCCAAGAAAAAGCCTTGTGGTGGTTATATCAATCTTTTTAATTTTTAACGGATCAGCTTCTATTATTTTATTTATATTAAAAACAGGAACGCCATCTATGAGCACAAGCGGGTCATCATTAAAATAAAGCTTTGTAAGTTCATCATAAACTTCATAGTGAAATCTATTCTCCCGGTTTCTTACCCGCACTTCTTTAACATATTCCCTCATAACTTCTTCCATGGAGTGAAAGCGTGTGTAGTCATCGAGATAATATGTTTTTGAAGGATATCCGAAGAATGCAGTTGTGTCAAACGTTTTCGGCAAAATGTATTTATCTGTTTTACGGGGTTGATTTTAGATGTTAAAATGAAATACAATCCTACTTTAATTTTTTGTTTCGCATGTTTCACAATCAGTGCAGTATGTAAGCGTCACGAAGGATGGCAACGGCAAAAAAATATCGGGCAGCCGTGGAATCGGATTGCTTACGGCGAGGGGAAATTAAATATAGAAATGCAGGATGATATACAACCTTAAAAAATGTTCTCGTCACATCAGAATAGCAGTCCTATCAAAACAAGAGGTACAAGCAATTCATTTTGGTGGTTTAGAAATTTATTTAAATAAATGTACAACTATTTATTTTTTAATTTTTAAAAGTCAAATAAGTATAACGATTCAGAAATCTTATAAGATATATCCAAAGTTGTATAATAGTTTAGACTCCTAAAGCACTAATTTTGTACTATTCCAAATTGAAACAAAATACGGAGAATCCATAAAAAAGTTAATCATGAAAACATATCAATTCAAAACAAATATTAATTGCGGTGGTTGTGTAGCCGGACTTACACCTCACCTGAATTCAAACAAAGGCATCAAAGAATGGAAAGTGGATACTACCAACCCTGGGAAAATACTTACAGTAAAAACTGATAATATAGAGGAGGATGAAGTGAAAGCTATTGTTGAGAAAGCGGGTTTTAAGGTTCAAAAAATTGAGCAATAAGTTTTCAATGTTTTTTTTGTTAACCATATGAACGATAATTATGACTGGGTACCACAGGTAACAGAATTGTATTGACGCCCGCCTTAAAATGTTCACCAATTTGTAACCATTGCGCTTCCATGCCTGCAGGAAGATGATGTAGAGATGATGCTACATGCATTCAGACAGATATAGAATGTGCGGCCATTTGGTATGCCTCGGCACAGTTGATGAGCATTGGCAACAGTAAGCAAAAGAGGTTTGAAAATTTGTGCAGCCATTTGCGAACAATGCAGTAATGAATGTGCTAAACACAAAATGGATCATTGCCAGGAATGCGCAGCAGCATGTAAAAAATGTGCAGAAGAGTGCAGGAAAATGGCAGCTTGATTTTAATTAATGGGCTTTATCGAATATGTTTTGCAAAGCCGTTATGTTTTTTTAAACTTATCGTAAATTTTTAATCATTTACGATTTGCATTCTCCAGGTAATAATTTTCCATACAAACCGTTATACACTTTGGTTTTTAGCATTTCCTTTATTGATGTAGATTTTGAGATCCATAAATAAAAATTAACTTTGTCTCTCAATGAAAAAACTAATCATCTTTGCTATAACAGTTTTATACATGGGTGCTGCCACCGGTGCAAACGTGCATTTACATTATTGCATGCAGAAACTGATTAGCTGGAACATTGTAAAAAATGAAGAAAAGAAATGCGGAAAATGCGGAATGGCAAAAAGCGATGATTGTTGCAAAGATCAGCAAAAGCTTCTCAAACTTAATACAGATCACAAAGCTTCCGAAAACAATATTCACTTTTATAAATTAGCTCCGGTTGAAATTCATTTTCCTGCTGAATTTACACTAGTTCCTCTTTCATCACTTACCGTTGAATATCCTTTAGCCAATGCTCCTCCACCGGATAGCGGGGTTCTTTTATTTATCCGCAACTGCGTTTTCTTAATCTGATTTCATTTCTAAAAGCATCAACTCTTCGATGCATATTCGTTTGCACGTACTGCAAACAATTTTTATTAATCGCTATTATCAAAAATTAATTTTTAGAAATGAAACGTATTCTTTTTATACTGACGGTTGTGTTATCTATTGGTATTATTTTTTCAGCATGTAACTACAACAGTAAAGCATCCACTTTAGCTAAAGATGAAGTGTATAGTTGTTCCATGCATCAGCAGATCGCAAAAGAAAAACCCGGGCAATGCCCCATCTGCCATATGAATCTTGAAAAGCGTAAGATGACTCCGGCTGAATATCAAAAGATTCACAAAGACGTCGATAACTATTCCGATAAATAACAAACCATGGTTCAAAAACTAATTGAGCTTTCCCTGCGCAACAGGTGGATGGTGCTGTTGATAGCTGCATGCTTATTTATCTATGGCATTTTTGAAATGAACCGCAACCCGGTTGATGCCATTCCTGACCTGTCAGAAAACCAGGTAATTGTTTTTACCGAATGGACAGGTCGCGGCCCTCAGATAATGGAAGACCAGGTAACCTATCCGTTAGTCAGCAACCTGCAGGGCTTACCCAACGTTAAAAATATCCGTGGCACCTCCATGTTCGGGATGAGTTTTGTGTACATCATATTTGAAGATGATGTGGACATTTACTGGGCTCGAAGCAGGGTTGTAGAAAAATTGAATTATGCGCAAAGGCTGATGCCTGCTGGTGTTACACCGTCCCTCGGGCCGGAAGGAACGGGTGTAGGCCACATCTTCTGGTACACACTGAATGCGAAAGGCATGGACCTTGGCGAGCAAAGAGCCTTACAGGATTGGTACATAAAGTTTGCCCTGCAAACAGTGCCTGGTGTAGCCGAAGTTGCGTCCTTTGGTGGTTTTGAAAAACAATATCAAATAATTGTTGACCCGATAAAACTACAGTATTACAGCACTTCACTTATGAATGTGATAAATAGTGTAAAAGCCAACAACAACAATGTAGGTGGGGGCAAGCTTGAAATGGGTGGCACAAGTTACATAATTCGCGGACTCGGTTACATAAAAAGCAAAGCAGACATTGAAAGCATTGGCGTTGGAAATTTTAATGGGATACCCGTAAGAGTTAGAGACATTGGCAGGGTGCAAATGGGCACTGAACCACGGTTGGGAATTTTTGATAAGGATGGAAATGGAGAAGTGGTCGGCGGCATTGTAGTTATGCGCTACGGCCAGAATGCGGACAAGGTAATTAAGATATTGAAAGCAAAGATGAAGGATGTAGAAAAGGGGTTACCGGAGGGTGTAACCTTTGAAACATCTTATGACCGGAGCACCTTAATTGAAGCCGCCATAGATAACATTAAAGAAAAACTGGTCGAGGAAATTGTTATCGTTTGTCTCATCGTGATTCTTTTCCTCCTACATTGGCGAAGCGCACTCAGCATTATCATTCAAATACCAATAACCATTGCCGTTAGTTTTATTTTACTCAACCTGTTTGGTGTTACTTCCAACATTATGTCCTTAACCGGTATTGCACTTGCGATAGGTGTAATAGTTGACAATGGTATCATCATGTCAGAAAATTCGTACAGGTATTTATCAGAATACCAGAATAGTCTCACTACAAAAAAAGAAGCATGAAGCGGCTACTGAACAAACCATACAATAAGATACCGGAAGAGAAAAGGATCAGTCTCATTGAGAAAGCCTGCAAGCAGGTATCAAGGGGCGTATTCTTTTCTACGGTGATCATCATCACTTCTTTTCTGCCGGTATTTTTATTAACCGGGCAGGAAGGAAAGTTGTTTCACCCGCTGGCATACACGAAAACTTTTATTCTTATAGTTGATGCATTGCTTGTTGTGACGTTAGCACCTGTATTGATCTCTTTTTTTATGAAAGGAAGGTTTCGCCCCGAGAATGCCAACCCTGTAAACCGCTTCCTCGAACGAATATATGAACCTGTAATACGTGCCTGTATAAAATGGAGAAAAACAACCCTGGCTATAAACATCATAGCGCTGCTGATCTGTATTCCTTTGCTTATGAACCTGGGCAGGGAATTTATGCCGCCGCTGGATGAAGGTTCCATTTTGTTTATGCCCGTTACATTGCCCGACGTTTCCAATTCAGAAGTAAAAAGAATATTACAGGTACAGGATAAGATCATTAAAACAGTACCGGAAGTAAAATCAGTTTTGGGTAAAGCAGGAAGGGTGAGCTCCGCAACTGACAACTCTCCTATTAGTATGATTGAAACAATTATTTTACTAAAGCCACATGATGAATGGCGGCGGGGTTTGAGAAAGAAAGATATTGTTTCGGAGCTCAATCAAAAATTACAAATTCCCGGTGTTACCAATGGCTGGACGCAACCAATTATTAACCGGATCAACATGCTCAGCACCGGTATTCGTACCGATGTCGGTGTAAAAGTTTACGGGCAAAATTTAGATACGATAGATGCATTGTCCCAAAAAATAAAAAATGAACTGGGAGGTATTAATGGTGTGCAGGATTTATATGTAGAACCCATAGCCGGTGGAAAGTACCTTGATATAGCCATAAAAAGAGATGAGATAGCCAGGTACGGATTAAGCATTGATGATGTGAACAGCATTGTTGAAAGCGCTTTAGGCGGCATGGAGCTCACAACTACAGTAGAAGGCAGGGAGCGGTTTTCAGTAAGCACACGGTTTGGACAGGATTTCCGAAATAACATCCAGGCGCTGAAAACCTTACAGGTGCAGACTTCAAAATTTGGACCGATACCTCTCGAAGCTGTTGCAGACGTTCGTATTACAGAAGGCCCTCCAATGATCAATTCGGAGAATGCTTTATTGAGAGGTGCAGTTTTATTCAATGTTCGTGACAGGGACCTGAGCAGCACTATCGGTGCAGCAAAAGTAAAACTGGAGAAAATGGTGGGTCGTTTGGCAAAAGGTTACTTCCTCGAATGGAGCGGCCAATATGAAAACTTGATTAGAAGTGAGAGGACATTGAAACTGATTCTTCCCATTGTACTGATCATCATTTTTGCGTGCATGTACTTTGCTTTCCATTCCGCACGGGAAGCTTTTCTTAATCTTATCACTATTCCGTTTGCCCTAATTGGCGGAGTGATCATGATCTATTTATGGGGTGTGAATTTATCAGTTGCTGTGGCAGTAGGTTTTATAGCGCTCTTTGGACTGGCGGTAGAAACAGGAATTGTAATGGTGATTTATTTAAATGATGCCATGCAGCAACTGGTAGCTAAAAAAGGGAATTCAAAAGATACTATAACCAAAGAGGATCTGAGGGAATATGTTATTGATGGCGCTGCCAAAAGATTACGCCCTAAAATTATGACCGTGAGTGTAGCACTGTTTGCACTGATCCCTATTTTGTGGAGCACCGGCGTAGGCAGCGATGTGATGAAGCCAATTGTGCTTCCTATGGTTGGAGGCGTGTTTACATCAGCGATACATATTTTGTTGGTTACCCCTCTTATCTTTTTAATGACCAAAGAATACGAACTGAAAAAGTTTGGAAAGATAGAAGTGCCTGATGCGAAACATTAAACATGAAAAAATAAAAATTCTTCTTATAAAAAGACATTGCCCGTTTAAAAATTGTGCAGCATAATAAATCCTTGCCTGGCGAAGGTCAAGTTCCTCTCCTTCGGAGAGGGTTGGTGTGAGGTACTAAAAAATTAATTATGAAAAAGTTTGCGATTATATTTTTTTTCTTAACAGGTTTATTGCACGCAAAGGCACAGGACACATTAAGCCTGCACGAGATCATCATGCATATCAATATGCACAGC
>JACDBU010000206.1 GCA_013694745.1 Chitinophagaceae bacterium
ATGTTTTGCTTCCGCAAAATCTTTGGCAGCTTTAATGAAATTTACAAATATGGGTTGCGGATTTTCTACGGTACTTTTAAGTTCCGGGTGGTATTGCACACCAATAAAAAATGGATGGCTTGGCAGCTCGATGATCTCCACCAATCCCGTTTCCGGATTTATGCCACTTGCTATCATACCGGCATTTTCAAAATCCTTCAGGTAAGCATTATTAAACTCCCAGCGATGCCTGTGGCGTTCGCTTATTTCTGTTGTACCATAAATTTTATAGGCTAATGTATTTGGCTTTATTACGCATGGATATGATCCCAGGCGCATTGTGCCACCCTTTATGGTTATTTTCTTTTGCTCTTCCATCATATCAATAACCGGGTTGCTTGTATCCGCAGCCATTTCAGTTGAATTAGCGTCCTTTATATCCAATACATTCCTGGCAAATTCAATTGCAGCCATCTGCATTCCCAAACAAATTCCAAAAAATGGGAGGTTATTTTCACGTGCAAATTTTACTGCACTTATCTTTCCTTCAATTCCCCTGAAGCCAAAGCCGGGAGCTACTAACAGCCCATCAAGGCCATGTAATTTTTCTCCAACATTATTTTCATCAATAAATTCGCTGTGAACATTTACCACCTGCACTTTACAATCGTTCATCGCTCCAGCGTGAATAAATGATTCCAAAATCGATTTATATGCATCCTGTAATTCTATGTATTTACCTATAAGTCCGATAGTAACCTGGTTTTTTGGATGTTTAAGTTTATCTAAAAACTCTTTCCATTTGGTAAGCTCCGGTTCCTTATAATCAGTGATATTCAATTTTTTCAAAACAATGAGATCCAGTTTTTCCCTGAGCATTGCAAGCGGTACTTCGTAGATAGTAGAAGCATCAGCTGCTTCAATAACAGCTTCCTGTTTTACATTACAAAACAATGCGATCTTTTTCTTCAATTCTTCACTCAAAGGTCTTTCTGTTCGGCAAACCAATATATCAGGATGAACACCATTTTCACTCATGAGTTTTACACTATGCTGTGTGGGTTTGGTTTTCAGCTCCTTTGCCGCTTTTAAATACGGTATCAAGGTAAGGTGAACAACAATACAATCTTCTTCAGGCAATTCCCATTCAAGCTGCCTTACAGCTTCTATGAACGGCAGACTTTCAATATCACCCACAGTACCGCCGATCTCAGTTATAATTACATCGTATTCATTTTTTTCTCCGAGCAGTAACATCCTGCGTTTTATCTCATCAGTAATATGCGGAACAACCTGTACGGTTTTACCCAGGTAAGCACCTTCTCTTTCTTTATTGATAACGGTTTGATAGATACGCCCGGTGGTTACATTATTTGCCTGTGAAGTATAAATATTAAGGAACCGTTCGTAATGGCCAAGGTCAAGATCTGTTTCAGCGCCATCTTCTGTAACAAAGCATTCACCATGCTCATATGGATTTAAGGTACCGGGATCAACATTGATATAAGGATCAAATTTTTGTATAGTGGTCTTTAAACCCCTTGCCTGCAATAATTTTGCAAGTGAAGCAGCAATGATACCCTTGCCCAACGAAGATGTTACACCACCGGTAACAAAAATATACTTTGCCATAACCCAAAAGGGAGTTTAATAAAAAATAAATTGACCGGCGGGGAAAAATAAAATCCGTGAGGTCATGCAAACTTACAGATAAAATTTGTGTACAGAAAATATGATAAGGATTTTGTGGAAAAATCAGTTGTAAAAATGAATAACTTTGAATTATAATAATTTTTATATGAAATCATTAAGAAAATTGATGCTCTTCCCGCTCTTTTTTGCATTAACAACATCAACTATTGCACAGCGTATGTCATGTTGCAGCCCGTCGGCAACTGAATCATTTAATCAGCTTGCCTCAAACGTGAGCTTCAAAATGAGCCACCAGGATCCGTTACCATTTTATTTTAAAAGTGATGGTGGTAAATCAATAAACTTTACTGCTGCTGATGGTAAAAAAGCCTTTGGTTACGAGGTTAAAAGTAAGACCAAAACAAAAAATTATTTACTGGTGATCCATGAATGGTGGGGATTGAATGATTATATAAAACAGGAAAGTGAAAAAATGGCCAGGGATATTGGAAATGTAAATGTGATAGCCATCGACATGTATGATGGAAAAGTTGCCGATAACAAAGACAGTGCGCAGGTATATATGCAAGCCGCAAAAGACACGAGGCTTACAGCAATTATTAAAGGGGCGATAAATTACGCGGGGAAAGATGCCAGGATCTATACCATTGGATGGTGCTTTGGCGGTGGCTGGAGCTTACAAACCGCGCTACTGGCGGGCAAACAGGCAAAAGGTTGTGTGATGTATTATGGTATGCCAGAAAAAGATGTAAGTAAATTGAAAAAATTAAACTGTGATGTGCTCGGCATATTTGGTAATAAGGATCAATGGATAAACCCTACGGTGGTAGCTGAGTTTAAGAAAAATATGAT
>JACDBU010000210.1 GCA_013694745.1 Chitinophagaceae bacterium
AAGGACATTTGCCTAACCACTTTGCACTTTCATATCCGCAATTCTGGCAAAAGAATGCCGTTTTAGTTTTACTCATGAAATCATTTTCGAATTTTTGTGAATTGAAATTAAACTTTCGTTTTTGAAAAACGCGGAACCGGAAAATGATATAATTTAATGCGGATTGTTCAGGAATATTTATAAAAGCAAAAGAGCCAGTATTGCTACTGACCCTTGTACTTACTAACCCATTAAATTCTATTGCTAAATTACAATTTGCCCCCACACTAGCAAATTAATTTTAGCCGGTGTGAATAAATTTTTTAACAATTTAAGAATTTACGACACTAAAAATAACCTTATAAATGAATGTTTATCAATAGTTTACAACTAATAATATACCTGATTATTACTTTTTAAAAATATTTTTAAATATTTGGTTTGTAAAATAAACTACTTTATGTTTGTGATAAATCTACGAACAATGTTTAAGTATTTTATTTTGATATTATTGGTTGTAAATACTTCAGTTTTCGGCCAAACCCATATCGCTGGCTCCATTACGGATAATAAATCAAGGCCCCTGCCCAGCATTAGCATCACCATTAAGGGTAGCTACGATGGAGCCACTTCTGATTCCCTGGGTAAATATTCTTTTACAACCCAGGAAAATGGCGCGCAGGTGTTAGAAGTTACCGCAACTGGTTATAAGACTTTTGATCAGAATGTAAATTTGAACAATTCTCCCTTACAGTTAAATGTGGTGTTAAAGGAACTTGTTACTGAATTAAAAGCCGTGGTTATCAGCGCGGGAAGCTTTGAAGCAAGTGATCAAAAAAAGACGACCGTTCTCAATTCCATTGATATTGTAACAACCGCCAGCGCTAATGCCGATATTACAGGTGCTATAAAAACACTTCCCGGAACCCAACAGGTAGGTGAAACCGAGGGCTTGTTTGTTCGTGGTGGAACTGCTTCAGAAAGTAAAACGTTCATTGATGGCACCCTGGTTAATAATTTTTATTACAGCAGCGAGCCCGGATTGGCTACCCGCGGCAGGTTTAATCCATTTATTTTTAAGGGAACCATCTTTACCGCCGGAGGGTATTCGGCCCTGTATGGTGAAGCCTTGTCATCTGCATTGATCTTAGAATCGATCGATCTGCCCGAAAAAAGTTCAGCCAGTCTTGCAATATCATACCTTGGACTTGGCGGTGGCATACAACACCTGGCAAAAAATAAAAAATTTTCCTGGGGCTTGTCTTATAATTACACCGACCTGCGCATAGCCTTTAAACTCATCAAACAAAAACCGGATTATTTTACCATTCCGGTAATACATGAAGCCGACGCTAATTTCCGTATCAAAACTTCAGCTACCGGGATGATAAAATATTACGGTACGTTCAGCAGTACAAATGTGGGTTTCCGCTACGCAGATATTGATTCAGCCGGAATGAAAAATGCTTTCACCCTTGCCAACATAAATATGTATCATAATTTATCATGGAAAGAAAAATTAGGTCAGGGCCTGAAAATGACAGCCGGGTTCTCATACAGTACAAACAAGGATGATATAAAGAATGAATTCCAGGATGCCGGCAATACAAAACAAACAGTAACAGACCCTGCATTTTATGCCTACAAAAATTTTGCCTTAACCACGCATGGAAGCTATGTGAATTCAAAACTGGTGATCGAGAAAAAAGGGAAAGGTTTAACGGCTGTAAGATTTGGCGGTGAGTATAATTACAGTAATGAAAGTTCATCTTACACTTTATACAACGGCGATAAATTTATCCAGGTCATCAAAGAAAATCTTTTGGCAGGTTTTGCGGAAACAGATGTTTACCTCACAAATGATATTGCTGCAAAAATTGGCGTGCGCGCCGAACATTCACAACTGCTTGGCAAATGGAATGCAGCCCCACGTATCTCCCTGGCTTACAAATTTCCCGATAACAGCCAGGCATCGGTGGCATACGGCATATTTTACCAGGACCCGGAAAGGAAATACCTGCCCTCTGCAGGTCAGCTTACTTATGCAAAAGCAACACATTATATCGCGCAGTATCAAAAATTAACCAACGGCCATACCTTTCGTACCGAACTTTTTTATAAAAAATACGATGATCTTTTTAAAACAGATATCACGAACACCGGCCAGGTAGTTGCTGTCAACAATAACGGTTACGGATATGCGAAAGGATTTGAATTATTCTGGAGAGATAAGAAAACCATCAAAGATGTGGACTACTGGGTTTCTTATTCATACCTGGATACCAAACGGGATTTCCTGAATTATCCTGCAGCTATCGAACCTTCCTTTGTTGCAAAACATACGGCATCACTGGTTGTAAAAAAGTTTGTTACAAAATTAAAAACGCAGTTCAATGGCTCTTATACTTTCGCTACCGGCCGCCCATACTACAATATAGGGTATGATAATCCGACGGCTTCATACAAAATACTCGATGCCGGCAGAACAAAAGATTTTAATAACCTGAGCTTTAGCGTAAACTATCTTCCTGACATTGGTAAACCCAAAGCCAAAAAGTTTAGTGTGCTGGTATTTTCAGTTTCGAATGTATTGGGGAGTAACAATATTTATAATTATAATTATTCATACAAAGGGGTGAAAATGGCGGTGACACCCCCTTATAAAAGATTTTTTTACATAGGTTATTTTGTAAGTTTTGGAATCGACAGATCAGAGGATGCAATCAATAATACTTTATAATATATTTCCTGCAATAAATTTTTTAAACATAAAACATAAAAACATAAAAATGAAAAAGACAATTTTATCAATGATCATTCTATTTTGCGGAATCACCTTATTTGCACAAAGTGACAGGTATGTTTCTACAATGAAAAAAAATATCGGCATGCTTGATTCAGCAATGCAAAAAGGTAATATGGCGGAGCTCGCCAATAATTTTGAACGCATTGGAGATGCTGAAAAAACACAATGGCTTCCTTATTACTATGCGGCCTATGCAACCGTTATGAGTTCATTCATTGAAAAAGATAAAAGCAAAACAGATGCGATTGCAGACAAGGCTGAACAACTGATCACCAAAGCTGAAGGCCTGGCGGGTAAAGAAAATTCAGAAACAGATGTGATAAAAAGTATGATCGCCTCCTCCCATATGATGGTAGATCCGCAATCCCGTTACATGGAATATGGGCCTGCTTCGGCGGGAAATATTGAAAAAGCAAAAGCACTTGATCCTACCAATCCCCGCCCGGTGTACCTTGAAGGGCAGGCAAAATTTTACACACCCGAAGCATTTGGTGGTGGTAAAGCGCCTGCTAAAGTATTATTTGAAAAAGCCCTTGCCATGTTTGATACATTTAAACCTAAAAGTGAACTTGACCCAAACTGGGGAAAAGGAACAACGTTGTATTTTTTATCAATGACAAAATAAGCCATTTGTTTTCTGCATGATAAAACAGGTTTATAAAATATCAATTTATGATTCAGGAAAATGAAACATTTTCGGGCGAGGAAAGTTTACAATTAATATCCTCCATGATCAACCGTGCAAAGAACCGTTTTAGCGAAACGGGTACCTTGTATTTATTATGGGGCTGGGTAATTTTTATTTGTTGTGCAACCCAGTTTATTTTGCAATATTTTTTTAAATCTCCATATGCTTATTATATCTGGTTCCTGTCGTGGGCGGCTTTGATTTACCAGGTTATTTTTCTGGCAAAGAAAAAGAAAAATGCAAAAGTAAGAACCTACACTGGGGAGATATTAGGTTATGTATGGCTAACTTTTACGGTCTGCATATTTATTACCGTATTTATTCTTGAGAAACAAAAAGCTTATCCGAGTATCAACGCGGTTATTCTGGTACTGTATGGCGTGCCTACTTTTTTATCAGGAAAAATTTTGAAGTTTCCCGCCCTGGCAACGGGCGGCATCTGCTGCTGGTTATTAGCAATTGTTACTCCATTTGTTCCCCTTGAATTTCAACAGCTTTTGCTTGCCGCTGCAGTGGTAGTTGCATGGATCATCCCGGGATATTTATTAAGATCAAAATTTAAAAAGGAAAATTAATGGAAGAGCAACATTTTTCAGAAAAAGAAAGCCTCCGGCTGATCACCCAGATGATCAATAAAGCAAGGAATAATTATTATGAAAGCGGGCTGGGATGCCTGTTATGGGGCTTTACCAATCTTGTCTGTTTTGTGATTGCTTATCTGATGGAAACGGCTAAGGGATTTTATTTCCCCTTCAATCCTTTTTACCTGATGGGTGTAACCCTGCTGCTACAATTGTATTACGACCGAAAAGAAGCACACCATAAACAAACCAAATCATATAATGATGATGTAAATACATATGTATGGATCACCTTTGGTATTGCGGTACTTATTTTAACTATTGTTGGCGCCATCGCTAATATCGGGTATATAGTATTACCTGTTCTGCTTTTGTTATTTGGAATGCCAACTTTTATTACAGGATGTATCAATAAATTTTTCCCGTTCATTATAGGTGGTGTTT
>JACDBU010000227.1 GCA_013694745.1 Chitinophagaceae bacterium
ATCATAGGGTGATATGCCGGCTTTTGTAAAGTGCCGGGGAAACGGAAGACCTGCAGACTGCTTTTTACTTGCCATAAGGGTTAATATTATTTTTGGGTTAATTAGTTAGGTAAAGTAGGAGAACGAAAATATTTGTTGTACATGAACAAACAAACTTGTAAATATCAACACCTGTGGAAAAGAGATGTGTACAAATTTGATGAGACAGCAGGGTATTGAGTTTTTTGATTTTTACACATTTTGAGGATAAAATAAATTTGTTGCAACAGTTAAAATGTGGTAGTAGTATAAAGGGGGTAACCATCAACAGTTTTTCATGGGATCGCCTGTTGTGTCACTCACTTCAAAAAAGCAAAAACAGTAACGCAAAGTGCGCAATGAACTCGCAAAGAGCACAAAGGATCTTCGCGGCCCTTGCGTTTACTTTGTTTCCTTTGCAATACGTAAGCAAAAGGGTAACGTAAAGAACGCAATGAATGCGCAAAGAGCGCAAAGGATCTTCGCGATCTTTGCGTTTACTTTGTTTCCTTTGCGATACCGGAATAAGTCTCGTAAATATGAGAGCAGTTATACAAAGAGTGTCACATGCAAGAGTAACCATCGATCAACAATTAAAGTCGCATATCGGCAAAGGATTACTGGTATTGATCGGGATTGAAGATGCCGATACCATCACTGATATCGAATGGCTCAGCAACAAGATCGTGAACCTTCGCATATTTGATGATGATGCTAAAATTCCTAACATATCTGTTAAGGATATTGGCGGAGATATTTTAGTGGTTAGCCAGTTTACTTTACAAGCCTCAACTAAAAAAGGCAACCGCCCTTCTTACATTAAAGCCAGCAAAGCCGTGATTGCAATTCCCCTGTACGAAATGCTGGTGATCCAATTGGCAAGAGACCTTGATAAAATTATTCATACCGGCGAATTTGGTACGGATATGAAAGTAAGTCTTGTTAATGACGGCCCCGTTACAATTATTATTGATACAAAAAACAAAGAATAGCCACTAAGGCACTAAGCCACAAAGGTTCACAAAGTTCTTTGTGTTACTTTGAGATTTAGAGTCTTTGTGGCAAAAAATAATAAAATGGAAATAACAATCAAAGAAGCCCAAATAAAAGTTGACAACTGGATAAAAACAGTTGGCGTAAAATATTTTAGTGAGCTTACCAATCTTGGAATATTAATGGAAGAAGTAGGAGAGTTGTCAAGATTGATGGTAAGAATTTATGGTGAACAATCTTTTAAAAAATCTGAAAAAAAACCTGGTAAAATTTCCGAAGGGTTGGGTGATGAAATGGCAGATGTATTATGGGTTTTAATTTGCCTGGCTAACCAAACCGGGGTTGACCTTACTGATGCCATTCAAAAAAATTTTATAAAGAAAAATACGCGTGATAAAGAGCGGCATAAAAATAATAAAAAGCTGAAGTGATCCATTGTAAACTTTTAGAAAGTTTTAAACTTTCCAAAAGTTGCCCATCTTATATTTGCAGCTTATGGCAGAAGCAAATATTTTCCCCGCACTGATAGCACATTGTAAAGAGTACGGCTACATATTTCCCTCCAGTGAGATCTACGATGGTCTTAGCGCTGTATATGATTACGGACAAAACGGGGCCCAGTTAAAAAAGAACATCCGTGATTACTGGTGGAAGAGCATGACTCAGCTCAATGAAAATATTGTGGGTATTGATGCCGCCATCTTCATGCATCCCACCACCTGGAAGGCAAGCGGGCACGTGGATAATTTCAGCGATCCCATGATCGATAATAAAGACAGTAACAAAAGATACAGGGTAGATCATTTGATAGAAGGATTTGCCGAAGAGCAATTGGCAAAAGGAAATACACAATTGGCAAATGATACAATCTGTGAGATGGAAAAATTATTGGCTGCAGATGATTTTGCCGGGTTAAAAAAATTAATTGACGATAATAAAATAAAATGCAGTGTGAGCGGAACTTGTAACTGGACAGAAGTACGCCAGTTCAACCTGATGTTCTCAACCGAATTAGGAAGCGTGGCAGAGGATGCCAACACCATTTATCTACGACCGGAAACGGCACAGGGCATTTTTGTAAATTTTTTGAATGTGCAAAAAACCGGGAGGATGAAGATCCCGTTTGGTATTGCACAAACCGGCAAAGCATTTAGAAATGAGATCGTGGCAAGGCAATTCATTTTCCGCATGCGTGAATTTGAACAAATGGAAATGCAATTCTTTGTGCGACCGGGCACAGAAGACCATTGGTACAATTACTGGAAAGCCGAAAGGATAAAATGGCATGAAAGCCTGGGAGTTCCTGCAACGAAATTGCGCTACCATGATCATATTAAACTTGCCCACTATGCAAAAGCTGCAGTAGATATAGAATTCGAATTTCCTTTTGGATGGAAGGAGCTGGAAGGTGTGCACAGCCGTACAGATTTTGATCTGAAGCAACACCAGGAATTTTCAAAAAAGAAGATACAGTATTTTGACAACGACCTCAATGAAAGTGGTAAACCTTATGGCAATTACATTCCTTTTGTTGTTGAAACTTCGGTTGGCCTCGACCGTTTGGTGCTAACCATTTTAAGCATGGCTTACGAAGAACAAAAATGGAACAAGGAAGATGGGACAGAAGACAGCCGTATTGTTTTAAAGATACCTGCAAAAATTGCTCCTTATAAACTTGCCATTCTACCCCTAATAAAAAAAGATGGACTGCCCGATATTGCAAAGAAGTTGCTGGATGAATGCAAACAATGCTTCCATGCATTTTATGAAGAAAAAGACAGTATTGGCAAGCGTTACCGGAGGATGGATGCAATTGGCACACCTTTTTGTGTAACCATCGATCACCAGACAAAAGAAGACAATACGGTAACCATCCGTTACAGAGATAGTATGAAGCAGGAAAGAATTGCTTTAGCAGATGTGAAAAAGATTGTTGAGCAGTATACGATTTAATTACACGAATTAATCGAATTACACGAATTAAAAGACACGAATTACACGAATAAGAAACACGAATTTTACGAATTAGCTCTCAATTAAATTGTTCAATCTAGCAAAACGCAAATAAGAATTCGTGTAATTCGTGCTTTAAGAATTCGTGCAATTACTTCTTTGAAATGTGTAATCCGTGTATAAGAATTCGTGTAATTCGTGTAATCGTTCTTCAAAATTCGTGCAATATTTATTCTACTATCGTTAATAAAAAGATAGCTTTGCTTTGAGCTGTTATTTTGTAAGGAATACCCGCATGCAGAACAAACAGTTCATCCTCTTTTATTGAAACAGATTTACCATTAGTTTCTAAATTTATCTTTCCATCAATTACCTGAACGCTAAAAATATTATCCGGATGTTGGGTTTGCATTACTGCATCAGCATGCATCGCAACAAGAACAATTCTTAATTTATCACTTTTAAAAACAGTGATGGCATTGCGGTCATTTTTATCCCAGGCCTTTTCATCTTTTATCTGATGAATAAATTGCGGCAGATCAATAACTACCGCGGTAGCATCAATTGGCCTGTCACCTTCCGGGCGGTTTTTTGTGGCGTCATTATATTTTTCTTCCATAGAATTTTTTTTTAGTTACTACAAAGCCTGTGCTAAATATTATGGTTTGTCGTCTGGTTGCTTGATTCTTAACCATATAAAAAAATTTACCAACAAAATACCTATTCCTGCACCGGCAGTTACTAAGGTAACAATGTGTATCGTTCTTATACATTCTGAACCTGTAAGTCTGCTGAAATTATAAAAACTTATAGCGATAATAAATGCAGCAAGCAACATTGCACGCAGTGGAGTTCTTTTTCTCATAATATCATTTTTAATTTTTATAATTTAATTAACCATACAATTCAAGATGTATGGCTTTTCTATCATACCCTAAGGCTGTTATTTTTTGTCTTGCATCATCGATCATAGCTTTCCAGCCGCATAAATAAAATTTAGCCGGCTTAAGTTCATGCATATTCTCACAGGCTTCTTTGTTTTGTTTGCAAATTTCTTCATAAAGACTGTGCACATAACCTTTACGTCCATCCCAGTCTTCACGGCTCAATGTTGGCATGTAAGTAAACTTATCTAAATTATTTTCCAGCACTTTCATTTCCTCGTGATATAAGAGATCTTTTTGTGTGCGAACTCCAAACATTAAATACATATTTTGGTGAGATATATTATGGAGTTGAATATAATTAAGCATACTCCGGAATGGTGCAATGCCCGTACCGGTGCAAATAAAAAACAGGTCCTTATCAATTATTTCGGGCAATACAAAAACACCCTGCGGTCCTCTCAATGTAAGCTCACTTCCTATGTTTACTTCATTGAATAAATAGGTGGTGCCTAAGCCTCCATCCAATAAAACGATCAGTAGTTCAAAAACATTGGTGCCATCCGGCCAGCTGGCTATGGAATAGCTTCTCCAGCGTTTGTTTTTTTGCTCGTGTATGGGCAGGTCGAGTGTAACAAACTGGCCGGCTTTAAAATCAAAGCGTTCAAGTTCGGGCACCTGGATCCAAAATCTTTTGGTATTATATGTTTCATCTAAAATTCGGATGACCTTGCCGGTACGCCATGGTTCTACAGCCATAATAATATTTTAGGGAAAATACAACGGTAAATTGTAAAATAAAAATCCTTAAGGCAGGAATGTAGCAAAGATGCTACTATGTGAAGAAATTAAAATGTAAATAAGCTAAGGGTTACATATTAAAAGAATTTCAAAAGTGGAACATCTTGAACCTTTTAACCCTTAAACCATTTAACTCTTTAACATCTCATCTTCTCACCACCTTAACACCAAACAACTTCATCAAAATCAAAAACGCGTTCAATAGTATCGAATGTCATTAACTGGCCAAAAGGAGAAATTCCTTTTATGGTTGTTTCAAAAATGGCGTTATCTTTTTTAAGCCTTACATTTTCATTTAATTTATACAACAGTTGGTTATACTCAGTAAAAAATTCCCTTATCCCATTTTGTTTTAGTTCTTCATATTTGCTTACGAGTATTGCTCTGATGTCTTCAGCCATATCCAAAACATTATATTCCTCACCTGTTATTTGTTGTATCGATACTGCTCCAGGATGCTGATAATTAAACAACAGCTGGTTAATATTAATGCCTATTCCAATAACCGCATATTGCCATATTTCTCCTTTAATAACACTTTCGATCAAAATTCCGCCTGCCTTACTGTCATTCCAGAATAAATCGTTTGGCCATTTAATTTTAAGGTTATTCTTAACATATTTTTTTAAGAAATCATAACATGCCAAAGACGCAATAATACTTAGTTCAAATTGCCTGTATACATTAACGGGCTGCATGTTTAATATAATACTGATAATAATATTTTTACCCGCTTCGCTTTTCCATTCCTTGCCACGCCTGCCTTTGCCAGCAGTTTGCTCCAGGGCAAAACATGCAGATCCATGCTCCGCCAACCCTTCATGAATCATCCCCATGGCATAGTTGTTGGTGCTATCAACTCTGTCAAGGATGATCAGTTTTTGCATGTTTGGGTGCATTGTGTAGAGATTAGGAAAGAATTAGTATTTTTGACGGGATTTTACAAAATGGAATCTATTATCGCAATCTACAAATAATTTTATTTTCTATAAGACTCAAACTATAGAAACTAGTACAAAAAGAGCACATTTGAATAATTTAAAAGTATTAGCCGAAAGAAAAAAAAGTTCGGCCAGGCTGACAAGAAACAGCAAAATTTTTAAAAACATCATCCACGCAATTCAGGAAAAAAAGGGCGAAAAGATCATTAGCCTCGATCTGCGTAAAATACCGGAAGCTGTGGCAGATTTTTTTATAATCTGTGAAGCCACTAACAATACCCAGTTAAAAGCAATTGCAGATTCAGTGGAATTTGAAGTGAAAAAAAATTGTGGTGAGCTTCCTTATAAACATAATGGACGGCAGTCGGACCAATGGATCCTTATCGATTACATCAATGCTGTTGTACACGTGATGCTGCCGGAACCAAGAAAATTTTACCAGTTGGAAGAATTGTGGAGCGACGCAGCTTTTTTAGAACATTATTAAAAATTACAGTAATCTCATCAAGAAAAAATTCACGGCAATAAAATATGGCACAGGAAGACTTGAAAAAGCAAACGCAGAAAAAGATAAACCCAAATAATATTCCGGGTTCAGACGATGATCAGAAAAAACGTCCCCGCTTCAGTATTTACTGGATATATGGATTGATATTGGCTGCCATTTTTGGATACAATTTATACAGGGGCGTAGGAACAGCTGGCGTTGAAACCAACCAGATCGCTTTTAAACAAATGGTTAAACAGGGAGATGTTGAAAAGATAAAAACCATCCGCAATAAAAAGCTCGTACGAATATTTACAAACCCCGATAGTTTAAAAACAAAACAGGATTATTACAAACGGCTTTTTGGAAAAGATTACGACGTTATTTCCAAATCAGCCCAGCCCCAGCTTTTTTTTAGCATTGTAGATGATAAAACATTTGCAACACAGATGGGTGATTTTTATAAGCAGTACCCTGAAATTAGCCAGGTGCCTGACTCTCCTGATGATGAAGGAGAATTGTTTGGCCAGATCATCAGCACCCTTTTACCCATTTTACTTATCGGTTTATTGTTCATAATGATGATGCGTAAAGTGGGCGGTGGCGCCTCAGGAGGCGGACCCGGGGGTATATTTAATATTGGCAAATCAAAAGCCCAGCTTTTTGATAAGGGCACAAAAGTGAATATCAATTTTGGAGATGTTGCAGGGTTGGATGAAGCAAAGGTGGAAGTAATGGAGATCGTAGACTTCTTAAAAAATCCTAAAAAATATACAGCGCTTGGTGGTAAGATACCAAAAGGCGCATTGCTTATTGGCCCCCCGGGTACGGGTAAAACGCTTTTGGCAAAAGCCGTTGCAGGCGAAGCACAGGTTCCGTTTTTCAGTCTTAGCGGTAGTGATTTTGTTGAGATGTTTGTTGGTGTTGGAGCAAGCCGGGTAAGGGATCTGTTTAAACAGGCCCGCGAGAAAGCGCCCTGCATAATTTTTATTGATGAGATAGATGCAATAGGCCGTGCAAGAGGAAAAAATATGATGATGAGCAATGATGAAAGAGAGAATACTTTAAATCAGTTGCTGGTAGAAATGGATGGTTTTGGCACTGATCTCGGCATCATAATCCTTGCAGCTACAAACCGCCCCGATGTACTCGATAATGCATTGCTGCGCCCAGGCAGGTTCGACAGGCAGATAAGTATCGACCGTCCCGACCTGGTAGGACGTGAGGCAATTTTTAAAGTGCATCTCATTCCCATAAAAATTTCTCAAACACTCGATATACACAAGCTTGCAGAACAAACACCGGGCTTTGCGGGTGCAGATATTGCTAACGTTTGTAATGAAGCCGCATTGATCGCTGCACGAAAAGGTAAGGATGCAGTTGACATGAGTGATTTCCAGGATGCGATTGACAGGGTTATCGGCGGCCTGGAAAAAAAGAACAAAATTATACTGCCGGAAGAAAAAGAGATCATTGCTTACCACGAGGCAGGTCACGCAATATGTGGATGGTTCTTAGAGCATGCGTACCCGTTATTAAAAGTAACCGTTGTGCCAAGAGGCACGGCAGCACTGGGTTATGCGCAGTACACGCCCAAAGAGCAATATTTGTATAATACCGATCAGCTGATGGACCAGATCTGTATGACACTTGGCGGAAGAGCTGCTGAACAAATATTTTTTGATAAAATATCTACCGGCGCCAGTAACGATCTGCAGCAAATTACCAAGATGGCTTACGCAATGGTAACCGTATATGGCATGAATGAAAAAGTTGGTAACATAAGTTTTTATGATCCCACCCAGGAAAATACCTTCACCAAACCATACAGCGAAGAAACCGGCAAGATGATAGATCACGAAGTGCGCTTGCTCATAGAATCTGCTTACGAAAGAACAAAGGAGTTGCTCACATTACGTAAAAAAGAAGTTGAAATTCTTGCCAAAGAATTATTAAAAAAAGAGGTGCTGTTTAAAAGCGATGTTGAGTTGCTGATCGGCAAAAGGCCATATGAAGAAAAGAAAGCGCTTGATATCATTGACAATCCTAAAGATGGTGTGATACAGGATCCGGTGGATGGTGTGGTTGTAGAAAATCCTGCATAATGGCTTCTTCTTCAAAAGAAAATATTCTTAAAAAAATAAGGGAGGCGTTAAGTCACCCGGTACCTATACCATTTCCAAAAAGTGAAGGGAGTACTTCGGTTTATCAACCCGCATCCGACGATCTTGAAATTTTATTCGCAGAAGAGTTTACAAAGCTGTTGGGCAAATTTGCGTTCTGTTTAAATGAAGATGATCTTGCCAGGCAACTGGAAAGTTTACTTTTGGAAAATAAATGGGATAACATATTTTGCGCAGAAGAGCAACTCAAATCCTTTGTACATCAGCCATTGAACACTTCGTCACTTGCTGATTGCGAGGTCGCCATAACATCATGTGAATATTTAATCGCACGCACCGGGTCTATTGTGCTGAGCAGTGCGCAAAAGGAAGGCCGGGCCACGAGTGTGTATGCGCCTGTACACATTTGTATCGCGTATACCAGCCAGCTGGTTTATGATATTAAAGAAGCGCTGCAATTATTAAAAGAAAAATATCCCGGCCAACTTCCTTCTTCCATTACATTTGCTACAGGACCCAGCCGTACCGCCGATATTGAAAAAACACTTGTTGTTGGCGTTCATGGCCCCAAAGAAGTATATTTATTTTTGGTTGATAAACCTGTAACAACGTAATTGAATTGTCTTCCGTAACCGATAAAAATATTTATTTCCTTTCCGATTTTCATCTCGGCGCACCCGATCATGCCTCAAGTCTCGTTAGAGAAAAACGCATTGTAAAATTTCTGGATGAGATAAAAGATCTGGCTTCGCATATTTATATAATGGGCGACCTGTTTGATTTCTGGTACGAGTATAAAAAGGTTGTTCCCAAAGGTTTTGTGCGCATCCTGGGAAAATTAGCAGAGCTTACAGACAGAGGCATTGAAATTGATTTTTTTGTTGGTAATCACGACATGTGGATGAGTGGCTATTTCGAGAACGAACTGAACATAAAAGTGCACCATCATCCCCTGGTGATCGAAATAAATGGCAAACAATTTTTTTTGGCGCACGGTGATGGATTAGGCCCCGGTGATGCAAAATATAAATTGCTGAAAAAGGTTTTCAGAAATAAAATATCCCGCGGGTTGTATGGTTTTCTCCACCCGCAGATTGGGATGGGCATTGCCAATTACATGAGCAGGAAAAGCCGTGCAGCAACCGGTATAACAGATAAGCATTTTTTAGGAGAGGACAAGGAATGGCTGGTTATATTTTGCAAAAATATGCTCACGCAAAAACACATAGATTTTTTTATTTTCGGCCACAGGCATCTTCCATTAGATTTGAAAGTGGGAGATAACAGCCGGTATATTAATCTGGGAGATTGGATAAATTACAATAGTTATGCAGTATACGAT
>JACDBU010000044.1 GCA_013694745.1 Chitinophagaceae bacterium
ATCATGGGGTTACTCGCGGCTTTCGCCTATTTATTTCCCAATACAAAATTTTACATTTTGCCCTTTCCTTTCCCTATAAAAGCAAAGTTTATGGTAATTATTTATGCTGCCATTGATCTTTTTGGGGGACTTCATCCTGGTGGTTCAGATAACATCGCCCATTTTGCTCATTTGGGGGGTTTGATAATGGGCTTTCTCCTGGTGATCATTTGGAACAAAACGGAAAAAAAAACGTTTTATTAAAAATGTTTCCGGTCAGTAAACCAGGCTTGTAATGCTTTAACTTTATACCCCATTTCGCAATAAAAATTAATTCATTGGGTGAATCAGACAGATATTATGAATACAGGGGCAAAAAGTTTTCCCTCGGCACTGATGGCAATGCCTTAACCATACTTATTTGTATAAATGCCGTATTATTTCTTACCATAACTTTTGCAAGGATCGTTTATTCAGTTACAGATTCAGCACCTGAAGCTTTTGAAAATGAATTTCTGCAATGGTTCATCCTTCCGGCGAAAGTATCATTCCTTACCCATCGGCCGTGGACCATTATAACATACATGTTTTCTCATACAGGTCTTGTAACTGCAATTACGAACATGCTATGGCTTTGGGCTTTCGGCTCTATCTTTCAACAAACTGCAGGTAACAGGAAGCTGATACCGATCTATCTTTATGGCGGCCTTGCCGGGGCAGCTGCATTCATTGCTGCCAATTATTTTATCCCATCACTAAAACCGGTGGCAGACCAGTCAGTTTTAGAAGGAAGTGCAGCATCGATTATGGCTGTAGCCGTTGCTACCACAACGCTTACACCCGATTACCGTTTTTTTAAAATGATGAATGGCGGTATCCCGCTTTGGGTACTTACGATGTTGTTTGTGATCATTGATTTTGCAGGCATTGCCAGTAAAAGCGCAGCATACAATGTTGCCCATTTGGCCGGAGCCTTAACCGGGTTTCTTTTTATTTTAAGTTTAAGAAAAGGAAACGACTGGAGTTTATGGATGGGCAAAATGTATGACTGGATCAATAATCTTTTTAATCCTGACAATAAACCTGTACCGGTTAAAAGAATAAAAGAAAAAGTGTTTTATAAAACGGGCAATCAAAAACCTTTCATTAAAAAAAGTGCCGGCATAACCCAGCAACGCGTTGATGAGATCCTGGATAAGATAAACCAGCAGGGATACCAGCTGCTGACCGAAGAAGAAATAAATATCCTCAAAAAAGCCGCGGATACTGATCTGTAATACCTGATACAAACAACGAACTGCAGTGTTAAAAAAATTCCTGGTCTTTTGTAATATTTTTTTAGGGATCCTCTTTGTCTGGGGCAGTTATTTGCAATACTTTAATCCTGCCAGTTGGTGGTTTTTAGGATTACTTGCGATCGCACTTCCTTACATTTTGTTTTTACTGGTCCTCTTTTTTGTTTACTGGCTTTTATCAAAAAAAATCTGGCTCTTAATTTCTTTGCTCGTTATAGGGTTAACATTGAAAACGGTTGAGAGTATATTCCCGTGGCATTTTACGGCTTCGTTCAATATAAAAAAGGATCCGCATAGCATTAGGGTAATGAGCTGGAATGTAGAACAGTTCACAATACTTCAATATAAAACACACCCGGAAATCAAGCAGCAAATGCTTGATCTTATTAACCAATACCAGCCTGATATTGCCTGCTTCCAGGAAATGGTAGCGGGGGATAACCGGAAAGCAATAAATAATTTAGGAGATTTTCAGAAACGCCTGCAGTTCCTTGATTATTTTTATTCATACGATACTAAAATGGATTATGATGCTGATCATCATTTTGGAATAATTGTATTTTCAAAATTCCCCATCATAAACAAACAAACCATCACGCACTTTCCCAATGATTACAATTCTACTTTTCAATATGCAGATATAATTGTAAATAACGATACAGTGAGGGTGGTGAACATACATTTACAAACTTTGCGTTTTACATCAAACAATCTTCAATACCTCGATGATCCTATTAAAAGCGACAGCGATCTTTCGAAATCAAAAAGCATTCTAAAAAAATTAAAAACCGGTTTCCTGAAACGCGCCGTGCAGGCACAAAATATAAAAAGCGAAATAGATAAAAGCATATACCCGGTAATTGTGTGTGGCGATTTTAATGATGTACCTAACTCTTACGCATATTCGCTTATTGGGGAAGGTCTTCAAAACGCCTTTGTTAAAAAAGGATTTGGTTTCGGAAGAACTTTCTCCGGTATTTCTCCTACGCTGCGCATTGATAATATTTTTGCAGATAAAAAATTCGCGATCCACCAGTTTACGAGGATCCCTAAAAAATTAAGTGATCATTTTCCCGTGATCGCAGATCTTTCGTTAGACCATCAACCTTGATTTTTTTATTATCTTTGAAATAATGAATATTTTTCCCGCATATAATAATCATAGCTGCTGTTGTCCATGTGGCATCCTGTACAATTTTTGCTAAACCGCACCCCCTCTTTTAATTTTTTAATTTTATCTTTCATAATTATATGTCACTCAAAGTCCATAATTCACTAACGCGTAAAAAGGAAACATTTGTACCACTAACCCCGGGGTATGTGGGCATGTATGTATGTGGACCAACAGTAAGTGGTGAAAGCCATCTCGGCCATGCCCGTCCTTATATAACTTTTGATTTTATTAGCCGTTATCTCAGGCATCAAGGTTATAAAGTTCGTTATGTGCGCAATATCACAGATGCAGGGCACTTTGAAGAAGAAGGAAGAGAGGCTGAAGATAAGATCACAAAAAAAGCGTTGCTCGAAAAAATTGAACCGATGGAGCTGGTGCAGAAATACACCAACCTTTTTCACTGGGCAATGAAAGAGTTTAATAATATTGAACCAAATATTGAACCCACGGCTACTGGTCATATTGTTGAGCAGGTAAATATGATAGAAAAGATCATAGCCGCAGGATATGCATATGTTGCAAATGGCTCTGTTTATTTTGATGTAAAAAAATATGCTCTTACCCATGATTACGGAAAACTAAGCGGCAGGGTAATAGAAGACCTGTTGGAAACAACGAGGATACTTGAGGGCCAGGAAGAAAAAAGAGACAAAGCTGATTTTGCTTTGTGGAAGGCCGCGCCACCGCAGCATATTATGCGATGGAGAAGCCCATGGGGAGAGGGTTTCCCGGGATGGCATATAGAATGCTCTGCCATGGCAACAAAATATTTAGGGGCCGAATTTGATATTCATGGCGGTGGTATGGACCTTATGTTCCCCCATCATGAAAGTGAAATTGCTCAAAGTACGGTTTGCAATAATTCAACGCCTGCAAAATACTGGCTGCATAATAATATGATCACGATAGGCGGTAAAAAAATGGGTAAAAGTTATAACAACCAAATAAAGCTCACTGAAATGTTTAGCGGCGATCACCCTTTGCTAACGCAGGCTTTCAGTCCGATGACGATCCGTTTTTTTATTTTGCAAACACATTACCGCAGCACATTAGATTTTAGCAGTGAGGCTCTTGTTGCTGCAGAAAAAGGACTTAAAAGATTATGGGAAGCGTATGAATTTTTGAAAAAGCTGGATTCTAAAAATGCTGTGCCCGCATCAACAAATCTATTGGATGAAGAACTGGATAAAAAAATTCTCAATCTTTTAAATGAGCTGGAGGCTTTTATGAATGATGATTTCAACACAGCAAAAGTGTTGGCTAATTTATTTGAGATCGTTCCTGTTATAAACTCAATTAAAGACGGGTTGATCAAAGTTGATAGCATTCCTGCAACAACAATTGAATTAATGAAAACTTCATTCAGGATTTATTTAGAAGAAATTTTAGGATTAAAAAATACAACAGAAAACACCGAAACTTTTAATGGTGTAATGGAATTACTCATCGATATACGCAAAGAAGCAAAGGGTAAAAAAGATTTTGCAACCTCCGACAAAATACGAAAGCAACTTGCTGGCCTGGGCATTAATTTAAAAGATGAAAAAACCGGTGACATAAGCTGGAGCAGTTAAGTTGGAAGTGATGTGTAAAGAAATAAAAATAGTAAAATGCAGGACTAACGGGTAGTGCTTAATTAAGTGTGTCATTATTTTTTAACCGGTCTCCGAATTTTAAAATCAATTCCGTTCTTACCTCCGTCCAACCGAACATCTGTCCGT
>JACDBU010000046.1 GCA_013694745.1 Chitinophagaceae bacterium
CGACTACCTCTATTGCCCCTATACGGGGGCGTTGGGGACTGCCTATAAAGACAACATCATTCTTAACCTGTTTATTCAGCAGCTGGCCACTTTTACCCGCATGGAAACAGGCGCCTGTGATGCTTTCCCCGGTCTTAGCAGGGCAGATGTGGATTTGCTGCATGATATTAAAACCTATCTCGATAAGCATTACCTGGAAGTAGCCTCGTTGCGGCAGCTTACCCGTAAATTTTTGATCAAAAGTTTTAAATTAAAACATGGTTTTAAGCAGCTCTTTTGTAATTCTGTAATGAAATATGTAGATGACCATAAAATGAACTATGCCCGTACCTTGCTGCAGCAACCACAAGTGGATGTAACAGATGTAGCAGATGAACTGGGCTACCAGCATTACAATAATTTCAGTACGGCCTTTAAGAAAAAATTTGGATATTCTCCCGCTGCCTTGCGATGCTAAGAAGTCCCTGCTTTTTGCAACAAAATACTTTTCGCATACATTAAACTACTTTTTGCAGAACTGGTTTACACCAAACCTGTCGTTTTTTTGTGTTCTAAAATTTTTAAAAAATATTATGGAACAGAAAAAAACAATCGCAGTAGTATTACTGCAGAAGAAAAAAGCGTCGAAGAAATGGACGAAGTTATTAAAGCCGCTTGATTACCTGGGCATTATTTTAATGGGCTCTTTCTTTACAGGATGTAGCAAAAACCCGGTGGATCCCAAATCTTTAAATGTATTCCCAAACATTTCCAACAAAGTGATATTAGACTGGAACGCCACTGCATTAAACGCACTGGATGCACCTAATTATCAGAACGTTCTTACAGCATCCCGGCTATATGCGATGGTACACATCGCCCAGTATGATGCACTCAATTCAATTAAACCAGTATATGAAAGGTACTGCAACAATACTAGTGATGCAGGTGCACATCCGGTTGCAGCCGCTGCTGTGGCGGCATACACGGTATTGCTGAACCATGTACCGGCTAAAAAAGCAATGCTGGACAGTGCACTGGCAAAAGCCATCGACACTATTTCCAATTTAGAAGCCAAACAAAAAGGCATTGCATTAGGCCTGCAGTGTGGTAACGCCATTATTGAATTAAGAAAAAACGATGGTGCTTTCCAAGACCCGATTGGGGCTATTGCACCTTCCACGGTTCCCGGTGTGTACCAGGCTGTACCACCATTTAATTTTGTATTTGCCCCTTTCTGGAAAACAATGAGGCCATTCGGGCTGATGCAGCCTGAACAGTTTCGGTCAGCACCACAACCTGCCTTAAGCAGTGCAGCTTACAAGAAAGACTTTGAAGAAGTAAAACAGCTGGGTGACAAAAACAGTACACTACGAACCGCAGCACAAACCATTTATGCTAACTTTTGGTACGAGTATGCTGAAATTGGCTGGAACCGTATTGCATCTGTGGCTGCAGGAAAAGAAAAAACAGACCTGCTGACCACCGCCCGCTTGTTTGCAATGCTGAATATTACGCTGGCAGATTCTTATACCGCCGGCTGGGATTCAAAATTTTATTATAATTTCTGGAGGCCCTATACGGCTGTGGTAAACACACCAGCTAACAGCGGCGGCGATGAACTCTGGGAACCGCTTATGCCCACTCCGCCGGTACAGGATTATCCATCTACACACAGTATATTGGGCAATGCAGGCGCAAGGGTACTCACTTATTTTTATGGAGACAATTATGCATTTGCCACGATTTCCACCTCTTCTGTTACACCGGGTGAAGCAAGGAGTTTCAAAAGCTTTTTAAAGGCTGCTGATGAAAATGCAGATTCGAGAGTGATGGCGGGTGTTCATTTCCGTTTTTCCTGCATAGCCGGGCAGGAAATGGGCAATAAGATAGGAAAATGGATGATAGAAAACCTTTAAAACGGATCAACCAATAATAAACATTGTTCTTTTTAATTTGATTCTTCACCGGCATCCAGGTAATAAAGGGATGCCGGCTTTTGAAGAAAAGCAGCAGCGGTTGATTGGAGCATTGAATCTCAATCATTACCTGCCCAATTTCAATTTAATTTTTAACAGCATTCATCATAAAAAGTATTATAATGACAAAACAAGTATTCATAGTAAAGTTCAATTATAGCATATCAGCAGAAGAACTTAAAAAAATAATGTCTGAAGTGGCATCAAAATTTTCATCCATTCCGGGGTGCTGCTGGAAAATATGGGTTATCAACGCAAACCATAACGAGGCAGGCGGCGTGTACCTGTTTGAATCTGCAAATGCACTGGAGCTGTATAAAGCAAGCACCCTGTTTGATTCTGTAGTAACCAATCCCGCCTTTAGCAACCTACAAACAACAGGCTTTGATGTGGTGGAAAATGCCAGTATAATAAGCGGCGCACCGATTGGCATATTTATGTGATTGGTAGAGTAATTAGTACTGGCCTTGGTTATGGGCCATACAAGGGAACAACAAGTAAAGGAGAATTAAATTTTCCGGTCATAAACCAGCAAGCCACACAATGTGGTGAGATCGCAAAGGTATTGTTAGAAAATAAAATACTGCCCAATCGTATTACCGGGGAAGAAGGCATTAAAGATATAAGGATATTACAAGCCATTTATGAAGCAGCAGGAACAGGAAAAAAGACTTCAATAATTACATGAAGGGAAGCTGAAAAACGATATCACACCGATAGTTGTAAGCATCATAAAAAACGATAGCAATTCTATACAACCGTAAACACCTACCGGAATTAGTAAAGCGCAGGTAAAAAATGAGAATCACCTTATTGATGCGATTGCTGAAGTGTGACTTTGATATTTAAGCATGTTTCATGTTTTCTATCATTGAAGATGCGGCGTAATAAAGTTGATATAACACTAATATTTCAAACATAATCAATTTGTAAATCACGGATGAAAAAGAAAATTACAATACTGCTTTTAATGATTAGTATTTGCCTCATTGGCACTCAGCAATTAAAATCACAATCTGTAATCCAGGGAACAATTGAAACGTTAGATGACAAGCCTTTGCAATTTGCCAATGTGCTATTGTTGAAATCGGCTGACTCTTCATTAGTGAAGGGCGTAATTTCGGATACATCTGGAAAATATTCTTTTAAAAATAACCAAAATGGCAATTACCTAATTACCGCAACCTTTACAGGAATGAGACAGGTATACTCGCAATCTTTTGAAATTACTTCTGATAAAAAAGCAATAAATGCCGGCATTCTTTACCTCGGGAACGGAAACGTGCAATTAAAAGATGTAACTGTAGCAGTAAAAAAACCAATGTTTGAGCAGAAGATAGACAGGGTGGTAATCAATGTAAAAAACAGTGTTACAGATGCCGGTGGTACCGCGTTAGATGTGTTGGAAAAATCACCGGGGGTAACCGTAAACAGGCAAGGTAACCTGATAGCAATTAATGGCAAAAATGGTGTAGTCGTTATGATCAATGGAAAAATAACCTATATGCCAATAGATGCAGTGGTCCAATTCCTTGCCGCTACCAGCGCAGATAATATTGAAAAGATAGAACTCATCACTACGCCTCCCGCAAAATATGATGCGGAAGGAAATGCCGGTTACATCAATATTGTGCTTATCCATAACCCCTACGAGGGCATAAGCGGTTCATACTTTATCAATGCAGGTTATGGCAAAAAAGAATTAGGTGCAGCCGGAATAAATTTTAATTACAGGAGTGCCAAAATAAACATGTATGGTAACTATGGATTTAAGTATGATCATTACCTTCAGCCAACCACCGGTTTTACGCAGTTTACAAACGCAGGAAATACGATTGCAAACTCCTCTTTCGCTAACCGTAATGCTATACAGCAAGTTCAAAATGTTAGGGCAGGTATAGATTACCAGTTAGATACAGCAACTATCATTGGAGTTTTAATTGGTGGTTACATTAGTCACTGGAAGATGACTGCAAACAATGGAGCAACGGTAAGCAAAAATGGTGTAACGGACACTACCGTAAGCACTGTTAATAGTGAGGTTAATCAATGGGATAATTTATTGGCAAACCTCAATTTTCAACACACTTTCAAGCTAGGTAAGGTAATTTATTTTGATGCGAACTACATTTATTATAAGGATAATAACCCAAATACTTATTCGAATACTTACTACGATAATGCAATGCAATTTCTACTCCAAGACGAATTAAAAAGCGGTAAA
>JACDBU010000088.1 GCA_013694745.1 Chitinophagaceae bacterium
GTCGACAGTCGCAAAGGTTATTTTGAAACTGTAAACGGGGGAACTATTTTTTTAGATGAAATTGGTGAAATGCCACTTGGCACACAGGCTCGTTTGCTGCGTGTTTTAGAAGCAGGTGAGTATATACGTGTTGGTTCATCAAAGGTTCAAAAAACAGATGTGCGTGTTATAGCCGCGACCAATAAGGATCTCCTTGAATTTACACAGAACGGCAGGTTTAGGGAAGACCTTTATTACCGGCTTAACACGGTCCCAATAAAAGTTCCGCCATTGCGTGAACGCAAAGAAGATATTGTTTTATTGTTCAGAAAATTTGCAGTGGATTTTGCTGAAAAATATAAATCTCCCCCGGTGCAACTTGATGAAGACGCAAAAAATGTGTTAATTAATTATGCATGGCCGGGCAATGTTAGGGAATTGAAGAATATTGCAGAACAGATATCCGTGCTATCTCTTGATAAAAATATTACCGGTGATATTTTAAGAAAGTTTTTACCCGATAATATGTCGAGGTTGCCCGTACTGGCTTCATCTGTAAACAATGGTAATCGGAAAGAATTTAATAACGAAAGAGAAATTTTGTACAAGCTTTTTTTTGATATGAAAAAAGATGTTACAGAATTAAAGCGGATGGTTTTCGACAGCATTCAAAATCCTTCAGTTACCAATAATTCAAATGGATTTAGAAATGAGAAGAACCTGCCTGAATATCAAAATGAATTTCAAAATCAACTTGCTCCTTCTGCGCAACCGGTTGTTATAAATTCAAATGGTAATAATATCCAGCAGCACGAAGAAGTAGAAGAATCATTAAGCATCATGGATAAGGAAAAAGAATTGATCATCAAAGCGCTTAAGAAACACCGGGGTAAACGAAGAGATGCGTCATTGGATCTCGGGATCAGTGAGCGAACATTGTACCGTAAGCTGAAAGAATATGATATTGCGGAATGAGTATGATAAAGAAAGAACACTGAAAAAAATTAAATATTAAATGAGCACAGGCACACTCCGTACTGCATACTTTCTTCCCATAGTTAGCTGTTTTATTTTTTTTATCTTCTCATTTGCAACCTGTAAATATTCAACAAAAGACACCTCTCCTATTCCACCGGAAATAAAAACATTCAGGGTAAACTATCTTGAGAATAAGGCCCGGTATATCAATCCCCAGTTAACGCCACAGCTCACAGAAAAACTTAAACAAAAAATTATTGGTCAAACCCGCTTGCGCCAGACAAACAGTGATGATGCGCATTACGACATCAGTGGTTACTTGTCGGATTACAGCATAACAACCAGTGCCATCGCCAACCAAAATGCAAGTACCAACCGATTGAATGCTTCCTTTCACCTTATATTTAAAAATACACTGGATCAGAAAAAAGATTTTGAAACAGATGTTGCCACTAATTTTGATTTCCCGGCTACGTTAAGTTTGCAGCAGGCAGAATCTTTGCCAGATTATAATATTGTAAAAAACCTGGTAGAGCAAATATTTAACCGGATCTTTTCAAACTGGTAAATGCTATTTATATGGATCAGCAACAATTTCCTGGAAATATTTTTTTATCCCAATCATCGGGTAATAATATTTCAGTGCTGCAAGCAATTGCTGATGAGTATCCTTATTGTTCGCTGGCACAATTCACTCTACTTTCTCAACAGGTAAAAGAAAATGATCCTGCTGCTGAAAAACAAAGGTCAAAGACCGCATTATATTTTAATGACCCCGCCTGGTTGTACTGGCAGTTACATCTTATTTCAACTCCGGCTAATACAGAAGAAGCAAATCATACAATATCGCCCAACGAACAAATACCTGCACCTGCTATCCCTGTTATAAATACCAACGAACCTGCTGAACCTAACGATACAGAGATCGCCTTCGAGCCGCTTTACACAGTTGATTATTTTGCTTCGCAGGGAATAAAAATTTCTGAGGAAACAGTTGCATCCGATAAGCTTGGGAAACAAATGAAAAGCTTTACGGAATGGTTAAAAACAATGAAAAAAATTGACACCTCCAGGCTGCCTTCCGGGGATGATCAAACGGATATAAAAATGCAGCATTTTGCAGAAAATTCCAATGCACCTTCGGAAGTGATAACGGAAGCACTTGCGGAGGTTCTAATAAAACAAGACAAGCCTGAAGCAGCTATGGAAATGTACAAGAAATTAAGTTTGCTGGATCCCTCTAAAAGCGCGTACTTTGCAGCCAAAATTGATAGCCTGCAAGCTGGCAGGCAAGTTTAAAAAAACGGTAAAATATGTTAGTAGTATTTGGTGTCTTGATCATTTTAGCCTCCTTAATTTTAGGACTTATCATATTAATACAGAACCCAAAAGGGGGCGGACTTTCATCTTCTTTTGGAGGTATTGGAAACCAGCTAATGGGCGTTAAACAAACTACAGATGTGCTTGAAAAAGGTACCTGGTTGTTTGCAATCATCGTGGCAGTTTTGTGTGTTACGTCTGCTATATTTATCCCAAAAACAACTGGTAATTCAGATAGAGATCAATTGATAAATTCAGCGCCGGGAACAGCACCGGTTCAAAAGCAAAATACTGCTCCATTGCAGAATACATCAACTCCCCCGGTAAATCCTAATCCACAAAAATAAAATAATAAGATATTCAAAGCCCTGTCTTATAAAAGGCAGGGTTTTTTATTTATACTCCAAATAGTTCTCATAATTTCAATGATACAATCATACAATGCGTAAACGAAAAAGAACCGGCATTTTAATCCTTTTATTTTTTGTTATTATAATCGTGTTTTTTGCCTGGAAATTATTTGGCCCTGTTGTAACACCACCCTCAGAAAAATACTTTTATATATATACCGGCGAAGATTACAAAAAAGTAAAAGACAGTCTGCTTGCAAAAAAAATTATCCGCAGTGAAATGCTTTTTGACCAGGTTTCAAAATATGCACATTATACAAATGCCGTGAAGCCCGGCAGGTATAAAATAGAAGAAGGCATGAGCCTGGTAAATCTTGTTAGAATGCTAAAAGCCGGAAGACAAGCGCCTGTTGCTTTTGTGATAAATAAGATCAGGACCAAAGAGGAATTTGCAAAAAAGATAGGTGCTAATTTTGAATGTGATTCATTGTCGATGATCAGCTTCCTGGATAATACTGACTCGCTGGTAAAATATAACCTGGATACCAACATAGTGCTGAGTGCGGTTATACCCAATACTTATACGTTTTTGTGGAATAACACTCCTTCAAAAATTTTTAAAAAATTATTTGGCGAACAACAGAAATTCTGGACCCCGAAAAGAAAACAGGAGGCCGCATCTTTTCATCTTACCATACAACAGGTTTTTATTTTAGCATCTATTGTTGAAGAAGAAACGAACAAGCAGGATGATAAGGGCAAAATTGCCAGTGTGTACTATAACCGGATGATGGCAGGAATGAAGCTGGCTGCGGATCCTACCATTAAATTTGCCATGCGTGATTTTGCATTAAAACGCATTTATAATAAATATCTTTCATATTCCTCACCTTATAATACTTACCTGCACGAGGGCTTGCCACCGGGGCCAATTTGTACCCCATCAATAAAAACAATTGATGCAGTATTGAATATGCCATTGACCAATTATTTGTATTTTGTTGCAAAAGCGGATTTTTCAGGATATTCAAATTTTGCAAATACTTATACGGAACACATGGTGAATGCAAAAAATTATCAGCAGGCCCTGGACAGCATCATAAAATTGAAACAGCAAAACCAGCCATTATAAAATTCAGAAGGCACACTCATAATTATTAAGATTTGCTAAAACTAGAACGAATCATATTGAACACACCGGTCTCCAGGCTTTTCATTAAAAAAAGCAAAAAATGGATACTGCCTGGTTTTGAAGGCGTGCCCCTGTATGAGGTCATGCGTTTCTTCTGGAAGCAGCTACGGATGTCAGGCTTAACAGAGAGGGCTTCGGCAATTTCCTATAATTTCATAATGTCGATCCCACCAACATGCCTTTTCCTTTTCACGCTTATTCCAAACCTTTCTTTCATACCAAAGAAAACGATAAGAACACAGTTGAATAGTTTAATAGTGGATATTGTTCCCTCTAAAACCTATAATGCCGGCCTGATAAGTTTTGTAGATAGTTTTTTAAAAGGTCCGCAGATCGGGCTGATATCTTTCGGATTTGTTTTGTCTTTGTTTTTTGCATCCAATGCTATGATGGGTGTTATGCGTTCATTCGATAAAGATTATATCGGCTTTGAAAAAAGAAAAGGATTACACAAGCGATGGATAGCACTCAAGCTCACATCATTACTATTTAGTTTGTTATTGATCTGCCTGCTTTTGCTTATTTCGCAGGGACAAATTCTGAATTTTCTGGGCATAAAGAATATCGTGATGAAAGACACCATTCTTTATGGAAAGTGGGTGGTTATCATGCTACTTATATTTTGGTCTTTTGCCATTATTTATAAATATGCGCCGGCTACTCAAAAACGCTGGAAGTTCATATCGCCAGGTGCTATCATAGCCACTTTCCTCAGTATCCTGGCCACTTTTGCCTTTGCCTCTTTTGTGAATAATTTTGGCAGGTACAATATTTTATATGGATCTATTGGAACTATAATAGTGGTAATGTCACTCATTTTTATAAACTCACTGGTTGTATTGATCGGCTTCGAATTTAACGTAAGCATAAAATCATTGCGGTCAATGGCCGAATCCAGGAAAAAGCAGGAAGCTCTTTCTGCTGTCCGTTAGTTACATGAGCGGTTGCTGATTATATAGGTTTATTTGTAAATTACATTTCAAAAATTATTGTATGAAAAATAAAATGTTTGTTACCGGATTATTAATTCTAATGGTAACGTTGTTTGCTTTTAAAAAATCTTTTACAGTACTTCCTATTGGTAGTCCATTACCAAAAGGAGAAGTAAAAATGCATGATATAAAAGATAAAATGGTTTCTATGAAAGATGCCACGCTAAAGAATGGGCTTTTAGTAATGTTTAGTTGCAATACATGCCCTTATGTTATAAAAAATCAACAGCGTACAAAAGCGATAAGTGAATATGCTCTGAAAAATAATATCGGAGTCATTCTTGTTAATTCAAATGAAGCACAGCGTACAGATGATGACAGTTTTGATGCAATGAAAAGCTATGCGAAAGAACAGGGATACAAATGGTATTATGTTTTAGATAAGAATAGCCAGGTAGCAGATGCATTTGGGGCCAGCAGAACTCCGGAATGTTACTTATTTAATAAAGACCTCAAGCTAGCCTACCACGGGGCTATTGACGATAATCCAACGGATGCATCAAATGTGAAAAGAGCGCATTTACAGGAAGCCATTAACCAGCTTGTAGCAGGTAAGGAAATTGCCGTTACTGAAAGCAGGAGTGTTGGCTGTTCGATAAAAAGAAAAGATTAATTTTTTTCTGAAAAAATTAATTAAGCGCTTTTTTTAATTCCATCTCAAATTCTTCCGGCTTCATTTGATGGTCTATAAAATTTTTATAGCCAGTTTTCTTATTCAAAAATAAGGTTGAGGGAATTGCGCCATCCCAGGCTTTGTCAACCCGCGGACAAAAATAATCTGCATTGGTTTCATTGAGCCAGACTATAGGTGCAGAAAAATTTCTACCATTTGCAAATGTCCTGATCTTATCCGGAAAGGTTTCTTTCATGTCAAGGCTAACCAGTAACAACGTAACTTTTTTATCTTTATATTTTGCGCTGATGCTTTGTACGTAAGGCATTTCCTCAACACAGGGCTTGCAAAAAGTTGCCCAGAAATTAATGACCAGTATAGAATCATTGCCTGCCATAAACTGCTGCAGATCCTCTACTTTCCAGGAAGGAATATTTTGCGTCCTGGCAGAAAATGATGTAGCGAAGAAGGCCGTTAGCATCAAAATAAAATATTTCTTCACAATAATAATTTTTAGCAAAATAACCATTAAAAATTAAACCACGCAGATGGCGTGGGTTTAATCATCGATCAAATTACGGGATTATTTTTTAGCAAATAATCCTTGCTTTGTCATATCAGAAACTATTTTATTGCTGTAATCGTTTGCAAGTCTACCGGTTGATGATGGATCAAACGATTCGGATTGTGCAGAGTATAAAAGTTTATCGGATCGCAGATCATACAAATTACTTTCCCAGAAATAGTTGGTATTTTGAGTGTAGTAGCCCGGCGAGTAAACCCTGTCGTATACGGTAGAGTAATAACCATACCAGCGATTATAATAAGTTACCGGCCTGTAATTAACATTTCCCGGAACGTAATCCTTTTCTTTATTTTTATCCAGCATAACAACCGTAAGTACGCCATCTATCCCGCTTTTTTGAAGTTTTTTTAAAGCCTGGTCTTCATTCTTAGAAAAATATTTCGGACCATAGAGCTGGTAAGCAGAAACTGCCTGGATGCCTTTAGCGTTAAGATCACTCACTAATTCCTTTTCCATCTGCTGTTGCAATGACCTGTCTTTATCCTGCAATAAAGCGGCGACTATCACTTTATTGAACCCAGCGGTATTTACTTTGGCATCATCCGCTTTCCAGCTAGAGGTAACTTTTGTACTGGAACATGCAGTCATGAATATCATTAGTGTCATTGTTGCCAGGATCTTTATTGGTTTCATAATAATCTTCTATTTTAATTTATAATATTATCACTTAATAAACGCAAAAAGCATTCCCTCTGATTCTCTTTCTTCTCATTATAACAAATCATTTTGTGGATGTTAATGCTTTCTTAAGAAGCTGGAAACGGCCAGGCACAGCCTTTATTTATGCCTTTTTGATTTATCCTTAAATCAGGCTAATTTTGCATCGCTGTTCACAATAAATTACAGACAGCAATTTTAATTTATCACTTGCCTGTTTTCAAAACAGGAACAAATAAAAAATATGGCATACGATGTACTTGTTTTAGGTAGTGGCCCGGGTGGGTACCCGGCGGCGATCAGGGCTTCTCAACTTGGAAAAAAAGTTGCGATCATTGAAAGAGAAAGCCTGGGTGGAATCTGTTTGAACTGGGGTTGTATACCAACGAAAGCCTTGCTTAAAAGTGCACAGGTTTATGAATACGCAAAACATGCAGCCGATTATGGTATCGAGGTAAATGCACCAAAACAAAATTTTGAAAATGTAATAAAACGCAGCCGGGGTGTGGCGGATAAAATGAGCAAAGGGGTTCAATTCCTGATGAAAAAAAATAAGATCGATGTAATAATGGGAACAGGAAAGTTGCTGGCTCCCGGTAAAATGGAAGTTACTTCGGCGGATGGAAAAAAGCAAACACTCGAAGCGAAAAATATCATCATTGCTACAGGAGCAAGATCAAGACAATTGCCAACGCTTCCCATTGATGGTAAAAAGATAATTGGCTACCGGGAAGCAATGGTTTTGCCCCAACAGCCTAAAAGCATGATCGTTGTTGGATCCGGCGCCATCGGCAGTGAGTTCGCCTACTTCTATAATAGCATGGGAACCAAAGTAACCATCGTAGAATTTTTACCAAGAATTGTTCCTGTTGAAGATGAAGAGATCTCCAAAGAACTGGAAAAGCAATACAAAAAACAAGGTATTGATGTGCTCACAAACAGCGAAGTTATAAGTGTTGATACTAACGGTAATGGCGTAAACGCAAAAGTGAAAACCCAGAATGGTGAAATAAATTTACAAGCTGATATCCTCCTTAGCGCAGTTGGCATTGTTGCCAATATTGAAGATATAGGATTAGAGGCAGCCGGAGTAAAAACAGGCAAAGGAAAGATCTTAGTGGATGCAAACCTGTTAACCAATATTCCCGGGATCTATGCTATCGGGGATTGTACTCCAAACCAGGCGCTTGCCCATAAGGCTTCCAAAGAAGGCATATCTGCAGCCGAACATATTGCGGGACAAAAACCCGATCCTATAGATTATAATAATGTACCGGGTTGCACCTATTGCACTCCTGAAATAGCTTCAGTTGGTTTTACTGAAAAAGCTGCAAAGGATGCAGGCTACGAAATTAAAGTTGGCAAATTTCCCTTCATGGCAAGTGGAAAAGCTGCTGCAGCAGGCGCAACAGAAGGATTTGTAAAAGTGATCTTTGATGCAAAATATGGTGAATTTCTAGGCTGCCACATGATCGGAAGTAATGTTACAGAAATTATAGCGGAAGCAGTTGTAGCACGAAAACTGGAAACTACGGGTCATGAAATTCTCAATGCCATTCATCCTCATCCAACTATGAGTGAAGGGCTGAAAGAAGCCACTGCCGTGGCTTATGGGGAAGCAACGGATATTTAACTTCCGAAAACTTTCTTTAAAATATCAGTAACACGTGCAGCAGGATTTTTCCTTATCTGCTGTTCCTGCAAACCTATGTGATAAAATAAGCCGTATAAAGCTTTATCTGTTACGTACGCCGGAAGATCAGTATTGACCTGCGTTCTGCTGAATTTATTATAAGTGGAAAATACATCAGACCAATACCTGGTAGCATTTACGTTTTGCAATGACCGTTCAATGATCGGCCTGAAGGCTGTAGTTAGTTGTTGGGTAGTACTTCGACGTAAATAATCTGTAGCAGCAAAATCTCCTCCCCTCAAAATTCCCAATGCATCTGTGATCGACATACTTTTTATGGCATTCCATAAGATCTGTCCAACATATTTTGTTGCATCCTCGGCAGCCCTGTTCATGGATAGAACGGCTTTGTCTACGGTTTTACCAAAACCAAAACTCCGCAATGTTTTTTCGGCTTTCAATGCTTCGGGAGGCATCAGTATCTTGATAAAATTATCGCCAAAAAATCCATCCACCTTCGACAATCTTTTTGTTGTAGAATCTGCACCAACCCTTAATGCTTCTTTCAAGCCCTGTACAATATCACCATTATTTGTATTGTTAGTGTTATTGTTTTTGTTCTTACCCAAAGAATTTAATATTGACTGGATGGTCTGGGCATGAGTGAATTGTGCGGAGAACAGTAGGATTGCTACTAAAAATTTTTTCATAAATGAATTGCTTTACTTCAGGTTAGATGCCAAAATCACACCATAAGTAGCGGTGTTATAAATTAATTAACAAATTGCACCGGATTCTGTAATTTGATCCGCTAAATACAATTTTACAATATGAAGAAAATCGGCATTTTAGGTGCGGGAATGGTGGGAAGAGCTATTGCAGCGGATCTTGCAAAAGTGTTTGATATCACGTCTCATGATAATAGCGAACAATCTTTGCAAATACTAGGCAGTATTGATGATACAATAAAATTAATTCCAGCCGACCTGGAAGATTCAAATTCATTGCAGGATTTAATTGCCCCCTTTGATATTATTGTTTGTGCCGTTCCCGGTTTTATGGGTTTCAAGACATTGCAGTCAGTTATCAAAGCAAAAAAAAATGTAGTTGACATTTCTTTTTTCCCGGAAAATGCATTGGACCTGGATGCACTTGCAAAAGAAAATAAAGTAACCGCCATAGTAGATTGCGGTGTAGCCCCCGGTATGAGTAACCTTATATTAGGGTATCATAATGCAAGAATGAAAATAGAAAATTTTGAATGCATGGTTGGCGGATTACCCAAAACCAGGATAAAACCTTTCGAGTACAAAGCGCCCTTTTCACCCATAGATGTAATAGAAGAATATACACGCCCGGCAAGGTTTGTAGAAAATGCAAGGGTAATTACAAAAGATGCTTTAACAGATGCTGAGCTGGTAGATTTTGATTTTGCCGGAACGCTTGAATCTTTCAACACCGATGGATTGCGCTCGTTGCTTTATACTATGAAGCACATCCCAAACATGAAAGAAAAAACACTGCGCTATCCAGGACATATAGACCTGATAAATGCGCTCATTAAGGCCGGGTTTTTTGACACCGAAAAAATAAATGTTTCAGGCAATAATATTTCACCGCTCAGCTTTTCATCTGCGATTCTTTTTAAACAATGGAAGTTACAACCCGGGGAAAAAGAATTTACCGTAATGAAAATTAAAATATCCGGCGAAAACAAATCCATTGTTTATGATCTGTATGATGAGTACGACAAAAAAACAAATACATCGTCAATGGCACGAACGACAGGTTATACCTGCAATGCGGCCGTTCATCTTCTTGCCAATGGCCTCTTTAAGGATCACGGGGTATTTCCTCCTGAATTTATCGGGAAAGATGAAACTTGTTTTAATTTTATAATAGAATATTTACAAGAAAGGAATATCATTTATAAAAAAACAGTGGTAGCAAAATGATCATTGTTTTATGAATTTTATTATTTGCTGATCTTTTCCAGCTCCTATTTTAAGAATATAAACCCCGGATGCTAAAGTTTCGATATGTATAATATTATTTCCTGAAACCATCTGCTGTGATAGGATCCTGATCCCCGTCATATTGAAGATCAGAGCGGTTTTACCAGCCATAACAACAGATGTATTATTGCCAACATTCAAAATACGTGATGATGGGTTAGGGAATATGGTTATCCCGGTATACTGCTTTACCAGTGAATCTTGAAGTGAAGGTCCTGCTTCAGGCCGGCTACTATCACAACCGGTTGAAGTTAAAAAAGAATTTCTTTCACCACCAGTTGCAAACAAGCTTCTCATTTTATTTTTTTGGCCTGTGGTAAACATGTACATACAAGCATCATCGGAAAAATCCATGAAATCCATGAACATATCACCATTTGCATTTACAGAACAGGTTGATAAATGCGGGAATGAACTACACCCCGTATTGTATGTTTTTTGCGGAGGCGTATCTGAAATCCCATCATCACCGCAAAGTGCATCACCCCATAAATGTTTCAAGCCCAGCCAGTGGCCAATTTCATGTGTAGCCGTTCTCCCTTTATTAAAAGGAGATCGAACATTGCCGGTATTTCCAAAAACATCATATTGTATTACCACCCCGTCTCTTTCAGCATCTGCACCAGGCACAGAAGCATAACCAAGTGTGCTTTCAGATAAATTACCAACCCAAATATTCAAGTATTTTTTTGCATCCCAGGCATCATCTCCACCCGAAGCAGAAAATTTAATGGCATCGTTTGCCTGCCATCTGTTTTGTGTTGTGTATTTGTGAATGATCCCCTTTGTTGACCGGCCCTTCGGATCTGTTTTCGACAAACAAAAAACGATGCGTGCATCAGCGGCAAATTGTTTAAATGCAGCCGGAACATTCGCCGCATCACCATTCATTTTTCTATAATCGTTATTCAATACCGCCAACTGTGATAATGCCTGGGCATCAGATATATTCTGGATTGTATTGCTGTATAAAATATGGATCACCACGGGGATGATGATAACTTCATTATTTAAAGTATCCCTTGTAATTCCTTCACTGGTTGTTGCGGAATTTGCACTTTGCTGATTGTTTGAATATGCAGGTTGTGTTTGTGCATAATTATAAGTTCCGCATTTTCTCTGGGAGAAAGCTGCTGAAATAAAAAAACTTAAAAAAAAGAAGAAGTAAAAAAATCTCATGCCTTTTATCCGTTTTAAAGTACATGATCTCTCAAAGACAATACATAATATTGCTACGTAATGTTAACCGGATACAAAGGCAAAACATGGGATATTTGAATTGGAATTTTGAAAACCTTCTGTATATGGGTGAAATGGGCTAAAGCAGTAATAGCTATGGCCGGCAACAGAGGTGGCACAAATAAAGCATAAAATTCTGAACTGTCAAAGCTTTTTGAAATGTTTTTTATAAATGCCTTAACGATGATGCGCCGCGAGTTTGCTATTTTTACAAATATGAAATGTTTTATGCGTATAAGGTACTTGCCCCTCGTGGCATTATTTTTTCTCCTGGTAAGTGTAAGTGGATGTAATTCCAACGGGAATAATGATGCAAATACACCAGATACTCCAGCCAGCAATGCCATCCCCCCGCCACAACCCATAACATTTACAGTAGATGCCGTATATCCGCATGACACCGGTGCTTTTACGCAAGGGCTGCAGTTTTATAATGGTAAATTATACGAAAGTACGGGTCTGGAGCAAAAATCTACTTTGCGGATCGTTGATATAAAAACCGGTGTTTCGGAAAAAAAATATTTGGTGCCAGATCCAAAAATATTCGGTGAAGGTCTTACCATTTTCAACAATAAAATTTACCAGCTCACCTGGGAAAATCTTAAAATATTCGTTTACAATCTTACTGATATCAGCAAGCCAATACAAACTTTACATTGGAAGTTGCAAGGCTGGGGAATTACTAACGATGGATCCTGCCTTATTATTAGCGATGGCAGCGATAAACTTTATTATGTTCGTCCGGATGAAGAAAAGAACGATATTAAAATGATGAAGATCCTTTCGATAACTGATAATCATGGACCGCTTGACAGCCTTAACGAATTGGAATATATTAACGGAAATATTTATGCCAACCGCTGGCTGACAAATGATATTGTAAAAATTGACACAAGCAGCGGGCATGTTGTAGGCAGGATTGATGCAACCGGATTGCTTGATCAATATGCACCCACGCAACCCGTTACTGATGGAGCAGTTCTTAATGGTATAGCATACGACAGCGCGACTAAAAAATTATACATAACCGGCAAACTCTGGCCTAAAATGTTCGAGATACATTTGAATAATTAAGTTGCTTAACAAAAATAATTGATGAGTATTTAAACATTGGCAACCTCATTTTTAAAAACCCAATTTATTTTTTAGCTGTAATTACATAAATAAGGGAACTGCACTTCTGTTTATTGAACATTGCCTTTACGTCAGATACAAAGCCATTCCATAAACCACTTATAAAATTGTTTTTACCAGTTTTATATTTTTCGCTTAGAAGGCTAACATAAAAACTATCGTACCACATTGGTTCACTCGCGGTGATCTCCAACCCATGCCCTGCTAATAATATTTTCATTGCAGCCGGTGAAAAATGATACAAATGCCTGGGCACATCGTAAGCTGCCCAAAATTCTTTATATATCTTTTCATCATAACAGGTATAATTAGGTACGGCAATAAAAATACTGCCGCCCATTTTTAATAATAATTTTATTTGATCTAAATATTCATGCAGATCATGCACGTGTTCTAAAACGTGCCACATGGTAATAACGTCATATGTTCCAGAAGGTAATTTAAAAAGGGATTCGGACGATCTTAATTCCAGATCGTATAATTTCTTCGCTGTAGCCCTGGCATCTTCATCAGGTTCTATCCCTATAACATTCCATCCAGCCTGGTGCATGTTATTTATAAATGCCCCCGTACCGGCGCCGATATCCAGGATGTTTTTATCACCTGATCCCATTTGGTATTCAATCAATTTTCGTTTTACATTTAATGTCCGTTTTCTAACACGATGATAAAGCGAGTTAATTAAGCCTTTATTGGTATCCGTGTGCGAGATATAATTTTCTGATTGATAAAAGCTGTCGATCTCATTTTTTCCCGGAACAGATTGTGTAAACCGCAGGGAGCAATTACTACATTCCCATATTTCAAAAAAAGTATGAGATACGGTATGATCTTTTGCCGTAAGCCTTTTGCTGATGTTTTTGTTGTGGCACGAGGGACATTCCTGGTATACTGTTATCATCAAAATACTTTGTTGCAAAGAAAATGTAAATACCCATTGCATGGTATGGATTATTTATCATTTTTAATCTTTCTTTATAATTAAATTAGAGGAATTTTGCAGCACATGCGTTTTGATACATTCAAAAACAAAATAAGGTATGGAAGTTTTTTAGTTCCCTTCCGGATGCGGTTCATCTTCCTTCTAATTGCATTACTGGCTGGTTACAGGTGGTTGCAAAAAATAAATTCAGTGCCGGGCTCGTCCTATATCGCCATTACAGAATTGTTCATAAAGGTTACCCTATGGTTTGGAAGCATTATTATTATTTTATCTTTTATGAGTGTTGTTATTCCCTGGAGTATTTTTTTATTAAGAAAAAAAAACAAGGCCATCACCATAAAGCTCAAAACCTCTAATGAAAAAAATACGATCTCCCAAAAACAACTTGTAAGTATTTTTATCAGCCCCATTTTTAAACCATTATTTGGATACGTAAGACTAAGGTTGAAATATGATGGCGCCCATATATCACAACGCTTTTCAATCCGGGACAAATCAAAAAAGAGTGAATTTCTTCCAACAAACATCGAAGGATTTATTAACTGGCCATTACCCGAAATACGGGAATACAACATCGAAGAAAGCATTATATATTTTGAAGATATGTTCCAGTTCTTTTCATTTGTAAGCATAATTCCTTCAGCAGAAAATTTCTTTACCCCACCTGCAAATACTGATACGCCCCTGATAAATGTACAGCCTAAGAAAACAGAAGAAACAAATACAAGGATCCACCAACTAAGGAAAGTAGAAGGCGAATATATCAATTACAAAAACTTTGAGAACAATGATGATGTAAGAAGGATTGTCTGGAAGATTTATGCAAAAAGTAAAGAACTGGTGATAAGAATGCCTGAAACACAGGACCGGTATGCATCACACATTTATTTCTATGCATCATTCTATAATTCATTTAGTTCTTTTTTGTACGAAGATCTCAATATCGTGTTACTAAATTATTATAAAACCATTGTATGGAATGCCTACCAGCAACTGGCCAAAAGAAATATGCCTGTCAAATTTATACCCGACCAGGAAACCAAAACAGCTTTCGCCGATGATGTACTTCAAAAAAATAAATATATCATCAGTACCTCAGCCTGGCAAACTCAAAAAGATATTCCGGAATATTTAAAATTATCCGATGCATCTGTATTGTGCATCTCCTCTTTTTCGGATACTACCCAGCTTCAAAACAGTATTGGAAATGCCGGGAAAAATATTGTTGTGATTTTTGTTAAACTCAGTGGTGCGTTTGATACAATTAAGATAAAAGACTGGATACAATGGATATTCATAAAACCAGAAAAAGACAGCCTTGATAAATTAAGATTAACCTGGGATCTTTCGCCCCTGAAAAGAAAATTGAAATTGAACGAAGAAAAAATACTGGCCTTATTAAGTAAAACAGATTGTGAAAAGATAATTGTGTAATACTTTATGAAAGTTAAAAAATTACACACTTCAAAAAAAATTACTGCGCAGCTTTTATTGCTTATTCTGCCGTCCTGCATCATAGGTGGATATATTCTGTGGAATGTAAATCAATATTTATCAGTCTTAAACAATCAATGGATTCTTCAAACCCTTTACCTCTCTGCAGGCATAATCGCCGGCTGCCTGGTTTATAATTTTCGCTTCCGCTTTATAAGTACTCTTCTTCCATTATTACTGTTGCTTTTTATAATTACAAAAGTTATAAATAAAACGGTTACCGGCGAATTCAGCGCCTTTTATATTGCTGCCGGCTTTTATATTTTTTGTTTCTTATTTATGCTGGGATGGCTGATTGGATGGGGTTTTGCAAGATTGCGGTTTTTCCCGATTGTGCTAGCGGCAATATTACTGGTCGTCCAAATTATTGTGGTTAGTAAAACAACTGACATAACCACGCAAAAACTCATCGTTGCATTTGTGCCGGTACTACTCTTTGCATTTTATATTATTTATGTAAGTGAGCTGATAAGAAATATGAATGATGATGAACCCGCCTTTACCTGGTTCATTGGCAAAAAACTTTTAGGCTTTACAGCAACTGCAGTAACGATCATTCTCCTGCTTATCTTATTTTACAAAAAAGATTTTAAGTCAATAGAACAGGAATATGGCGGTGCCGGGCAGCAACAGAAAGAAGACAATAAAGAAAGCATAACAAAAGAGAATAAAGACGGTTCCGTTAGCAACAAAAAAGATATGGGATTAAGCGGCGGCAGGAAAACTTCAAAGCGGCTTGTATTTATTGCAAAGCTCGACAACTATCTGCCTAATTCTGAAACGCCCAACCCGCTTTATTTTACATACGATTATTTTACAAAATTTGATACCCTTACCCAAACACTTGAAGTGGATTCGCTGATGCCATCCAATGATCTTTTTCAGCCAGATCCTTCTAAAATTCCGTTATATTTTACACAAACCGATTCATCTGTTATACAAAAAGCGAAAGGTGTTTTACGAAGAAATATAGTTACAACAGAAGTTTATAAAGCGTTGCTTTCGCCGCATGAATTTCTTGCACCAAGCACAGCATTTTTTTGCCAGCCTATAGCAATTGATAAAGAATACCAACAACAATTTAAAAGTGCTTATCGTGCAAAAATGTATGTAAGTGATTTGAATAGCGCCTATTTTATTTATAACCCGGCCGGTAATTCTACGCTTGAAAGTTACCAGCAGCAACGGTTTTACGAATTGCGAAAAATAAAGGACTGGAATGGAGAAGATAAAAATTTCATAGATTATTATACATTTATCCCGGGTAACGGGGATTTTGATTCTGTACGATCGCTGGCAAAGCTGATCACAAAAGATGCCCTATACCCCGTTGATAAAATAATCGCCATAAGAAACTATTTTTTAAGCAAGGACGAAAATGGCTTGCCACTTTTTAAATACAGCGAAAATCCTGGCATACCAGGCTTGCCTAGCGCAAGCAAACTAAATTATTTTTTATTCGAAAACCGCAAAGGCTATTGTGCATATTATGCCGGAGCTACTTTATTTTTATTAAGGTCGCTGGGTATACCCTCACGTGTAGCAACAGGTTTTTTAACGGTTGACAGGAGTGATAAAAATAAAGGGTGGTACTGGTTTTACGAAGACCAGGCGCATGCATGGGTACAGGCGTATTTCCCGGGATATGGCTGGATAGATTTTGACACAACCGTACCCAGCACTGAGCAGCAACAGTCACCAGCGCCGGATGGCACACCACCTATTACCGTGCAATCTGCTTATTTTGTTACTGATGGTAAAGTGATAACAATAGATACCACCACAAAAAAAATGCAGTTGCTTGTTACCAAAATGATCTTTCACGATAAGACATTTGATCTGAAACTACCGGTTAAAATTAATATGGATGTTTCTATGGCAACCATAAGCAGGGATACCGGTACTGTACAGC
>JACDBU010000108.1 GCA_013694745.1 Chitinophagaceae bacterium
CCCTTCAAGAATTATGTCACCACTTATGGCCCCGGCAACCAAAATGAAAGCGGCTCCACTCCAATCGCCTTCAACCGTATAGTTGATGGTTTGTTTTGGGCTTACGGTGTTTGGAGTAAAATGAAAAACCTTATAATTTTCATGATTTACTAACCAGCCAAAATGTTTCAACATCTGCAATGTGAGATCAATGTAAGGTTTGCTTTTTAAATTATGCACTATGATAGAAACATGTTCCGTACAGGCTTTAGCGTATGCAATTAATAATCCTGTTAAAAATTGTGAGCTCAATGAACCATCAATTTTTATATGTGCAGGTTGCAATGGCCCCTTTATTTTTATGGGTAACAACCCGGAATTTGATTTGCATTCAACCTGCAGCTGCGGAAATATCTCATCAAAAAAATGCATGGGCCGTTTTAATAAACTTCCTTTTCCATCTAAAATAATTTCACTTGAAAGCAACGCTGCTATTGGAGAAAACATCCGTAAGGCCAGTCCGCTTTCACCACAATTTAATGTAGTTGGCATACCATCGCTTTGATCATTTAATAGAAACCCGTTGCTTTTTATGAGCAATTTATTTTCTAATGAAGTAACACTGATACCCAATTTTGTTATTATATCCAGGGCAGCGAGATCGTCATTGCTTTTACCAGGATTACTGATGACAGATACTCCCCCGGATATCAATGCAAGTGCGCATGCCCGCTGCATGGCGCTTTTAGAGGGGGGCAATAAAACTGTGCCGGATAAATATGACGGATTGATTTTTACGATCATGCGGATTACAGTATCCCTGGCAGAATAAGCTTTAATTACAAATCCTTATTAAAAAATAATTTAAGTTGTTGCAGTAAAATAGGTTTTACTATTCCATCACCAATTTTATTTAGCAGAATAAAATTCATTGTATCACCTGATCTTTTTTTATCCATAATCAAAATGTTCCATACAGCTTCGCTCCCGCTTTCATCATAAGGCAAAGTGGTTGGCAGATGGTATTTATTTAAAAGGGCTGATAACCTGGAATTTTCTGAAGATGAAAAATTATTTACGGCTGCTGAAATATTTCCCGCCACAACCATTCCAATACTAACTGCATTCCCATGTGGCAGAGCATAGATGTTTTCTATGGCATGCCCGATCGTGTGACCAAAATTTAATAATTTCCTGTCCCCATTTTCAAATTCATCATTTGAGACCACGTTGTATTTTATCAGCACATTCCGTTTAACCAGCAAAGCCATTTTTTCCTTGTCATTTTGAAATGTTTCTAAAGTATTTTCTTCAAGCATTTTAAACATACCGCTATCTTTTATACAAGCGTGTTTAATGATCTCTGCAAACCCATTGATCCATTCTTCTTTTGGCAATGTTTCTAAAAATGAGTAGTCATACAACAAAATTTCCGGGTGCTTTATTACGCCAATAAGGTTTTTATATACACCAGCATCCACACCGTTCTTACCTCCTATGGCTGCATCAACCATGGCTAAAATGGTGGTAGGCACAAATCCAAACCGGGTGCCGCGCATGTAAACCGACGCAACATATCCTGCAATGTCCGTAACCACACCGCCACCAACGCCAATTATAAAACTTTGTTTATCCGCTTTCAAATTTATCAGCTCTCCAATAACATAGTCAGCTGTGAACTGCTGTTTATGCTCTTCACCAGCTTTAATAGTAATCATATTCCATCCATCGAATTTGTCAGCATAAAGCTTAGCGATATTTTCATCAGTAATTATTATTGTTTTTGCTTTGTCCACCAATTCATCCAGGAAAGAAAAAGGCGTTTCAAAATAACAGTCAACCGTTTTGGCAGCATATTTAAACTGGTGTTTATCCATATTAATCATTCATTATTTTATTCTGGTGATTTATAGATTCAAGATGCACGGCATCAAAATATTTAGTAATGAATTCTTTGCTTAATCCAAGTGCCTCCCCTTTTTTTAAAGCTTTGGTTAAAATATCATTCCACCGGTTGGTTTGTAAGATGGTAATGTTATTGCTTTTTTTATATGCTCCTATTTTATCTGCGATCTTCATACGCTGGCCGATAAGTGTCAGCAATTCATCATCAATATGATTTATCTGTTCTCTTAGTGTAGCCAGTGCCGTTAGGAACTCCTTTTCATTACTATTTTCGGAGCGCCAAACCAGGTCATTGAGCATTTCAGCCAGGCGCTCGGGTGTAATTTGCTGTTTGGCATCACTCCATGCATTGTCGGGATCAATATGTGTTTCTATCATCAACCCGTCAAAATCAAGATCTATGCTTTTTTGTGCAACCGATTGCAACATGGTGCGGTTTCCACAAATGTGAGAAGGATCACAAAGCAGTAACATCTCCGGAAACCGGCGTTTCATTTCGATGGGCAAATGCCACATGGGTGCATTGCGGTATTCGGTATTTCCATAATTAGAAAATCCGCGATGGATCATACCTACCTGCTTAACTCCCACTTTTTGTAGTCTCTCAATACCACCACTCCACAGATCTATCTCCGGGTGAATGGGATTTTTTATCAGCACCGGAATTTCTACACCCCGCAAAGCATCACACACTTCCTGCACACTAAATGGGTTTACGGTAGTGCGGGCGCCTATCCAGAGAATATCAACATCAAACTGCAAAGCATCTTCTACATGTTTAGCAGTAGCTACTTCCACGGTTACGGGTAAGCCGGTTATTTTTTTTGCCTGCAGCATCCATGGTAATGCCTTTACACCAACCCCTTCAAACATTCCTGGCTTGGTTCGTGGCTTCCAGATCCCGGCACGCAATACATCAACTTTCCCTGTTTTAACAAGTCTTGTAGCGGTTTCAATCACCTGTTCTTCGGTTTCGGCGCTGCATGGGCCACTAATTATCAGCGGTCGTTTTTTCCATTTTTCCCGGACTGTTTCATTCAAGGTTTTTACTTCTGTCATTATCTATTTTTTTATTTAAGACCACAGATCTATATGATTACTGATTACTTCTATTCACTAATGTTGTAAATCCAAATAATCTTTATAATCATATTAATCAATGGTTCAGATCTCTTATAACTTCCAATCCTCAAAACGCATCTCGAATTTAATTTCTCCTTTTCCATGTGTGCCAACTTCTTTCCACCCATGTTTTCGATAAAATTTTTCTGCTTTAGTATTTGGCGCTGTGCCCAGCCAAACTTTTTCTTTTGTGTTTGTAAAATACCAATCCATCATCATATCATGTAATCTTTTGCCTATTCCCTTTGCCTCGTGTTCGGGATCTATAAACAAAGCCCAGATATTATTTTCCTGGAGGTCGGCAATTGAAAAGCCAACAATCTTTTTATCAATTTCACAAACCCAGCCTTTTCCCCTCACCGTTAAAAATTCTTCACAATCTTTATCAGTAACCAATGACGGATCAGACAAAGTATTTTCTTTCACTAAATGCCTCACAACCTGTATCTGTGGTATATCGGTGGTTTGTGCCTCTCTGAATATCATTTTAATATCCGTTTAATTTTGTTGGCATTTTCTATCAGTTCCTGTAAGTAATCATAATTCTCTTTTTCTAAACAACTTTTAAATTTTCGCAATTGCGTGATGTGTTCATTTAAAACATCCAAAACATTTTCCCGGTTTTGTTTGAAGATCGGTACCCACATGTCAGGATTGCTTTTAGCAAGCCGTACAGTACTTTCAAATCCACCACTCGATAATTCAAAGATGGCATCTTCTTCCCGTTCTTTTTCCAAAACTGTATTTGCCAATGCAAAAGATGTAATGTGCGAAATGTGACTTATATAAGCTGCATGCAGATCATGCGCAGTTGCATCCATGAACAACAGGTGCATACCAAATGATCCGTAAACTTTTTCAACCAATAATACCGCATCTGTATCGCTTTCTTCTTTATTACATATCACCACAGCTTTGTTTTCAAAAGCGCCTGTTACTGCAGCTTCCGGACCGCTAAACTCTGTTCCCCACATAGGATGGGTTGCCACAAAACGTTTCCTGTTCTTACTCTTTGAAGCGGCGGCACAAATGGCATTTTTTGTTGATCCCACATCCATCACAATTTGCTTCTCTACTTTGTCAAGAATTGAAACGATCAATTTTTCAGAAATATTCACCGGTACTGCGAGAATGATAAGATCAGATTTTTGAATGGCAGTTTCCAGGTTATGAATTTCATCAACCAGACCCATCTCTATGGCTTTCAACTTATGCGCTTCATTTTCATCAACCCCTATTATTTTTTTTGCAATTCCTTTTTCTCTCAATGCAATTGCCATTGAACCACCAATCAAGCCTACTCCTATTATTGCTACATTCATTTTAAACTATTTAACTAATTAACTTTTCAACGCTTTAACCCTACCAATCGCTTCTTCAATCCTCTCCTCTCCTGTACACAAACTAACCCGTACATATTTATCACCGGCACTTCCAAAAATTCCGCCGGGTGTAATGAAAACATTTGACTCGTTTAATATTCTATCACTAAGTGCATAGGCATCTTTATAAACAGGAGGAATAGAAGCCCACACAAACAACCCTGCCTGGTTTTCATCGGAAGAACATTTTAATATTTTAAGCAGTTCATAAACTTTTTTTCTTCTCTTATCATACACATCATTTACCCCATTGTACCACGCTGCAGTGAGTGTTAAAGCCTTTGCTGCAGACAGCTGGACAGGTAAAAACATACCGCTGTCCATATTGCTTTTAAAACGCAGCACATCATCTATTCGTTCTTTTGCGCCGAGCAGCATACCCACTCTCCAACCGGCCATGTTATGGCTTTTACTAAGCGAATTTAATTCGATTACAACATCTTTCGACCCTTCAATGCTCAGTAAACTCAAGGGCTTTTCAGTAGCAGATCGTGGCAAAATAAAACTATACGGATTATCATGACAGATAAGGATATTATGTTTTTTGGCAAAGGCTATTAAACGGGTAAAAAACGTTTTTGTTGGTAATTGCCCGGTTGGCATGTGTGGATAATTAACAAACATTATTTTTAAATTAAGAGGCAGGTCTTTCTCTATCGCTTCAAAATCAGGGAACCAGCTGTTTTCAGCTTTCAGCGTATAAGCGGTAACGTTAGCCCCGGCGATCTTTGCCGCGCTCTGGTACGTTGGATAGCCCGGATTGGGTATAAGCACGGAGTCACCTTCATTCAGGTAGGTCATACAAATATGCATGATACCTTCTTTGCTGCCGATCAAAGGCAGTATGTCTGTAACGGGATCGAGGTCAACTTTATACCATGTTTTATACCATTTCGCAATGGCATTACGCAATACCGGGCTGCCTTTATAATTCTGGTATCCATGATTACCCGGCTTTAGAGCCTCTTCATGCAAAACCTTTATCACCTCCGGGTTTGGGGGCATATCAGGACTGCCGATACCTAGATTAATAACCTGCCTGCCCTGCTTATTCATTTCATCGATCTCCCTCAATTTCTGAGAAAAATAATATTCTCCAACTCCTTCCAGTCGTTTAGCAATTTTCATCCTTTTCCATTTTTATAAATACCATAAATTTTCAATGCTTCTGTTAAGGATGTTACGCTTTTCATAACACTATAAAAATGGGCAGGGGTTTCAAATTCAAGATCAGCATGAAAAGAATATTTCCAGTCACTGTCCTGGATGGGCATCGATTGAAGTTTACTCAGGTTGATCCCTGCATCTGCAATTTTGGTAAGAACACGGGCCAGACTGCCTTTTGTATGATCTGTATTAAAAATTACGGAAGCTTTATTTGCATCATTAATTTCGTTTGCATCTTCCGCATTCTGCAAAATTAAAAACCTTGTATAATTATTTTTGAGTGTGTGAATGTTTGCAGCGATAATATTTAAATTAAAAAGATTTGCTGCCAGCCTGCCTGCCACTGCGGCGATGTGTTTGCTTTTATGCTGATGAATATGCTTAGCGCTTAGCGCAGTATCTTCTGTTTCAATTAATTTCCAGTTGTGGTTTTCCAGGTAATCAATGCATTGTAACAGGGCCATAGGGTGAGAATGTACTTCCCGTATATCCTCCAGTTTAACCCCGGGATTTGCTAACAGGTTTTGTTTTACCTGCAGGTAAACCTCTCCCACTATTTTTACATTGCTTTTTTGCAGCAGGTTATAATTAGGTAAAATACTCCCTGCAATAGAATTTTCAATGGCCATTACGCCACCATCACAATTCAGTTTGGCGGCTGATAGTTTTACAACTTCTCTAAAAGTTGAGCAGCAGATCACTTCAATATTTTTACCAAAAAAATGTTCAGCTGCAACCTGGTGAAAGCTGCCCTCAAAACCCTGTATGCAAATCTTTTTTTTCATATTGCTGTAAACAAAAATCCCGGCCTTTTAGCCGGGATCTTTTTATGTTAACTGTTTTCAGTTTTAACAAAAGCCTCCCGGACCATTTTTGTAATAGTAGCTAAAATAAAACCAGGTAGTTGCTTTTGGGATCATCATAATTGAATTCAAAAATAAGAAAGTCAAAATCAAATTACAAATTGAATTTATCAAATGTTAAAAGTTATGAGGTGCCCAAAGAAGAGAAGCACATATTTTTGATACTTTTACCATTTTTGGGTTACTTTCCCACCATAATCGTATTAATAATAGCCTGGTGAATACTCCTGAAAAAGAACAAAATTTATTACGTGGCCTGGCTTCAAATGATAAAAGTGCTATTGAAGCAATTTACAGGGATAATTACGGGACCATTCAATCTTTTATCGTCAAAAATAATGGCTACCCTGAAGATGCAAGGGATATTTTTCAGGAGGCCATGATAGTTCTTTATAATAAAGCAAGATCAGAATCTTTTCATCTAAGCTGCCAGTTAAAAACGTATTTGTATTCGGTTTGCAGGCGGTTGTGGCTAAAGAAGTTGGTACAGCTTCAACGGTATAATCCTGCTAACGAAAGCCTTGAAGAAATTGTAGCGGTGGAAGAAGACCTGGAAGAACATCAAAAAAAAGATGCGGATCTTTCGATGATGGAAGATGCTTTAAAAAAAATTGGCGAGCCTTGTAAGGGCATCCTTGAGGCATATTATTTGCAAAAAAAAACCATGCCTGAAATAGCTGATTTATTTGGTTATACAAATGCTGATAATGCAAAAACACAGAAATATAAATGCCTCATGCGATTAAAGAAGCTTTTTTTCGCACACTATAAAACATAATTATATGGATGATATTTTACTTTTAGATGCGATCGAACGATATCGGAACGGCGAAATGTCGGCGCAGGAAAAGCTTTTTTTAGAAGAACTAAGGAAAAAAAATCCGGATATCGACCAACTGGCTGTTGAACATTTATTTTTTTTACAGCAACTCAATAATGTCGGCAATATAAAGGCTTACAAGCACTCCCTGGATGAAGTTGAAAACAAGCTTGCTAACGAAGGCGTGATCGCTAAAAAAGAATTAAAGGGAAGAGCCAAAATAATTTTTTTATGGAAAAGATACCGCCGTACCATAGAAGTTGCCGCTTCTATTGCCATCATCGTTTCAATCACTGCGGTAATGATCGGACTTAAATATTCTGACAAAAAAGTTTCCAATATTACGCCCCTTGTAGATAATAAATTAAATGAATTTCAATCAAAATTAGACCGGATAGAAAACAAACTTGATAATGCCACAATGGTTTTGCCTTTTGCAAAACCTAAGTTCAGCGCCAATTTCAGGGCTACCGGCTTTTTAATTGATGGCAGCGGATACCTTGCTACCAATTCGCATGTTATAAACAATGCCAAAAACCTGATTGTTGAAAATACAAAAGGCGACCAGTTTATTGCGAGCGCTGTGTATGTTAATAAAAATACCGACCTGGCAATCCTGAAGATCACAGATACCTCTTTTAGAAAAATAAATACACTTCCCTATTCAATTTTAAAAGCTTCGGCAGAACTTGGCGACCAGATCTTTACCCTGGGTTATCCACGTGAAGAAGTTGTTTATGGAGAGGGGTACCTGAGCGCTAAATCCGGTTACTCCGGTGATACATCAGCATACCAGATAAGCATTTCCGTAAACCCCGGTAACAGTGGCGGCCCGGTTATAAACCGCAATGGCGAAGTAATTGGGATCATCAGCAGCAAGGAAACAAATGCTGATGGGGTTGTATTTGCGGTGAAATCAAAAAATATTTATAAGGCTCTTGAAGAAATAAAAGACCAGGAGCACATTAAGCTTCCGCTAAATGCTACGGTAAAAGGTTTAGAAAGAGTTCAACAGATAAAAAAGATAGAAGACTGTGTATTTATGGTTAAAGGAAATTAGCCACTCACACAAAGTGTGATACATTAAACCATCTTTAATTTATTTCCATAACGATGCAGGGTATGCGCCGGCATCCACCAGCTTTTGAACATTTTGTTTTACACCCGGTGCATCTTCCTTATACGTTACCCCAAACCATTGCGATGAAGTTGGTATCACCTTTATTGTGCCTCCCTCTTTTTTTATAAAATCATCTCCCAGGATGGGTATAAAGAATTCTGCCTTGGGATCATTGATATTGTCTGTGAGAAACTGCCTGAATAATTTTTCAATAAAATCAAAGACCGATCGGTCGAATCCCCAAAAGTTCATACTTACTTTAACAGTATCAGGTACATCGTGCTTGCCATCACTTTCCTCGTAAACTATTTTACCGGAGGCCGCGTCTTTGTAGATCTTCGTTCTTTCTGTTATGGTAATTAAATTTCCATTTGCATCCACTTCACAAACACCCCGGCTAACTGTGCCGTTATCAGATAAAGTTTTCGGTAATTCGTATCCTATTATACAATATTTTTTTGGCGAAACATCGGTTGTAAGAAATTGAAACGCTTTTTCAAAAGCATCTCTTCCATAAAAATCATCCGCATTTATAACTGCAAAAGGTTCGGCTATTGCATCCTTTGCACACAGCACTGCGTGTGCCGTTCCCCACGGTTTTTTTCTTTCCGGTGGTATTTGAAAACCGTCTGTAAAATCGGTGAGATCCTGGTCAACATAAGCGGTTTCAATTTTGCCGTTTAATTTAGGTTCAAATATGGATTTAAAATTGTCTTCAAAATCTTTGCGTATTATAAAAACAACTTTGCCAAAACCGGCACGTATGGCATCGTATATTGAGTAATCCATTATGGTTTCACCGGAGGGACCAAATCCTTCAATTTGTTTCATGCTCCCGTAACGGGTTGCCATGCCTGCTGCTAGCACCAAAAGTGTTGGTTTCATTAATCTAAATTTTTAAATGTTTCCTGTATGAATACATTTGTTGCGAAATTAAGTAAGAAAGTATTGTGCCATAAATTAATTAGCATGCAGTTGCTGCAAAAATTACTACCAACGATCATTAACATCCAGGAGATCCCGAACAAATCCTTTATTGAAAAAGAGGTTTCTCTTCACATGTTAAGGCTTGATGAAATTGACCCAGTTGTATCCGGAAATAAATTATTCAAACTGCAAAATTTTATTAAAGAAGCCCTATCCAGTCAAAAAAAAATAATCACATTTGGCGGAGCTTTTTCAAATCACCTCGCTGCTACAGCAGCTATGTGTAAAGAACTGCAAATTGAAAATATAGCAATCGTGAGGGGCGAGAAACCGGCCTCCCTCTCTCACACTTTAAAGGCCTGTAAAAAAAACGGGATGCAATTGGAATTTATCAGCAGGCAGGCGTACAGACTAATCAACCAGCAAGATTTTTTAAATGAATTGCAAAATAAGTATGGAGATCACATTCTTATTCCGGAAGGTGGTTTTAGTACAACGGGAGTTGAGGGTGCTGCTGGTATTGCAGGTTTGTACCGAGCATATAATTTTTCCCATATCTGTTGTGCAGCAGGAACTGCCACCACCCTTGCTGGTCTGGTTAAAGCATCTGCACCAGGCCAGCAAATTATTGGTTTCAGCGCTTTAAAAAACCCGGATGATTTTTACGACAGGATGCAATTATTGTTACCTGGAGATGATCACAAAAATTACGTATTGGTTAAGGATTATCATTTTGGCGGATATGCGAAAACCAATAAAGCATTGTTTGATTTTATGAATTCTTTTTTCGAAGAATATAAAATTCCCACAGATTTTATTTATACTGCTAAAATGATGTATGGTATTTTTGATCTTATTGAAAAGGATTTCTTTTTACCAAAAAGTAAAATACTTTGCATTCATACGGGAGGTTTGCAGGGAAATCTTTCACTTAAAAAAGGGATGTTAAATTTTTAATCTTGCTTTAACACTGGTTTGTATTTACTTTACAAAAAAGAATAACCATTCCTAACTGATCCATGCGGAATTTAATTAGTCTAATTATCCTGTTAATCCTTAAGCAGCTTGCGTTTTCGCAGGATACCCTACCCAAAATATCGGTAAATAACATCAGCAATAAGATACTTATAAGCTGGACAAATCCTTTTACCTCCCTCACAACCATTAATATTCAACGTTCATTTGACAGTACAAAGAATTTCAGCACCATAGGTAGTGTACTGGATGTAAAAAATAAAAAAAATGGTTTTGTGGATGCACAAACTTCAGCCTCTAAAATGTTTTATCGCGTTTTTATTTCGTTTGAAGGTGGCACGTATATGTTCAGTGATTCGTACCGGCCGGTGATAGAAACAACCGGTTTTTTACCAGATGTTAAAAATTCAAATCAAACGGTAGTGAACACATGGTTCGTTCCTTCTAAAAGAATATATACCGGCCGGGATAATAACGTGATCATTTCGCTTGCCGAAGCAATGGAAAAAAAATATGTGGTAAAATTTTTTGAAGAGACTGGAACCCTGTTGTTTGAATTAAAAAAAATAGCCGAACCCTGGATAATTTTGGATAAAGTAAATTTCGTGCACGCCGGGATGTTCAATTTCCAGATTTATGAAGATGGAAATTTAATTGAAAGCTATAAATTGTATATTCCTAAAGAAGGGAAGCCAGTACCGGGCAGTAGTGAACAGGGTAAACAAAACTCTAAATAAGCAGGGTTTTAAAAACTATCTCGAAACTTTTTTTCAAAACTCTTTTAACATTTTCAAAATCTATTTTTTGTGCTAATTCTTTTTGCATGGAGGTTACCTGCTTATTTTGAATTCCACAGGGTATGATATTCTCAAAATAACTAAGATCAGTATTTACATTCAGAGCAAACCCATGCATGGTTATCCAGCGGCTGCATCTTATACCCATCGCGCAGATCTTTCTTTCTTTTCCGGGAGTTCCCGGCTCGATCCAGACACCGGTTTCGCCCGGACTTCTTTCACCCTTTATACCAAATGATAATAATGTGAGAATGATAACTTCTTCAAGATCGCGTAAATATTTTCCAATATCGGTACTAAATTTTTCAAGATCCAGGATGGGATAGCCAACAACCTGTTGCAAGCCATGAAACGTAATATCCCCGCCCCTGTTGGTTTTAAAGAATTCGATCTCCCTTGCGTCCATTTCCACCTCACTCAATAAAACATTATCCATGCTCCCGCTTTTGCCCAAGGTGTAAACGGGGGGATGCTCACAGAATAAAAAATAGTTGGTAGTTTGTGATTGGTAGTTTGTAGTTGGAAGTTGCTTGAAACTACTTGTTTGTTGAACTGAGGAGCCTTCATTGAACAGCTTATCGGAAGCAACTGTGATAAGCTTCCTGGCTGCAGATTTTATATCCAGGTTTTTTTTGACAAGCATTTCCTGGTAATCCCATGCAGATTTATAATCGATGATTCCAAGATCTTTAAATATAACCTGTTGCTTTTCCAATGCAAAAATTTAATTTGCAAAGTTAAGAAGTGTTTAGGTTTGTTGCTGCGCCCGTTATACGCTAAGCCAACATCAACAATACATCCACTATATAAAAAAATATGAACGAGGAAGAGATATCCGAAGAAGGCGATGAAATGTTTGAGCGGCTCACGCTGGTCGTTGATAGCGGCCAGGATCCTTATCGAATTGATAAATTTTTGATGAACCGCATAGAAGGCGCTACCCGTAACAAGATACAGCAAGCGATTGAAGCGGAAAGGGTTTTGATAAATGACAAGCCCATTAAATCAAATTATAAAGTAAGAGCAGGTGATAAAATTATTGTTTATGAAAGTCGTATCCCGGAAACAACTGAAATAATTGCTCAAGACATGCCGTTGGATATTGTTTACGAAGATGATGCAGTAATGGTTATCAATAAAGCGGCCGGCCTTGTGGTGCACCCTGGTAGCGGTAACCGTAGTGGCACATTAATAAATGGCGTGGCCTATTATCTTCAAAAACAAAATCCACTGATCAATGAGCACGATCTTTCAAGGTTTGGGCTGGTGCATCGCATTGATAAAAATACAACCGGCCTGATTGTTTTGGCAAAAACATCATCAGCCATGACCCATCTTGCAAAACAATTTTTTGACCACACTGTCCATCGCAGGTACGTAGCATTGGTATGGGGTGATTTTGAAAACGATGAAGGAACGGTAGTGGCTCATGTTGGCAGGCATCAACGTTTTAGAAAATTATTTACCGCGTATCCTGAAGGGGAACACGGTAAAGAAGCCATTACCCACTACAAGGTTTTAGAAAGATTTAATTATGTAACCCTTGTTGAATGCAGGCTTGAAACCGGCAGAACACACCAGATCAGAGTGCATATGCAATACCTGGGGCACCCAGTATTTAATGATGATTTTTATGGAGGCGACCGGATCGTTAAAGGAACCGTTTTTACAAAATACAAGCAGTTCGTTGATAATTGTTTTTCCATTTGCCCACGTCATGCATTGCATGCCCAGGAGCTGGGGTTTATTCACCCGGTTACTAAACAAGAAATGATTTTTAAAAGCCAGTTGCCGGATGATATGCAAATGGTTATTGAAAAATGGAGAAGATACAGCACGTCTGTAATTACATCCTGATCATATATTATTCCTGTGCGAAATTAAAAAGCGTGGCAGTAAAAATGCCCCTCTCCCTTTTTTTAAATATTGCTTTCCAGTTGCCATTGTAACGAATCAGAGAAGGCACCAGGTAATTATTGAATTTGGTGAGCTCCACCTGCATCTGCACATTGAAATCGTAAACGCCAGCGTCATAACTTAATGAATAATTACGGGCAACAATATCAAACGTTTTATCATTGAACCATGTGGTCATTTCATCAATTACAACTTTGTCCTTTTTATCATCCTTTACTTTTATCTTAAAAATATAACAGCTTGTTTTATTGTATTCATCCATATCAATACTCATATCATAATAGTCGGCCATATTATCATCAAAGACCGCCGTTTTATCACCCATCAATGGTATCCCATTAATTTTTCTACCCGGATTAAAGAAAAGCATTTTTAATTGCTGTTTGTGTTTTTCCATACCACTCAATCCTTCCGTTGAAAATTCCCTGCCTTTAACAATATTATCTTCCCCGCAAATACTGTCTTTTGTAAAAAACAGCCCCGCATACATTTCTCCTGTATAATAATTAAATTCTTTCTTATCATCATAAATATCACCGGTGGTTTTCTCTTCCAAAACCTGCATCCGCCTGCAATTGCCGGATCTAACCTGTTTGATTTTACTTTGCAGAGATGCTTTTATATCGCCTTCCTTATTTACCATCCTGATATCGTTCAGCGCTGTAAAATTAATTATATGCAATGTGCGGAAAGCCTTGTAAAAGGTTGTATCATTTTTAACCCTGCTAATAAATGCCGGAACATTTAATTTATTATTTATAATGATCTCTGAAAGGGTAATAAATTTTCCATCAAATTTTATAGAAGTATCTTTTTTGTTTTGTGCAGCAAGATCCTGTATAAAACAAATTAAAAAAAAACAACAGAGGTATTTCAGCATCAGCGAATTTACAATAGTTCTCAAATTAAAAAGCAGGCATATCCATTTGGATCATGCCTGCAACTACACATTGAAGATTCCCGTTTAAAAACTTAATTAGTTTTGGTAGGGTTGATGTAAAAATAACTTGGTACCTGCGGATTTGAAACAGGATTTAGTAAAAATGATGTTTCACTTAGCGAGTGGGCATTTATATCTTTTAACCGATCTTTTTTAAAATAAAAAAAGGCCTCTCATAAGGCCTTTCGTATGAATAAATTCAATAATTATTTATTAACAGAAGTTTTGTTTGTTTTTTGTACAGCACCAGGATTAATTGGAGTTAGCTGCAATCCTGGTTTTACAGTTGGTTTTGTTGCCACTGCATTTTTAGCCGGTAGTACAGTCACAGCTGGTTTTTCCAGCTGAACAGGTGTCACGGCATTTCCTGCAACCTGGTCATCCGAGCTTGCGGTTAATTTACCTGTTGTATTTTTTGACGGAGCTACAGCATTTTGTTTGGCAATTTGCCCAGCTCTGTACTGATCATACGCTATGCCATTAATGGTTGGCATAACAGTACCATTAAGTTTGTTAGCCTCCTGTACCGACATTTGTTTGGCCGGCATTAAAGGAGATTGGCTAAAAGAATGATACCCGCAAAATAATACCGAGCATATTAAAATTATTTTTTTCATGATTTTATGTTTATTGATGAAGCATATTTATTGATAAAGAATTAAAGGCTGAAATGGTTTGATTACTACCGGAGAACTGCTCAACCAGTAAAGAAATTTTTGTTCCAACTGCATATGAACCGGTGAAACTCAAATGCGTTGTAGCATAAGTTCCGGTACCATTATTTGAAGTTGTCTGGTACGAAAATGCTCCATTTACATACAACAAAACTGATGTAAGTGTAGATGGTGCAGTAAAGCCATTCCAGGTAATATCCGCTTCTATATTGTATTTACCGGCAACAGGAATAGTATATTCTCCTGTTACATTATTATAATTACTTCCTCCATCTTCATACTCAATAGTACCCCATTGGGTAATTGGCACTACCGTTCCCGAAGGTATGGTGAGGGGTGCTGGAAAGTATGCCAGCGATATTCCGCCAAACGCCGGGGCCTGCCATGTAGCATTTCCCACAGCATCTGAAGTAAGCACTTTACCCGCGCCTGCACCTTGCCCTGTTATCTGTACCTTGCCAAAGCTTTGTAAAGCGTAGCCGGTAGCATTAACCGCAAAACCAACCAATCCAACACCAACATTTGTTACTCCTATCACACCGTAACCGGCATTGCTTCCCCCATTTACCGCAATACCTGTTGGCACGTCCGTAACCGCTTTAATGGCAGTTTGACCATTTATTGTAAATACACCGCTTGTTCCACCCTTTTGCACGTATGCGCCACCGTTAGCAAAATTAATTGAGGTTAGATCAGCATCTGTCACTCTTATGCCGTTTGCAGTATTTGTAGTGCTTGTTTTATTAATAAGAACACCCGCCTGTGTTGTAGCAGCCTGCAATACATGTAGTTTTGCGGTAGGTGTTATGGTTCCTATTCCAACATTACCCGTAGGGTCATTATAAATAACAGAGTTTCCCAAAGTATTACCATCAGGTGTCCATTTTGGAACAAAATTCAATGTTCCATTTCCTGCAACTGCCCCAATGCCAGCCAATGATTGCCAGCTACCTGTTCCAGCCCCGTCACTTGTAAAAACCTTACCGGCACCCTGTGTGCCATCCTGGATATTTACTCTTCCTGTAAAGCGACCTGCGAATGTTGAAAAGCCATCATTCACTGCATCATAGGCCCAAAGTCCATAAGCTTCTGTTGCAGGTGTATTGGTTACAACATCAAAAGATCCGGCATTTAGTGAAGCAGAACTGCCTGTTTCATTATAGGCGCTTGCATTTAATAATCCACCACCTTCCGCAGAAGTAGATGTTCCTATTGCAAATGTGGGCCCGTCAGAAACATTTGTTGTAGCGCTTAATGCGGTTGGTCCGGTTACAAAACCACTGGGTGGAGAATAAGTATTCCCCGCGCTTGTTACATCATCAACAGTAACTTTCGCAATCGGTGAACCTATCCCCACCAATAACCGGCTAACCTTCACGGAGTCGGTTAATATTGTAGGATGTAAAAAACCTGTGGATTTAGTCCACAAATTGCTTCCGCCAATTATAGAATTTGGTTCATATTTTCCGGTAACACTATTATAAATAAGTGCCTGACCATTTGTTGGTGCTACATTGCTAACCGGTACAGTTTGAATTTTTGCCACTGTTGGGTTAGGATACAAACCACTAAGATCTCCACCGGCAGGGCCGCTTGGAGGCAATGTAACGCCGGGTGCTATTTTGATCTGTGTAACAGCACCATCAGCAAGTTTTACAGTTGTTACTGCTCCATTTGCTATGGTAGGATTTGGATAAGTTCCTGTGAGATCCCCTCCAGCGACGCCAACCGGTGGCGCTGCATTTGAATATAATGAATAAGGTACAGACAGCAATTGTGTAGTACCTAAATTAGTATAATTTGTGCCCCCTGAAGGATCTAATTCAACCTGCAAAAATTTACTGCCACTTGCCCAGTTTACACTACCTACGGTACCAGTTACTGCAGTGGCACCTGTGCTTCCGATGGCGATCACAAATAAACCAAATGCATTGGTTGTAAGAGTCCTGGTTTCCGAATATACAACGCTTCCGCCGGCAGTACCATCATGAATAGTTAAGCGAACTGAAATGTTCTGGTTCGGTAATACATTACCCACCGAATTCCTTGCAACACCCTGGAAATTCAATTGCTGTGGTGCCTGTCCAAATACAAGCGACGTACACAGCAAAATAATAAACGATAAGAAAAACTGTTTCATTTTTGGTTTATTTAGTTGTTTTTAATGGATTGGTTATGTGTTCAGATATTTATAGTTATCTCGGAACTTTTACGATCTTAAAACCGCTTTTTCTAATCGTAACGAAATTATCACTTGAGCCCCTTTTCATATCCGGGGTAAAGGTGGTTGCCATAATATAATGGCCGTTTGGATAACGGCTGATATCAAAATGATTTATACTTCCATTGCCTTCATATCGCAATGAGCGGCTCTCCAATATTCTGCCGCTTTCATCTAATAATTGCATAACCATATTTCCAGGTAAACGCAGGGCAAAATCCAATTCGAATTTACCTGTTGTTGGACTCGGGAATAAATGATATTCATTATTTGTAAATAATATGATGTGCGGGGAAAGTCCCACCAGTTCAGTAAAAGGTTGTAAAACCCCGGTAGTTAAAACGATTGAGGAACCTGAAAATGTTTCCACAGAGGTCATTTCTCCAACGCTCCATTCATATCGGTAATACGAACCAGGATTGTCATGAGCTCCGCCTGTTGCATTGAATGTAGAAGGCGTTATGCTTTGGCTTAGGGAAGAGAGTGAGAGAAAAGTAATAAAAATAAATAGTAGAAAGGGTAAATGCCTTCTCATAAGCTATTGGTTTAACGGGAAAATTAAATTAACTACGTAAATGTACGCTGTATGGATACAAACGAAATGGTGCCGAGATTATTGTAATCTGTCAATACAATTTTGAAGGCAGAAGACGAAATTCCTGGAAATTTTATTTATGAAATACCATGCGGTAATCAACATTTATTTTCCCTTTGGAGATATCAGCCAGTTTCCCTTTTAATAATTTTCTTTTCAGGGGTTTCAAATGATCTATAAATAATTTGCCATCAATATGATCGTACTCATGTAGGATAACCCTTGCCGTTATGCCATTGAAAGATAAAGTCTGTAGTTCAAATTTTTCATTCACAAAATCAATGGTAACTTCTTGCTGCCGGTAAATATCTTCCCGGATCTTTGGAATGCTCAGGCAGCCTTCATTATAAGCCCAGCCTTTACCCTGCATCGAAGAAATATGTGCATTAATAAATACACCTTTATACCCCTTGTCATTGGGGTAATCAACTTTCTCATCTTCCTCTAATCCATCCAGTATCTGTATACTGTCAATAACAAACAAACGGATATCTTTATTTACCTGTGGCGCTGCCAGGCCTACCCCCCTGCTGTTATACATTGTTTCCCACATATCAGCAATCAATTTATCAAGGTGAGGGTAATCAGCGGGAATATCTTTACAAACTTTTCTTAATACAGGTGAACCATATGCAACTATCGGGAGAACCATTATTATTTCTTTTATTTTTTTATAGCATGAAATTCAGCAAAGCTAATTATTTCGGGTAGGTTATTATGAAACGGTTTTAATAATTTAATGTATTGATTGCAGGTAATCCTGCAACATGATTGTTGCTGCAATAACATCAACATTCTTTTTATCGCGCCTATCCTTTTTCTTCATTCCCATATCCAGCATTGCCTGTTTTGCCATTTTGGAAGTATATCTTTCATCAACCATTTTTAATGGTATCAGCGGAAATTCCTTTTGCAATTTTTTTATGGCATCTTTTACCAGCTGAGTAGCGTGCGTATCTGACCCATCCAGGTTCTTTGGCTCTCCAATAATGATCAATTCAACAGCTTCCTGCAGCGTATAGTTCTTTAAATAAGTGATCATTTCGGTTGACTCAACAGTTGTTAAGCCGGTTGCAATAATCTGCAATGGGTCGGTAACGGCAATGCCTGTACGCTTTCCACCATAATCCAATGCAATGATCCTTCCCATGACAATTATTTATAAGATTTCTATTTTATAAGAAAAAGATCCAGTAATACAAAAATGCAAAATATAACAGATGCAATTCCATTGGTTGTAAAAAAAGCAAGATTCACTTTTGATAGATTATTTGGCGTCACCAATGTATGCTGGTACACCAGCAACAAAATAAAAAAACAAACACCCATCCAGTATATCCAACCAAAATTTCCGTAAACCCCAGCAGCCACAACACATGCTGCAGAAAATACGTGGAGCAATATGGAAATACCAAGGGCTTTTGTCTTCCCCAAAACTGCAGGAATTGAATAGAGGTTATTGGCTTTATCGAACGCCTCATCCTGCAAGGCATACATAATATCAAACCCACTAACCCAAAATAAAACAGTGAACGAAAACAGAACAGGCAGCAAATTAAATTTACCGGTAACGGCCAGGTATGCGCCTATAGGTGCGAGGCTCAAGCCCAGTCCCAGTACCAAATGACAAAGCGCCGTAAATCTTTTTGTATAACTATAAAACAATACAACAAACAAAGCTACCGGTGAAAGGAAAAGGCAAATGGAGTTAATGAAATATGTGCAGATAATAAACGCTATGCAGTTAAAAATTACAAACACCAGTGCATTTCTTTCTGTAATAATTCCTTTGGGAATCTCGCGGATGGCTGTCCGCGGATTTTGTTCATCATATTTCCTGTCGAGGTAACGGTTGAACGCCATGGCAGCGCTACGGGCGAAGACCATGCACAGGATAACTAAAAAAAATTTAATTATCAGTTGATTGGTTGGATAGGAATTACGGAAAAAATGCAGCCCCAAAAAAAAGCCGATCAATGCAAAAGGCATCGCAAAGATGGTATGCGAAAATTTTACAAGGGAGAGATAATTATTTATTTTGTTTTTCACTTGATCCCGGCCTTTTATTTTATTCCAAACATTTTGTTACGCACAACTTCCCACAACACGATACCCGTGGCTACCGAAATATTTAAAGAATGCTTCATACCAAATTGTGGTATCTCGATACATCCTTGACACAATGCCTTTGTATCCGCTTCTACACCGGCAACTTCATTACCAAACACTAATCCTATTTTTTTGACCTCAACTTCGCCGATATTTTGCAATGAAATGCTTTTATCTGCCTGCTCAATTGCATAGGGTTTATATTCTTTATTTCGCAGCGCTTCCAAAGCTTCCCGGGTTGTTGCAAAATATTTCCAGGAAACCGTTTCCGTAGCCCCTAAAGCTGTTTTATCGATCTCTTTGCGAGGAGGCTGTGCAGTATATCCGCAGATGTAAATGGCTTCGATCAAAAATGCGTCTGCCGTACGAAATACGCTGCCTACATTGTGCATGCTGCGAATATTTTCCAGGACAATGATTACAGGAATTTTTTCTGACTGCCTGAACTCATCCACGCTTTTGCGGTTGAGTTCATCCATGCTTAATTTTCTTACACCCTCCTCCATTACCTGCAAAAATACTTTAGAAACTTCATATACCTTGTGCTAACACCTCAAAGAGATTATACCAGTAACCCTTATTTTTGAAGCATCGTAAAAAATAAAAACAGGAATGGCCAAAACAGAAAGTAAAGAAACGCCGCTCATGCAACAGCACAATGCTATCAAGGCCAAATACCCTGATGCCATACTGCTTTTTAGGGTGGGGGATTTTTATGAGACTTTCGGTTCAGATGCCATTACTGCTTCGAAAGTGCTGGGTATCACCTTAACGAAACGGAATAATGGCTCTCCTACATCTTCGGAGCTGGCGGGCTTTCCTTACCATGCACTTGACACGTATTTACATAAACTGGTGAAGGCTGGTTATCGCGTTGCGATCTGCGACCAGCTGGAAGATCCTAAACTTGCCAAAGGGATAGTAAAGCGTGGTGTTACCGAAATGGTTACACCCGGTGTGGCGATCAATGATAAATTACTTGAACACAATCAGAATAATTTTTTATGTGGCATACATTTTAATGATGAAAAGATCGGCATCGCCTTCCTGGATATTTCAACAGGTGAATTTTTTATTGCCGAGGGAGATAAGGAATACGCTGATAAATTACTGCAGGGATTTCAGCCGGCGGAAATCGTTTTCCAGCGCAATCAGCAAAAGCATTTTAAAAATCTTTTTGGAAATAAATTTTTTACATACACTTTGGATGAATGGGTTTTTGCAAATGCGTATGCAAAAGAAAGCCTGTTAAAACATTTTGGTACCCAAAGTTTAAAAGGGTTTGGCGTTGACGATCTGCAGGAAGGCATCACAGCCGCGGGCGCGCTGCTGCATTATTTAAAAGATACGGAACACCCAAACCTGCAACACATTACCTCGCTGCAAAGAATTGATAAGGCGGATCATTTGTGGATGGACCGTTTTACCATACGCAACCTTGAATTGCTTGGAGGGGTGGAAGGAAATAATTCTTTACTGAAAGTGCTGGACAATACCGTTTCGCCCATGGGTGCCAGGCTGCTAAAAAGATGGATGGTATTTCCACTAACCGATGTAAACAAAATTAATGAGCGCCTTGAACTTGTTTCTTTTTTTATAAAATCGGTAGACATGAGGAACAGGATCTCTCATTCCATAAAACAATCAGGTGATGTTGAAAGGCTGGTGAGTAAAATATCGCTCAAAAAAATAAATCCACGCGAAGTTCTTCAAATTCAAAAGGGACTGCAACAGGTTATGCTCATCAAGTCACTTTGCGATACGGCCGATAACCTTTACCTGAAGCGGCTTGGCGACTCGTTGAATCCGTGCAAATACATCGCTGATAAAATAGCGGCTACCGTTGTAGAAAATCCACCTGTTGCAGTGAGCAAAGGGAATGTGATAGCAAAAAATGTTAATGAAACGCTGGATGAGCTGAGAAATATATCAACTAACGGTAAGGAACACCTGATAAAAATTCAGCAGCAGGAAAGTGAGCGTACCGGTATTTCCTCGCTACGCGTTGGCTTCAATAATGTTTTCGGCTATTACCTGGAAGTAACCAATACACACAAAACCAAAGTACCTGCAGAATGGATACGCAAACAAACGTTGGTGAATGGCGAAAGGTACATCACACCTGAATTAAAGGAATACGAAGAAAAAATAACCGGGGCTGAAGAAAAAATTTCGCAGATAGAATTGGAGATCTTTGAAAAATTGTTGAGCGAATTACAGGATTACATTGCGCCCATGCAGGTAAACGGGAATGTAATGGCAGTGCTGGATTGTCTTTGTTGCTTTGCCGGTAATGCATTACAGTATAATTATAAGAAACCGGCCCTGCATGATGGCAACAGCCTTGTGTTGCAGGTGAGCCGCCACCCTGTGATTGAACGAAATTTACCACAGGGTGAAACATACATCGCGAATGATATTTTTTTAGATCCGGCGGATCAGCAAATAATTATTTTAACCGGTCCGAATATGAGTGGCAAGAGCGCCATTCTTCGCCAAACGGCCCTTATAACTTTAATGGCGCATATGGGTAGTTTTGTGCCTGCCAATGATGCAAAAATTCCTTTGACAGATAAAATATTTACCCGTGTGGGAGCAAATGATAATTTGAGCAGTGGCGAAAGTACGTTCATGGTTGAGATGAATGAAACCGCCAGCATCATCAATAATATCACCTCCAGGAGCCTGATATTGCTGGATGAGATAGGTAGAGGCACCTCAACCTATGATGGCATTTCAATTGCGTGGAGCATTGTGGAACATTTGCATAAATCCACGCATATGCCTAAAACATTATTTGCTACGCATTATCATGAATTGAATGAGCTTGAAAATAAATTACCACGCGTAAAAAATTATCATGTAACCAATAAGGAAGTAGGTAATAAAATTATTTTTTTAAGAAAATTAGCACCGGGTGGAAGCATTCACAGTTTTGGAATTCATGTTGCTAAGATGGCTGGCATGCCACCTTCACTCATTGCACGTGCAAATGAAATCTTAAAATTCCTGGAAGAAAAAAATTTTGGGGATGATGGTCAACCGGTTCCAACAACCAGGCCTTTGAACGAAACGATAAAAAAATTATCTGCGCCACAATTACAACTCAGCATCTTTGATGCGCATTCACAGGCCTTTGAAGAGATACGTAAAATCCTGGAAGCCGTGGACATCAACAGGCTCACCCCGGTAGAAGCGCTTTTAAAATTGCAGGAAGTGAAGAATATGGTGAAGTAATTTAGAGGTTGAGATTAAGGTTGAGGTTGAGGTTGAGGGATGATATAATAAAAATTTAAAATTTGTTTTAATCAGCTAATAAATCAAGACCTCAATCTCAATTTCTTATCTTCTTCTCAATCTTAACCTCAACCTCTTGTCTTCTTAACCTCAACCTCAACTTCTTTCTTTCTTCACCTCACTTATAATCATACACAATAAACCCCCACGGCTCAATGCTGAAAACGTGTGATGAACTAACCTTTTCTTTAACACCCATAAATACATTTTGCGGTTGCCCGTAAATGATCTTATCATTTATGGTGAATTTTTGGGGCTCATTAGAAAGGTTGAGGATCACCACAATCTTACGCCCTCTTTTTTCCCGTAAATAAGCAAAGATGGCCATATCATTTGCCGTCACCAGTTTTTTATAAGAAGCATCAGCAGCCAGTGCAGGCGTGCTTCTGCGCAGTTTCAGCAGGGTTGTATAGAAGGGGGCCATTTCAAATTTATTTCCCCACGCTATCGGATCTTTTACAAAAAACTTCAACCTTTTTTTGTTGGGTATTTCCTGGCCATTATAAATGAGCGGAACGCTTTGATACATTGTTTGACTCAGCACTGCAAAAGTTTTATATCCTTTACCATATTTTTCAAATTCAGTGCCGTTCCAGCTATTCTCATCATGATTGGTTGTAAAATACATGCGGTATGCATATTTAGGAAATATTTCGAAATTGTGATTGAGAACAGAATCCAAATGTGCCAGTTTATATTTGCCGGCATACACATCTGCCATAGCTGCCATCACGCTCCATGTATAGGTTTCATCAAATCCAACTTCATGCAACAGCGGCGTTTCACTTTCTGCCAGCATATAAACATTTTTTACTTTTTTTAATGATGCAATGCATTGCTTCCAAAAATCTACCGGCGGTCCATCTGCCACATCACACCGGAATCCGTCAATGTCGCTTACCCTGATCCAGAATTTCATCGCAGCGATCATGCTATCTCTCAATTCATTATTTGCATAACTCAAATTCCGGGTATCGGTATAATCCGCATCGTAAGTTG
>JACDBU010000118.1 GCA_013694745.1 Chitinophagaceae bacterium
CTGTTTGTTGCTTTGCCGGTAACTCAAATGCACTTCGTATCAACACGGGCTTTGCATCTGCTTTGAATGCGTCAATGAATTGTTTTTTTTCATTGTCTTTTAATTCATCCAGTCGCTTAATAAACAAATTGGCAGATTGCTCTTCGAGACTAACGGAGGCAAGATCAGTGAGCGTTTTTCTTGAAATAGCAAACACCTCATCCTGCACTTTTTGCACCAGCCTTTCTTTCATTTTTTCCTGGACATCTTTGGCTGCCTTTTCAAGTTTAACCTGGAGATCATTCGCTTCTTTCCTCGCGGCTTCCAGCAATTTATTTTTCTCGTCGTTGGTGTCAGCAACAGCTTTGTCCATCAATGCCTTTTTTTGCTGATCGAAGTCATCATTCTTCTTGGCAAATTCATCCTGCTCTTTTTTCGCTTCTGCTTTTTCAGCCTTTGCATCCTTCAGTTGGGAAGTGATTTTCTTTTCACGTTCATCAACAGCCTTTAGAATAGGTTTATACAAAAAGCGTTTCAGCAACCACACTAAAATGAGGAAATTAATTACCTGTGCTATAACTGTGAACCAGTTAATTTTCATTGTCGGTTATTTTGCGATGATGTGGTTCCAGAAAGGGTTGGCGAAAATGAGAATCATTGAAACCACGAAACAATAAATTGCTGTGGATTCAATCATTGCCAGGCCCACGAATAAAGTTCTTGTAATAGTGGGTGCTGCATCGGGTTGTTGTGCCAATGAATTTAAAGCTGATGCCACAGCCTTTCCTTCGCTTAACGCAGGAAACATTGTTCCAATACCGGTAGTAATTCCGGCAGTAATAATTGATGCTATTGCTATAGTAGTTACGCTATCCATTTTTATTGTCTTTTTGTTTTTTTGTTTTTAATTTGATTTTATCTTTTTGTTTTACCTGTACGGCACCCGCTATATAAACCGTTGCAAGGATGCTGAAAATATAGGCTTGTACCATGCCGGTAAGCAAGCCCAGCATATTCATGATAACCGGAAATATAAAGGGTGAGATACTTAACAGGATAGCCACGATCATTCCACCGCTCATAATGTTTCCGAATAATCTTACTGCCAGAGCAAGTGTGCGGGTTACTTCGCTGATAAGATTGAATGGTAGCATTATAGGTGTTGGTTCAATATAAGTTGCCAGATAACCTTTTATACCTCCTTTTTCAATACCGAAAAAAGGCACGGCCAAAAACACACAGATCGCCAGTGCAGTTGTAGTAGAAAGTGAAGCAGTGGGTGGCTCGTACCATGGAAATATTATACAGAGATTAGCTATGGCAATAAACAAAAATAAAGTGCCGATGAAGCCGACATATTTTTTTGGGTTATCCAATCCTACTTCTTTGATCTGGCTGCTAATGGTAGTTACAATCATTTCGAGTATGCACTGCCAGCGTGAAATATGAATGCCTGTTTTTAGTTTCCTTGTTATCAATTTTGAAGACACCACCAATACAAGCATTAATGCCCACGTAGTAACAATGGTTAAGTTTATAGTGATAAACCCATGTTGCCAAAATATAGTTTCATCAGGACTAAGCTTCATGATTGGTTCCTGTTTTTAACCGGATTTGGGTTGCTTTATCCCGTTTGGTAAAATAGATAACGATGAACCTGGCTGCTATAAAACCAAGCAGGCAGATAAGCATTCTCTGAAAGTTATCTGCACCTATGAAATAAAACCCAAGCAACGTAATCGCCGTCCTTAAAGCGAAACTTCCGAGGATCCAAAGGGCAGGTGTTTTTGATGCAACCGATTTTTTTACAGTAAGCCAAAGGCCGCCAAAGAACAGTGTCCCCAGGGCAAGCCCGCTTATGAAAACTAATGTTGTGTTTAAAATGTCATTCATTGTCTTCGTTTTTATTTTGATGCATTGCTTTGTCTTCTTTGTCAACCCAATACCAGGCAATCACGCTACCCGCAATTAAACCAGCAATCAAAAAGGTCAGTGTCCAGGAAAATGATTCAGGGTATTTTTTATCTAACCATACGCCCAATGCCGCACCTAATAATGAAGGCACTGCTACAGACCAGCCTATCATTCCCATCATTCCCAAGCCGAACCAAACACCCTTATTTTCATGCAGCGATCGCAATTTTCGTTTTTCTTTTTCAGCTATCTTCCGGCTAAACGAACCTTTATCATCTTCAATGGATGCCATGGTTATTCTTTATGAAATTTTTGAAGCGTATAAATAAAACTGCTTTCCAGCTTCGCCGAAACGCTGCGAATATTTTTTTCACTTTCATCCAGGCTCTTAAAATCTTTTTCAACTGATTCATGCAGTTTGCCCAAGTCTGCGCCTCCAATGGCATTGCGAACAGATACCAATACTTCGGTGCCAGCTTTTACCACCAAGCCTTCATTAACTGCTATATAATGAACTTTCGCTTCTGTCTCGTACGTTAGAATACCGGGCACCAATGCAGCCACACAATCGAGCCTTTGCGGTAAAAAGCCATAAGAACCCTCACTTGTTTCTATAACAATTCGGCTCACATTTTTTGCTTCCGCAAAAACTCTAAATGGAAGCAGTATCCTTAAGCTCATTGTTATGTTTTCCATTTTGATTTTTTTATTCCACCTCTACAGGTTCTTTTTTATTCACCAAAACCTTTGACTTATCCTGGTCAATATTTTTATTTTCTTCTTCCGAATCCTTTGGTTTTTTCTCATCAACAACATTATTTTTCTTTGGCGCATCATTCGAATTATTAGCTCCTTTTTTCATAGCTTCTTCTATTGACCCTATCATATAAAAAGCACTTTCAGGTAAATCTTTAAACTCGTCTTTAAGTATTCGTTCACAACCATCCAGGGCGTCTTTCAAACTAACTTCTTTTCCCTCCATTCCACTGAATTGTTCGGTTGTAAAAAATGGCTGCGTAAAGAAGCGCTCCAGTTTCCGGGCACGGTTTACTATGTTCCGATCCTCCGCAGATAATTGTTCGAGGCCGAGCATGGCTATGATGTCTTTAAGGTCTTCGTACTTCGCTAATGTCTGCCGTATTTCCTGTGCAATATTGTAATGCCTTTCACCAATAATACCAGGCGTTGCCATTTTTGAATTGGATTGCAATAAGTCTATGGAGGGATATAAACCTTCACCCGCTTTTTTCCTGGAAAGTGCAATAGATGCAGAAAGATGTGAGAAAGTATGCACAGCGGCAGGGTCCGTCAAATCATCGGCAGGCACATAGACAGCCTGGATGGAAGTGATGGCACCGACATCAGTATTGGCGATGCGCTCTTCGAGTTTCGATAGCTCCGTTCCCATGGTGGGTTGATAACCCAACCGGGAAGGCATCTGTCCCATCAAGCCGGAAACTTCCATGCCTGCCTGGATAAATCTGAAAATATTATCGATCAACAACAACACATCACGATGCTCATCATCGCGAAAATATTCAGCCATTGTTAAAGCTGCATGGCCCACGCGAAAACGTGCACCGGGAGGTTCGTTCATTTGCCCGAACATCATCACCATATTTTCCAGCACACCGGCTTCTTTCATATCATTGTACAATTCCTGTCCTTCGCGGCAACGCTCACCGATACCGCAAAACATGCTTACACCCTTGTTATGCCCTACCATATTGTGGATCATCTCCGTAAGCAAAACTGTTTTGCCAACACCGGCTCCGCCAAACAAACCAGCCTTGCCGCCGCGTTCTAATGGCAACAGTACATCAATGGCTTTAATGCCAGTTACAAAAACTTCTGAATTGGTAGATTGCTTCACTAACGGAGGAGGCGACTGGTGTATACTGCGATGCTCCATATCAGGCAGCGCTTCTTTATGATCAATTGTATTTCCGAATACATCAAACATGCGCCCCAAAATTTCTTTACCTACCGGCACGGTCAGTTCTTTCCCGTCCGATTGTACTTCCATACCTCTTGCCAATCCCTGAGTGGGTGTCAATGAAATAGCCCTTACATGTTTTGCATCGAGCTGCAATTGTACTTCAAGAATGATCTCCATTTTCTTCCCGGTCCTTAACACAGAATTGATGAACGGAAGATTGGTTTCAAACTTCACATCAACGATGCTGCCACGAACAGAAATGACCTTTCCATAATGTAATTTTTCAGCAGGATTTTTTTCTGTTTCATTCATGTATTATGATTCGATGATCACTTTCAATGCTTTCTCTTTGCCTGCATTACCAAACACCTCGTAAGCTTTCATTATATCATCTAATTTGAAATGATGTGTGATTAATTTATCCGGTTGCAGCTTGCCTGATGAAACTGTTTTCAAAAGCATCGGCGTTGTATTTGTGTTTACCAAACCCATTGTGATGGTGATGTTTTGTATCCATAGATTTTGAATCTGCAGGTCAACGGGTTTGCCATGCACACCAATGTTGGCGAGGTGCCCGCCGGGACGAACGATCTTTTGGCATATATCGAAAGTTGCAGGAATACCAACTGCTTCAATGGCTACATCAACGCCATCTTTTGTTTCAGCCAGCGTTCTTTTTACTGCATCTTCATTGCCTGAATTAATGGTATGTGTGGCACCGAATTTTTTTGCCATCTCTAAGCGATTATCATCCAGGTCAATCATATAAACTTTTGCCGGAGAATAAAATTGCGCCGTAAGCAAAGCTGCCATACCAATTGGTCCGGCGCCAACAATAGCAATCGTATCTCCGGGCTGAACCTGTCCTGCAATAACGCCTATTTCAAAACCGGTTGGTAAAATATCGCTCAGCATCACCAACGCTTCTTCATCAGAATTTGGCGGAATTAAATACAGACTGTTATTAGCATGTGGAATGCGAACATACTCAGCTTGTGTTCCATTAATTAAATGTCCTAATATCCAGCCACCATCTTCGCAATGCGAATACAATTGTTTTTTACAATATTCACAGCTACCATCGGATGTAATACACGAGATGATGACATGATCACCCTTTTTAAAATTAGTGACAGAAGTTCCCACTTCCTCTATTACACCAACACCTTCGTGACCTAATGTTGTACCCGGTTTTACCGATGGCGTTTTACCATGTAGGATGCCTAAATCGGTTCCACAAATCGTGGTCTTTATAACTTTCACCAAAGCATCTGTTGATTTTTCAATAACAGGTTTTGGTATTTGTTTTAAAGCAATTCTTCCAGGTCCGTTATATACTAAACCTTTCATTGTTGCATGACCGTTTGCGGCTGCTTTTGTTTGTACCTGTTTGTTTGAAACTTCCGGTTTCTTTTCAATTGTGGTTGTCATTTATATTATTTTATGTGTCAGATTAATTGTTTTATTCAGTTCTCAAAATTCCTCATTCCAAGAGTTTATTTAATTTACCTTACTCTTAAAAAAAGATGATTTTCGTCATACAGGTTTAAAATCTATTTGGCTATCAGAAGAACTTGTCTTTTTTTAAAGAATTAAAAACCGGTTCATTTTAAAATGATTAGTCATAAGAAATAATAGTTCCTGTATTTGCCAGGCCGCTGGAACCTCTTACATCTTTTGAAGAATGAGCATTTACTCCACCGACCGCACTGCGTGCCTTGGACGCCGCAAGCAAAGCAGATGATTTTTTCAATGGCTTTTTTCCTGCAACTTTTTTGTCAACTGGGGTTACATCAGGTTTGACTTTATTGACACTGTTCTTTTGTAATACTTTTTTGTTTTCCATCTTTTTAATTTTTATTAAATTTTTATGAAATTATATTTCAAAATATCAATGGTTTTTTTTTGCTAAACCGTTTCTAATATTTTCTTATTTTCCAAATAATGCTCTTTTGTTATGCACCGGAAGCAAACCGCTTTTCAAAATGTAAAGCGAAATGTCCTTGCCTCTTCTTTCTCCGGGAATACTCCAGGGTTATTCCACTTTAAATCGACAATTGCTTCTGATTTTTCTGACGGTTGATTTATCAGTCTTCATAACCGCTTTTAATAACTGTTGAAATCATTTTGAATTGAACATCAGCATTAAAGTGATGTTTCGCATGAGCAGGAATAATAATTGCTTCACCTAAATTCAATTTATATTTTTTATCGTCAATGGTAACTTCAGCAGCGCCGTCAATGATTTGAATATAATTATCAAATGGCGAAGTTTTCTCAGCTAATTCCTCACCTGTATCAAACGAAGAAACAGTCACGTTACCTGTTGCCTTTTTGATGATTGTTTTACTTACAACGGCATTGGGCATGTATTCGATAATTTCAACAACAATATGAACTTTTGATTTTTCTAATTCTGCAAAGCCACTGTGATCTTTCACTGCATTTATAATCATATTTATTTTTTTTTGCCACAACAGCACTGGTTTAAAAGCAACGGCCGATAAGAAATAATGATAGTACAAAGTTCAGTTGAATAAAAATGTAAAGCCTTACAGATTAAAAGGAAAGCCTTACATAAATCACAGGTTTTCTAAATTGCTTTGGCGCTTTCGTTTTAACTTTTTGAAGAAGGATGGGGAAAGCCTGGTGATTTTTTTGAATTGGTTTGATAGATGAGCTACAC
>JACDBU010000058.1 GCA_013694745.1 Chitinophagaceae bacterium
GGTGAAGGAAGGATATGATATTGAAGCTTTGCACGGTGATCTTACACAGCAACAGCGCGATAAAGTGATGCAGCGCTTTCGCCAGAAAAGTATACAGATGCTTATTGCCACTGATGTTGCGGCAAGGGGTATAGATGTGGAAGGCATTACGCACGTTATCAATTATGAGCTGCCGGATGATATGGAAGTTTACACACATCGCAGCGGCCGAACAGCAAGGGCTGGTAAAAGCGGTATATGTATATCCATCTGTCACAGCAGGGAGTCGTACAAAATAAGACAGATCGAAAAAATGATAAACGCACAATTTCATCGCCTTGATATTCCAACGGGGAAAGATGTTTGTCGCAAACAATTTTTTCATTTCATGGACAAATTAATGGAAGCAGATACCTCTCATGGTGAATATGAAACTTACCTGCCTGACCTGCAGGTAAAATTTGCAGATATAACAAAGGAAGATGTATTGAAAAGAGTTGCTGCTTTGGAGTTCAATCATTTTTTAAAATATTATCAAAACGCTGAAGACCTGAATGCACGCAATGATATCAGGGGCCGGGTAGATAACAATAACCGGGATATGGGTGGCAGAAGGGAAAGAGGATCGTTCAATAGCCGTGATAATGGCTTTACCCGTTTATTCATTAACCTGGGTACTAAAGACGGTTTTTACAAAGCAAGTTTTTTACAGTTCATACTGGATGAAAGCAACCTGCAAAAAGATATGCTGGGAAAAATTGACCTGCGTGAAATGAATGCCTGGGTTGAAATTGACAAAAGTGTTGCAGGCAAAATGATAAAAAGCATTGATGGCAAAAAGCACAATGGCAGGGTGGTGAGAATGAATGAAGCCGATGGCGGATTTAAAAGGCCGAGCGATGAAGGCGGTGGCAGGAAAAGAATTCCTTTAAGAGAAAAAAGATATTAATTCCCGGAAATTCAAATTTCATTAAACATTTTTTTAAGACTGTCTTTCCAAAAAGGTATGGTTACACCCAACAATTGCTGAATTTTGGAAGTGTCTAAAACTGAATACCCTGGCCGCTTTGCCGGAGTTGGGAAGCTTGTTGTGGGCACCGGGATTATTTTACATTCACTTTTTACGATCTCTTTTATGGCTTCAGCAAAATCATACCAGGTAGTTATGCCCGTGTTACAATAATTGAATATACCGTAATCACTTCCCGGCGCTTCATTTTCTTTTTCAATGATCTTCATAATTACTGCTGCCAGGTCGGGAGCATAGGTAGGGCAGCCGTACTGATCTGAAACAACATTCACGCTTTCCCGCTCACTCATTAACCGCAACATTGTTTTTACAAAATTTTTATTTTCAGATGAGTAGAGCCACGACGTGCGTATGATAACAGACAACTGGTTACTATTAAGGGCCAGCTCCTCTCCTTTTAACTTGGACGCGCCATACATATTTACCGGGGCTATCGCGTCCTCTTCCTTATAAGGCTGGGTTGCCGTGCCATCAAATACATAATCTGTTGAAATGTGAATTAAAAGTGCCTGGTGATCTTTACAAACTTTCGCAAGATTTCCTACCGCATCTCCATTAATACTAAAAGCTTTTTCACTATCGGTTTCAGCTGTATCAACGGCTGTGTATGCAGCGCAGTTGATGCAATAATCAATTCGGTGACGGGAAAAATATTTTTTTACAACTGCAAAATTATCAATGGGAAAATTTTCTTTTGTTTCAAACAGGAAATGGTATGCAGGATATTGCGCTGCGGATTTTTGCAGCGCCTTTCCAAGTTGCCCCCCGGCACCTGTAACCAGCACCGTTTTACCAGGATCGATAAAAGTATCCATAACAAAATTTAATCGCCGTAAATAAAATTATTTTTACATTCTGCCAGCATGGGATGATGCTGATCCTTTTCTGAAATAATTGCTGCATCCGCCGGGATATTCCAGTTAATATCCAGCGCTGGATCATTGAAAGCAATGCCTGCCTCGCTTTCTTTATTGTAAAATGCATCACATTTATAAATAACTTCTGCCATTTGGGATAGCACAGAGTATCCATGAGCAAATCCCTTCGGTATCAATAACTGCTTTTTATTTTCAGCAGATAATTCTATCGTGTATGCTATACCGTAAGTTGGGGATCCTTTTCTTATATCAACAGCAACATCAATAACAGCGCCACTCAAAACCCTTATCAGCTTTGTTTGTGAAAATGGATGAAGCTGGTAATGCAGGCCACGAATAACACCAAACGCTGAACTGGCCTGGTTATCCTGAATAAAATCTATACTTACCCCTTCGGCTGAAAATATCTTTTTATTATAGCTTTCATAAAAATAACCGCGGCTATCTTCAAACACCTGCGGTTGAAAGATCATTAGTCCCTGGAAACCTGTTTTTATAAAGGGCATTTATTTACAATCGTTTGTTTAATAAACTTAATTATACAATTCTTTAAAATATTCTATGGTTTGCACAAGGCCTTCTTCAAATCTTATTTCAGGAACATATTCCAATTGCTTCTCTGCAAGTGAAATATCAGCAAGGGAATTGCGCACATCTCCTTCCCTCGGTTCACGATAAGTGGCAGCATGGCTGCTTTTGAGATGATCCCGGATGGCATTGTATAAATTATTTATCGAAAAATTTTTACCTGCTGCCACATTGTAAACTTTATTGAATGCTTCCTGGTTATCGGTAAGCATAGCTTTTACATTTACCTGCACGGCATTTTGAACAAATGTAAAATCACGTGTTTGCTCCCCATCGCCGTTAATGTAAACCGGTGTTTTATGGATGATGCCTTTAACAAACAACGGTATCACGGCTGCGTAAGCACCATCCGGATCCTGGCGCGGTCCATATATATTGAAGTACCGTAAACCAATAACGGGCATTTTGTAAACGGTTGCAAATACCTGTGCATACAATTCATCTGTTCTTTTACTAACTGCATAGGGAGATAAACAATTCCCGATGTAGGATTCTGTTTTTGGTAAACGAGGGTCGTCTCCGTATACCGATGAAGAAGATGCATACACAAAGCGCTTTACATCATTGTCAACAGCGGCCTTTAAAATATTTACAAAACCCCCAACATTCACATTATTTGTATTGGCGGGTTCTTGTATAGAACGGGGCACAGAGCCCAATGCAGCCTGGTGACTAACATAATCAATCCCTGAACAGGCACGGTTACACAATTCAGCATCACGAATATCCCCTTCAATAAATTCATATGCAGGATACAATTTTAATACATCAAGATTAGTGTGAAAACCATTTACCATATTATCCAGTACACGCACTTTTCCCGCGCCATTTTTTAACAGGTATTCAGCAATATGACTGCCGATAAAACCTGCTCCGCCAGTCACTAAAAACGAAAGAGCACTTAAATCTTTATGGTGAAATGTTTTCAAAATATTTGATAATTTTAAACTATAAACTCCAGTAATTACGACTTACAATTTTATCCCGGTATATTCCCTTCAGATCGGCTATAATGGCTGCCGGCTTGGTTATAGACGCAAACTCTTTATCATTTATTTTTTTATATTCACTGTGGGGTACCGTTACTATCACGGCATCATAATCATTACTTAACTGTTGCTGTAATCCAAATCCATACTCTTTATTAAGGTCATCACTGTTAGCATGCGGATCGGTTACATCAACCTGCACCATATGTGATCTTAATGCGTTTACTACATCGGCCACTTTTGAATTGCGAATATCACTAACATTCTCTTTAAAAGTTGCACCCATAACCAGCACCTTTGCATGCGCTATGTTGTCATTATTTTCTTTAATATGCGCTATCACTTTGTTGGCAACATACGCACCCATATTATCATTGATGGCCCTTCCGGATAATATTACCTGCGAATCGTAGCCAAGTTGTTTTGATTTATACGTGAGATAATACGGGTCCACCCCGATGCAATGTCCACCAACCAATCCCGGTGAGAATTTTAAAAAATTCCATTTGGTACCGGCAGCTTCCAGCACCTCGTAAGTATTGATCCCCATTTTATCGAAGATGATTGAAAGCTCATTCATCAATGCAATATTAAGATCACGTTGTGTGTTCTCAATGATCTTCGCTGCTTCGGCAACTTTAATGCAGGAGGCTTTGTGTACACCGGCATCAACCACGAGTTCGTAAATCTTTGCAATGGTGTCAAGGCTTTCTGCATCGCACCCGCTTACCACTTTCACAATGCTGCTTAATGTGTGCTCCCTGTCGCCCGGGTTAATTCTTTCAGGTGAGTATCCAATTTTAAAATCAATACTATTTTTAAGACCGGATAGTTTTTCAATTATTGGCAAACAATCCTCTTCTGTACATCCCGGGTAAACCGTAGATTCAAAAACCACGTAATCGCCCTTCTTGATAACTTTTCCAATGGTTTCACTGGCTTTAAGAACTGGTGCAAGATTAGGCACATTGTTCTTATCAACGGGAGTGGGAACGGCAACAATAAAAAAATTTGCCTGCCGTAAAACTTCAAGATCCTCTGTAAACTGAATATCACAATTTTCAAAAGCTTCTTTTTGCAACTCATTGCTGGGATCAATGCTTTGC
>JACDBU010000122.1 GCA_013694745.1 Chitinophagaceae bacterium
TTATTTACACTGATCATGCGTGTTCTTTTTTTTAGAGGCGCAAAGGTAAGGTTTTGTAGGGTATGTGTTGGAGAGTGGCAAGTGGCAAGTAGTGAGTAGCGAGTAGCAAGTTATCTTAAGATCGGAAAGGAGTTTCGTCATTGCAGCAATGACGGAAACGGGTGGCAAGTGGCGAGTAGCGAGAGGGGGGTAGCAATTGGCAAATGGCAATTGGCAAGTAGCAAGTGATGCTGATGCCTGTTGCCAATTGGGTTGTGTCCCTACAGGTCTTCAACACAATTGCTTATTTCTTATTGCATATTGCTTATTGCCAATTGCCGATTGGCTAGGCTTTGTTTTTAAAAAATCTATTTTTGCAAAATAAATAATTACGTTGATGGATATTGTTGACAGTTTACAAAAAGCAGTTGTTGAAAGTCTGCAGGCATTGTATTCCCAATATTTTACAGAAAAGGATTTCCAGGTAAGTCAAACCAAGCCGGAGTTTACAGGGGATTATACGGTTGTTTTATTTTCATTAGTTAAACAACTAAAAAAATCTCCCGAAGAACTTGGAGACGAATTAGGCGAACAGCTTGTTAAAAATAATGATGCATTTTTTTCAGGATATAATGTTATAAAAGGATTTTTAAATCTTATTATCCGCGATAGTTACCTGCTTAAAATTCTGCAGCAAAATTATAGCAACATAGATTATGGAAAAAAGGCTTTAGGGGATAAAAAAATGATGGTTGAATATTCATCTCCCAATACCAACAAGCCATTGCACCTGGGGCATCTGAGAAATAATTTTTTGGGATGGAGTGTTGCGGAGATTTTAAAAGCTAATGGGTATGATGTGATAAAAACCTGTGTGGTTAACGACCGAGGCATTCACATTTGCAAAAGTATGTTAGCCTGGCAATTGTATGCAGATGGGGCCACACCAGCCTCAACCCATATTAAAGGAGATCACTTTGTGGGTGATTATTATGTAAAATTTAATGATGAATTTAAAAAAGAAGTTGAAGCATTAAAAGAAAAAGGTGTTGATAAAGAAGAAGCAGAAAAGCAGGCCCCGATAATGCAGCAAACACAAAAAATGCTGGTAGACTGGGAAGAGAATAAACCGGAGGTGAAAACACTATGGAAGAAAATGAATACCTGGGTTTATGAAGGTTTTGATATTACCTATAAGCGTATTGGCAGTAACTTTGACCGTATTTATTATGAAAGCGAAACGTATTTGCTGGGACGCGACATCGTAAAGGAAGGCCTTTTAAAAAAAATATTTTACAACAAAGAAGATGGAAGTGTATGGGTGAACCTGGAAGCTTATAAACTGGATGAAAAACTGGTGTTACGGAACGATGGCACATCGGTTTATATCACCCAGGACATAGGACTGGCAGAACAAAAATTTGAAGAATACAAGCCTGACAAAAGTATTTATGTTATCGGTGATGAGCAGATACATCACATGAAAGTTTTAAAAGCAATTTGCAAAAAACTCGGATTGCCATTTGCAGATGATATACATCATTTGAGTTATGGAATGGTAGAGCTTCCTGGTGGAAAAATGAAAAGCCGTGAAGGTACGGTAGTAGATGCTGATGACCTCGTGGATGAAATGATCGCTACATCTAAAAAACATACAGAGGAGCTGGGAAAAGTAAAAGATTTTAATGAAGAAGAGTTGCATGACCTGTTTGAAATCATAGGCCTCGGCGCAATGAAATTTTATTTACTGCGGGTTGATCCAAAAAAGAAAATGGTTTTTAACCCGGAAGAAAGCATAGACTTTCATGGCTTTACCGGGCCATTTGTGCAGTATACATTTGCCAGGATACAATCTATATTGAGGAAGGTTGGGTTTGAGCAAGTAGCAAGAAGGGAGAAGCAAGTAGCAAGTGGTGAGAAGATAGTAGCAAGTGGCGAGAAGCAAGTAGCAAATAGCGAGAACCTGCTGCTGCCACTGGAAAAACAATTAATTCTTATCCTGGAACAATATGCTGCTGTTATTGAGCAGGCTGCCAATGAATTGAATCCTTCGGTTATTGCCAATTATGTTTTTCATATAGCGCAAACCTTTAATTCTTTTTATACTGCGCACTCCATTGCGAATGCCGAAACGAATGAAAAGAAACAACTTCGTACATGCATAGCCGTTATGACGGGCAATATAATCAAAAGTGCCATGCAGTTATTGGGGATAAGGGTACCCGACAGGATGTAATTTAGATTTTATTGAGAGTTCAAAATATTCAACCCAAAATCCTAATCCTCCCCGGCCGCCGTTCATCAAAAAAATTTTCCAAATAAAATATTATTCTTATTTTAATATAATATTTCCCTTACATCACAACCAAAACATTTTAAATGAAAAAAAGTATTATTGCACTGATCGTTTTAATAATAGTTGTTTTTGCTGCCTGTACAAAAAAGGCAATCCCTTCAAAAACTGTTGCTATAGTACCAGCACCCGTAGATAAACCAATGGCTCCACCAAAACCTGTACTGGTGGCGTATACAACCTCCATTCAACCTTTGATAGAAGCTAAATGTAGTCCTTGCCATTTACCTGCAAGGGGCGGCAATAAAGCAGATTTTAGTAATTACACTGCATCGAAAGAAAGGATACAGGATATGATAGCAAGGATACAATTAAATCCGGCCGACCGTGGTTTCATGCCATTCAAACATGATAAATTATCCGATAGCGAAATCGCTCTTTTTAAGAAATGGCAAAGTGATGGCCTTGTTGAAAATTAATCGAGTGTAGATCTTAAATTATAAATATAGTACCATATAAGAAAGAGGCCAGCATCATTAAAATTGATCCTGGCCTCTTTTTTATCTGTATCCATTTATTACCCTGTGTTGCTAATCCCCAAATTCCACTACTGCTTTACCTCCACACCTTATCCTCTTAACCTCAACCTCAACTTAAACTTCTCAACGGATAAACGGATTAACGGATAACGGATTAACGGATTAACGGATTAACCTCACCTAAAACTCATCCCTAAATTATACATCACGAAACTCCAGATATCAGCAGCTTCTTCAATTTGTTTGCTGGTTGGTTTGCCGGCTCCATGCCCTGCACGGGTTTCAATCCGTATGAGTGCAGGATTGGTACCATCATTATCAGCCTGTAAGGTTGCCGCAAATTTAAAGCTGTGTGCCGGTACAACCCTGTCATCGTGATCTCCTGTAGTTACAAGGGTTGCAGGATATTTAACCCCCTTCTTTAAATTTTGTAAAGGAGAAAATTTATACAGGTTTGTGAAGTCTTCTCTTTTATCACTTCTTCCATATTCTGTTGCCCATGCCCATCCTATGGTAAAGTTGTGATAGCGCAGCATGTCCATAACACCAACCTGTGGTATGGCTACTTTAAAAAGTTCGGGACGCTGCGTCATCACGGCGCCGATGAGTAATCCACCATTGCTTCCACCCCGGATGGCAAGCTTTTGCGGATTGGTATATTTTTTTTCAATTAAAAATTCCGCAGCCGCAATAAAATCATCGAAAACATTTTGCTTGTTTTGCAGCATGCCGGCTTTATGCCAGGCTTCGCCATATTCATTACCACCTCTTAAATTAACCACCACTGAAACGCCTCCCTGCTCCAGGAAAAATGCATTGGATATGCTGAAGCCTGGCGTCATCGCGATGTTGAATCCACCATAGCCATATAATAAAACAGGGTTATTCCCATCAAGCTTTAAACCTTTTTTATAGGTGATGAACATCGGGATCTTTGTACCGTCTTTGCTGGTACAAAATGATTGTACGGTCTGGTAATTTTCGGCATTTACCCGGGCTTCACTTTTTCTGAATATTTGTATACTTCCATCCGATATAGAATACCTGAAAATTGCCGGCGGATAATCATAAGAAGAATAGGTGTAAAAAATTTCTTTATCCTCTTTATTGCCATCAAAGCCTGATGCAGAGCCAATCCCCGGGAGTTTTATTTCTCTTTCCAGCATCCCTTTGTAATCACATTGATATACCCGCGATGAGGCATCTTCAAGGTACGTAAGAAATAATTTATGCCCTGCTGTGCCAACATTCTCCAGCAATTTTGTGCGTGTTGGAATAATCGTTACCCAGTTTTCTTTGGAAGGGTTTTTAGGATCAATAGAAACTACTTTATAATTAGGTGCATCGGCATTTGTTCTGACCAAAATTTTTTCACCGTCATTGTCTATCACACCTGCTTCCGTATCAAATCCTTTTATGAGCAGTGTAAAATCTTTTTCACCACTATTCATATCTTTTACCCAGATTTCCGAACCACTCGTACCTTCTGACTTTGATAATACGAGGTAGCGTTCATCTTCTGTAAGGTAACCACCTATTGTTCGCAGCGGGTGTTCTTTATCTTCATAGATCAAAGCATCTGTTGTTTGTGGAGTTCCCAGCTTGTGATAATATATTTTGTGATTTTGATTTTGATTGGTCATCTTA
>JACDBU010000147.1 GCA_013694745.1 Chitinophagaceae bacterium
CACCACCACCCATCGGGTGATCAACCGGGTTCATCGCAACTCCTCTTACTCTTGGCCTGATACCTCTCCACCTATTTCTTCCTGCCTTACCCATACTTTGCAGGTTGTGATCACTGTTGCTTACAACTCCAACAGTTGCATAACAATTGATCAGTATCTTTCTTAATTCACCACTCGGCATTTTTAAGATGCCATATTTTTCTTCCTTATTTGCCAGCTGGGCCGATGCCCCTGCACTTCTAACTAATTTTCCACCTTGTCCAGGCTGCATTTCAACATTATGAATAACAGTACCCAAAGGCATATTCTTCAGCATTAATGCATTCCCAAGATCGGGCGCCACAGCATCGCCGCTTAAAATGGTACCACCAACCTGTAACCCTTGTGGGGCAAGGATGTAGCGTTTTTCACCATCAGCGAAATGCACGAGGGCAATAAATGCACTGCGGTTTGGATCGTATTCAATTGTTTTTACAACTGCTGCTATATCTTTTTTATCTCTCTTAAAATCTATAATACGGTACATTCTTTTATGACCGCCGCCTAAATAACGCATACTTCTGCGGCCCTGTGCATTACGGCCGGCTGTATGATGTACTTTTTCTACCAGGCTCTTTTCGGGAACATTGGTAGTAATTTCAGCATAAGCATTTCCTATTCTCCACCTGGTGCCTGCTGTAATCGGTTTATATTTTTTAAGTGCCATTTTAAATGTTCGGTTTACGATGTACGATTTTTAAATCCATTAAACATTTCCGTATAGGTCTATTGTTTCACCCTCCGCGACAGTAACAACTGCTTTTTTCTTTGCTGGCTTACGGCCTGAAACGATACCTGACTTGGTGTTACGTGATTTTGCCTTTGAAGGCATAACCATCGTATTAACTTCCTTAACCTGGATGCCATAAAATTCTTCCACAGCTTTCTTTATCTCCAGTTTATTGGCCTTCCTGTCTACCACGAAGGTGTAACGGTTGTGCTTTTCGGTTTGCTTGTTAACTTTTTCTGATAACACCGGTTTTATTAATACGTCAGACAGTTTCATTGTCTATAAATAATTTAATTATTAATTAAGCTTCTGCCTTTTCAGTATTTTCTTCTACAAAAACCCTGGCAGCACTTTCTGTAAAAACAATAACATTCGAATTCACTATATCATAAGTATTAACATCACTCAATAAAGTACCACAAACATTTTTTACATTTCTAAAACTGCGGTAAACATTATCATTGAATTCCGGTAACACAAACAATGTTTTTCTTTTGCCGGTATTAAGGCTTTTGAAAATATCTGTGAATTGCCTGGTTTTAGGAGCATCTAAATTGATATCTTCCACCACAACAAGATTATTTTCTTTTGATTTATGACTTAATGCACTGATCTTTGCCAGGTCCTTTACTTTACGGTTTAGCTTGATATCATAACCATGGGGTTTAGGGCCAAATACAGTACCACCACCTTTATACAATGGATTTCTCAGGTTTCCTTTCCGGCTTCCACCAGTTCCTTTTTGCTTGTGTAATTTCTTAGATGAACCTTCAACCTCAGCACGGGTCTTAACTTTATGCGTACCCTGGCGTTGTGCTGCCAAATGTTGCTTTACTGCCAAATAAATTACGTGGTTATTAGGCTCAATGCCAAATATCTCCTCCGGCAGTTCGATCGTTCTGCCGGTTTTTCCTCCCTGAATATTTAATATTTCTATTTGCATTTTACTTTTGGATTAAAACGATTGAACCATTATGACCCGGAACGGAACCACTTATTAATAAATAATTTTTTTCTGGGAAGATCTTTACGACTTTTAGCCCCTTAACCTGTACTTTATCCTGCCCCATCCGGCCTGCCATGCGCATACCTTTGAATACCCTAGCCGGGTAAGAAGATCCACCAATAGAACCAGGTGCCCTTGAACGATCATGCTGACCGTGGGACTGGCCACCAACACCATGAAAACCATGACGTTTTACAACTCCCTGGAATCCTTTACCTTTTGTTGTACCAACCACATCTACTTTATCGCCTTCGGCAAATATTTCTACAGTGATGGTATCACCAACGTTTTTGTCTGATTCGCTATCGCGTATTTCTTTAATGTGTTTTTTTGCGGCTGTATTAGCCTTTGCATGATGATTTTTTTCAGAACGCAGTGTATGCTTCTCTTTCTTATCACCAAATGCCAGCTGGAGGGCATTGTATCCGTCGGTTTCCGTAGTTTTCTTTTGTGTAACTACACATGGCCCTGCTTCAATAATGGTTACAGCAGTTTGCTTTCCATTATTATCGAAGATGCTGGTCATGCCAACTTTCTTTCCAATAATACTTTTCATTTCTATTTTATTGATACCCAGCGCTCCATGCTATGCAGGGAGATGGATGTTTCGTTAATCTTATATAAGAACTTACTGCTACTCCGCCACTGGCGAAAGGTTCAGTTATTATTTTATGCTTTTATCTCAACATCTACACCTGATGGCAAATCTAATTTAGACAAGGCATCAACTGTTCTTGAACTACTGGTATAAATATCCAGCAAACGCTTATGCGTACACAATTGGAACTGCTCACGTGCTTTTTTATTAACGTGGGGAGAACGCAAAACGGTGAAGATCTTTTTATGAGTAGGTAATGGAATAGGACCCGTTACCACAGCACCGGTGCTTCGCACTGTCTTAACTATCTTTTCAGCAGATTTATCTACCAGATTATGATCGTAAGACTGTAGTTTAATTCTGATTCTCTGAGACATATTTAAAGAACTTTAAAAAATCCAATTTTATTTGGGAGCGCAAAGGTAGGTGTATAAAATTAAACAACAAAGAATTAGAAGATGAATTTTTTGAAATTTTTATGCTTATCATCCAATTTGAAGAAGGCAATAATATGGCATAAAATTTTCTGTTAAAAAAATATATAAAATATATTATGAACCAGGATCAGAAAAATACCCCCACTTCTCCATCTTCAATAAATAATACGGGCGATCTGCAGGATAGTCAACATGATAAAGAAAGAATGCGCCCGGAAAGTGTTGTGTTAGATCTTCCTGAGGTGAAAGACATTGAAGGACAAGAATATATTACGCCGTTACTACCTGTGGAAATGGCTGACACTACTATTTCATCTGACGATGAAGAAGGCGTGGGATTGTTTGATGATGATGATGAGACCGATATCAAAATGGGCATTGATAATGTTTCTAAGACTGAAAAGAAAGATCTCAAAAATGCCGCAGAAGCGATCAATTCTGATGATGACATCAATTTACAAAATGCTTCACTCGATGTTACCGATGCGGAAGGCACACTTTTGAATGAAGAAAGTTCCGGAGAAGATGTAACAGGAAAAGACCTTGATATACCGGGTTCTGAACTGGATGACCGGGATGAAAATATCGGGGAAGAAGATGAAGAGAATAATGTTTATAGCGAAGGCGATAATCAATAAAATCAACATATGCAACCCAATAACAATTCTGAAAACGGTGAATCTAATGATTTCTCTAATGAACAACTTCCTCATATTATAAAAACCCCGGATCAATGGGCTACCGGTAATGAACCGATGACTGCAGCTCAAAAATCTTATTTAAAAACTTTATCGGATGAAACCGGTGAACCTTTTGACGATCATTTGACCAAAGCCGAAGCCTCAAAAAAAATTGAAGAACTGCAACAAAAATCAGGGCGCAACTCAGGCATTGAAAAAAATATTAATTCCCAGGTAAATACTGGAGAACCTGAATAAAATATCATAATTTAATTTACCATTTTCAACAAAAAGAGACTGTCTCAAAAGGGCAGCCTCTTTTTTATTTTTCTTTTTTGGAGGTGGGTTTATTCACAAATTGGTGTAGATAAATATTACTGATTATAAAGCAATAAATTTGAGTTTATTTTTGTCTGATAAGGTATGTCAAAACGTATACTCAGTGTAGCTTTTAAAGCATACCAACAACACCAGGCAATGCTGCTTCCACAATCTTTAGATGAGCAATCTAAGAAAGAAAGCAGCCTGAAAAAGGCTTTTTGCTTCAATCAAACATTCCCGAATATTTTAGGCTGAACATCCAATAACTAAAATGATTTTTATCAATTAGCCTTATAAAATAAAAAAAGCCGCCTCACTTGTTGTGAGACAGCCTCTTTTATTGTGTTTATATTTAAAATTATTTCTTCTTAATTATTAATTTAGAAGAATCAGTCTTCTTTTTATATTTATCGTCCGTTTGCTTAATTTTCAAATTACCGCTTTTACCATTATCTGTCATTTTGTTATCTGTCATTTTCGTTTCAGGTGCAGGAGTTTGCATATTATCCTGTGGCATTAAACGTGTTTCATCTACTGTATAGCTACCATTATTCATCATTATGGCATTATTTAAAACCCTGCCCATATAATCGAATGTATCATGTGTTGCCGGATCGAAATAATAATAATCAGGCTCCTTGTTTGTTACTACATCAACATAATAATGGTTAACTGTGTCAATACGTAATTTAACAGGTTTCCCCGTCTTTATGTTCATGAAAGTCCTGTGTTCAAAATTGGCGATAGGATGAACGCTCATTGTAGTGGTTGTAGTAGTGGTTGTTTTAATGGTGGTATCACCTGGATTTGTTGCTGTTGTTGTGGTATCAGTCGTTTTTCCGTCATCATTGCAGGCAGACAGACCAATCAAGACAGTCGCAGATAAAAATAAGAATTGCTTTTTCATAAATGATTTTTTAGTTAAAGTGCATTTAACCAATAATTATACCATTATATGTAAATATTAAATTATACTGGCACAGTTTTAAATAATAATGTGCTAAATACTTATATGAAAGTAAAATTCATTGGCTTTTTCCTATGTACCCTTTGTGTTTTAAGAACCGTAAACAGCCAATCTATCCCATATCCTTACCCAATTCAATCAATTAGTCTTGATATTGAAGGTAGTACTGTAAAGATGGCTTATATGGATGTTAAGCCAATATCAGCTAATGGCAAGGCCGTTATTTTATTCCATGGCAAAAATTTTAATGGAATTTACTGGAAAAATGTAATTTCTGCGTTAACAGCTAATGGCTACAGGGTAATTGTGCCCGACCAGGTTGGATGGGGCAAATCAACAAAACCAAATGTAAAATATACATTCAGTATGCTGGCCAATAATAACCGGCAGTTGCTTGATACGTTAAGTATAGCAAAAGTTTTGGTGCTGGGCCATTCTATGGGTGGTATGCTGGCAACTAAATTTGCCTTATTGTATCCTGAACGTACGGAGAAACTGGTCTTAGAAGATCCATTAGGACTTGAGGATTACAAAAAATTTATTCCTTATAAAACAATGGAGCAGGAATACAAGAAGGAGTTAAATGGAACTTACACTTCTTATGAAAAATACCAGAAAACATATTACCCGGTGTGGAGGCCGGAGTATGAATTATATGTAAGAGTGCAGGCAGAACAATTAAAACAAAAAGATTTTTCGGCTGTGGCCTGGGTAAACGCCCTTACTTATCAAATGATCTACGAGCAACCCGTTTTATATGAATTTATTAATATTAAAGTACCCACCCTAATTATAGTTGGCCAGCTGGACCGAACCGTTTTAGGAAAGGAGATGCTTGGTAAAGAACAACAACAATTACATGGAAATTTTCCGTTACTGGCACAAAAAGCCAAAACCAAAATAAAAGATTGCAAAGTCATCATTCTACCAGGCGCTGGTCATATACCGCATATACAGGTGCCTTTTCTGTTTAATAAATCATTAATAAGCTTTTTAAAAGACTGATGCTTAGGATGATTTTCATTTCATTAAGATATGGATTCATTACAATGAAGTAGTGACATATTCAAAAAAAAGCCTATCTTCGCACTCTTAATTTTTTTAAATACTTTAATAATGGACAGTAAAACAACAGGAACCGTTAAGTTTTTCAATTCTGAAAAAGGATTCGGTTTTATCAAACACGATGATTCCAATAAGGAAACATTTGTACATGCAAGCGGATTGATTGATGAGATCAAAGAAAACGACAAAGTTGAATTTGATCTTC
>JACDBU010000172.1 GCA_013694745.1 Chitinophagaceae bacterium
GCCTTAGAGTTAGAAACAAATCCAATAAATATTAGAATCAGACTTATCGAAATGTGAATTATTTATACTGTATAATCAAAAGCCTGATAAATATATGAGCATACTTGAAAAAATCTTACCAACAAAAAATGAAACTGAAGAAATCATTCAGAACAACCAGGATTATACATTATTCTCCTGGAGTAAGCAAAAGGGTACCAACCCGATTGCTGTAAAATATGGCGAAGGTGTTTATCTATATGACTATGAAGGAAAGAAATACATTGATTTTTCTTCCGGGTTGATGAATGTAAATATTGGCCATGGTGACCAGCGTGTAACCCAAGCCGTTATTAAGCAAATGCAGCAAATAAGTTACGTCACGCCATCATGCATTACTAAAACAAGAGGCGAGCTCGGAAAGAAATTAGCAGAGATTTGCCCCGGTGATTTAAATAAGGCATTCTTTACTTTAAGCGGCGCAGACTCAATTGAAAATGCTATTAAGCTTGCCAGGCTTCATACAGGGCGACATAAAATTTTAACCCGTTATCAATCTTATCATGGTTCAACAAATGTTGCCATGACTGCAAGTGGTGATCCACGTAAGCTTCCTGTAGATGCGCAACAGGCCTCAAATTTTGTACATTTTGATTTGCCCTATTTGTATCGCTGGCAATATGGAGAAGAAAATTTATTGAAAGAAAGTGTAGAACAATTAGAAAGATTAATTGCCTATGAAGGCCCAAATAATATTGCTGCTATTTTACTTGAAGGCGAATCCGGATCTTCCGGATGCTTAAAATATCCTATAGGTTATTTACAAAAAGTAAAAGAACAATGCGATATGCATGGCATCCTGTTAATCATTGACGAAGTAATGAGTGGCTTTGGCCGCACCGGCAAATGGTTTGGTTTCCAAAACCACAACATTGTTCCTGATATGATCGCTATGGCCAAGGGATTAACTTGCGGATATTTACCGTTTGGATGTTTGATGGTGTCCGATAAAATTGCCGCTAAATACGATGATACGATGTTACCTCTCGGCCTTACTTATTCGGCGCACCCTGTATGTTGCGCTGCCGCTTTGGAAGTTTTAAAAATTTATGAAGAAGATAATTTGATTGAGAATGCTACAGCAATGGGTAAGTACCTGGATGAAAAACTAGAAGAAATGAGAATGAAACATGCAAGCATTGGCGACTGGCGAAATACAGGATTGTTAGGTTGTATTGAATTGGTAAAAAATAAAACAACAAAAGAACCTATGGCGCCATTCAATGCCAGGCCCGGGGAAATGGTAATTATGAATAAGGTTGCTGCGAAAATCCGGGAGTTGGGCATGTACACTTTTGTAAGATGGAGTTTTGTATTTATTGCCCCACCATTGTGTGTAACAAAGGAACAAATTGATGAAGGCCTGGCAATAATTTCAGAGGCCATTTCAATTGCAGATGAAAATATGGATAAATGATTTGACACTTCTTATATTGAAGAAAAAGATCGATATTACAATGAGGCCATTATTTTACTACTTTCAAATTAACTGCAATGAAGTATTATATCTACGCAACATTGTTCAATTTCCTGTTAATTGTATTTAATACAAAAGTAAATTCACACAGATGGCTTGTATTAAATGCCAGCGTAGTTGATGGAACCAACAAAACCATCGCTCATGAAACGGGACATCATTTTTATCTGTACCATACATTTGAGGGTTATTCAAACCAAAACTGTGCTGCAAATACAGATTGCACAAATGAGGGTGACCTTATCTGTGATACAGAACCTTGTCTTCTCATAACTGATTGCAGCAGCATTACCAATCCGTGCACTGGCAGTGCGTACCAGGTTGCAGACGCAACCCTAAATTATACTGTGCTGAATAATTATATGGGCTATACAGATTGCCAATGGATGTTTACTGATTCGCAGAAAACAAGAGCACGGTCAGCTTTGTTTACTTACAGGCCCGGTCTTATCAACTCCCAGGCATTAACAGCGCCTACAGGCTTGTCTCCCGCTCCCGCTTGCATACCAACTGCTGCATTTGCATTGTCTCCTTATTATGGAGTGCAGCAGGTTGATTTTAATACATTGCATGTTTATTCAAATACCAGTAAGGCGGATAATAGTTTTTATGTTGACAGAACCTGCA
>JACDBU010000215.1 GCA_013694745.1 Chitinophagaceae bacterium
GCCTTAAGATTCCCGAGAGTTTCCTAACACTTATATTCCATTCATTTCTTAATGAAACTATTATTCCGCTTTTAAATTTCCATATGCAATTACAATAATTGATAAATATGACGCTGGTGAAGAAAACGAAATCATATTTAGAAAAGACATCTTTATTCTGGAACAGAAGATTTTTCCAAACAGGTCGAGACAATTCGTAAACCGGATTTCCCCCGAGCATCCATCCCACAAAATAGGATTTTCGTCAGTTTTTACAAATAGTAAATAATAAAAGTATATAAATACTTTTATTATTTATCTTTGCATCATCAATTAATTTTTAAACATAGTTATATGCAATCAGATTTAGAGGAAAACATCTTGAATGTCACACTTCTTGAGCCAAAACAAAAACATCCGACCATTTTTGTACGCTTTGATGAATTGGCTCAAGGCAAAACATTAACCATTCATAACGACCATGACCCTAAACCTCTTTATTACCAGCTATTGGGGCAAAGAGGGAATATATTTAACTGGGAATACACGGAACAAGGCCCTGCATGGTGGATAGTTCGCATCACAAAACGAATCACAGGGGAGAATGATGAAACACTAGGAGAGATAGCTGCTAGAGATTTACGTAAGGCTCAGGTTTTTAAAAAATACGGTCTGGATTTTTGTTGCGGTGGAAAGAAAACAGTGAAAGAAGCCTGTAAAGAAAAAGGGTTGGAGGTTACTATGGTTGAACAGGATCTTCAGCAATCAGCCAAAATTCCTGCTTTCCGTCCATTGCCTTATAGTGACTGGAGCCTAGATTTTTTGGCTGATTACATAGTGAATACGCATCATAGTTATGTAAGAAAATCTTTACCGGATATAACTGCTTATGCTCAAAAAGTAATGAAGGTGCATGGAAACAATCACCAGGAACTTTTGCGGATTAACCAGTTAGTGCAGGATGTAAATGCTGAGCTATCATCGCACATGATAAAAGAAGAAAACGTTTTGTTTCCTTATATCAAAGAATTAGTGGCTGCAAAAAATTATACTACCCCACTGCATGCCGCACATTTTGGTACCGTACAAAATCCTATTAACATGATGGAGATGGAACATGAAATAGTAGGAAATAATCTTGCTGAAATAAGAGTGTTGACAAATGATTATTTATTGCCTGAAGATGCGTGTGCCAGTTATAGTTTGCTGTATAGGCTGCTTGATGAATTTGAAGATGACCTGCATTTGCATATTCATCTTGAAAATAATATCCTGTTCCCAAAAGCTTTGGGGATAGAAAAACAATTGAATTAATGAAGCCCAATACTTTTCAGGCACACTGGAGTTATGAACGAATATCAGAAGAAGGGCAAATTTTTTTAAATAAATAATTATGCTAAGTCTTACTTGTAAAATAGCGATCAAAGCGGTTATATATCTTGCTTCAAAAGCTGAAACGGGGGAGAGAGCCGGAATATTAGAAATTGCTGAATACATTAATGCCAGCGAACATACTGTTGGAAAAATTCTGCAGTCATTAGTAAAAGAAAAAGTGATTGGCAGCGCAAAAGGCCCATCCGGTGGATTTTATATTACAAAGCAACAACAAAAATTACCCATCATAAATATTATAGAAGCTATTGATGGTAAAGAAGTATTTAAAGAATGCGGCCTTGGTTTAAGCAAGTGTTCGGCAAGTCATCCATGTCCCATTCATAACGATTATAAAGAGGGAAGGGATCTGATGGAGAACTTATTCAAACGCAAGCGGATAGCGGATCTATGTGAACCCGTTAAAGGTGGATTGGCATATTTAATAGGATAATTTTAAAAATAATAATATGATATTATCATGGCAGGATTTGCACTATAAAAATAATTTGCATAAGATAAAATTATTTTCATTTAAGACGTTTATTTTTTTATTTCTTTTCTCTTCTGCAAAGGCACAGGAAAATTATTTTAAAGTTTCCGCCCAATACCGGGTAAGGCCCGAATTTAGAAATGGTTATAAAACACTTTCGACAGATTCATCCAAGGCAGCATTTTTTGTAACACAAAGGGCGAGATTAATTTTTGATTATAAGAAAGACAATCTTCAGGTATACACTTCCATCCAGGATATAAGAACATGGGGAGATGAAGAGCAGTCAAAAGATATTCCGGGATTAGCAGTAAATGAATTGTGGCTTGAACTTAACCTTAAAAAAGGTTTTTCGTTAAAGATGGGGCGGCAGGAACTAATATACGACGATCAACGGTTATTAGGTAATGCAGATTGGTCAAATGCTACACGCTCTCATGACGCATTACTTTTAAAATACATAAATAAAGAAAAGAAATTGAACTGGCATATTGGTGGCGCTTTTAATCAATCCGGTGAGCCACTTTTTGGTACCGATTACCAACTTAAAAATTATAAATTTTTAGCTTTCTCCTGGTTTAAAAAAGAATTTGGTAACAACTCACTATCTGCAACCGCAATTGTAAATGGATTAAATGCTACTGTTCCCTTATCTAAAAAAACATTTACCAGCTTTACTTTTGGGCCATTATATAATTACAAAAACAATAAATTTAAAGCCTTGCTTGGTGCCTACTATCAAAAAGGTAATACAGAAAATAATTTATTGCTCAATGCATATATGATAAATGCTTATGCCGAGCTGCGGGGTAAAATATTTGCCGGTTTGGGCTTGGATTATTTATCAGGAGATGATGATAATACACCTTCCAACCATAGTAATAGTTTTTCTACTTTATATGCAACCAACCATAAATTTTATGGTTCAATGGACTACTTCGTAAATATCCCTGCCGATACAAAACAAAGAGGTTTAATTGATCCCTATTTACGGTTGGGTTTGATATCGAACAAAAAAGTAACAACAACTGTAGATGTACATTACTTTTTATTGGCACATGAAAATAGTTTATCAGTTAATAAACTAAAAAGAAATCTGGGCACTGAAATTGATGCGTTGATAGATTACAAACCTTCCCCGGTAATAAACTTTCTTGCCGGCACTTCAATATTGTTTGCAACAAAAAATATGGAATTAATAAAAGGAGGTAATAAAAATAATTACAATGGATGGGCTTTTATAATGCTTAAAGTTTCTCCAACATTTTTGCTAAAAGAATTTTAAATTAAAATAACTAATATGAACATGAATAAAATTTCCCGCAACTTTTTATCGGTAATTATTGTTGCAGTTATTTCTACAGGTTGTAAAAATTCAGACAAAAATAAAAATGGCGGCACTGATGAAGAAGTTTCGGGCCAGGAGACAGCACAGCTATCTCTTGCGCCGATGGTACCTCCTCCTATTACAAGAAATCATCCTACAAAGGTGGTTGTTAATTTAACTACTGTTGAAAAGGTAATGCGACTAGCAGACAGCACCCAATATATGTTCTGGACCTTTGGGGCTGCGGTACCCGGAAATTTTATACGCGTAAGACAGAATGATGAGATAGAGTTAAATCTTACAAATGCGCCTGATAGCAAATTATCACACAGCATAGATCTGCACGCAGTAAATGGCCCCGGAGGTGGGGCAGAATTTTCAAGTGTTGCACCTGGCCACACTTCTACTTTTCACTTTAAGGCTTTAAACCCCGGCTTATTTGTTTACCATTGCGCTACAGCGCCAGTGCCTATGCATATCGCCAATGGGATGTATGGTTTGATATTGGTTGAGCCAAAAGGTGGATTGCCAAAAGTGGATAGAGAGTATTATATCATGCAAAGCGAATTTTATACAAAACAAAGTTTTGGTTTTAAAGGTTTGCAGGAATTTGATATGGATAAGGGAATAAAAGAACAAGCAGAGTATGTAGTATTTAATGGAAGTGTAAATGCTAATGCAGGCAAAAATGCATTGATTGCTAAAGTAGGTGAAACGGTAAGATTATTTGTAGGAAACGGCGGACCAAATCTTGTTTCTTCTTTTCATGTTATTGGAGAAATATTTGAGAATGTTTATTTGGAAGGTGGTGAAACGATTAGCCATAATATGGGAACTACGCTTATCCCTTCAGGTGGCGCTGCTATTGTAGAAATGAAAATGAATGTTCCGGGCACTTATAATATAGTTGATCACTCTATCTTCCGCGTATTTAATAAAGGTGCGCTTGCACAAATAAAAGTTTCCGGGCGGGAAGATTCTACCATTTTTCGCAGGAACTAATTAGTAAAAATGAAAATAATTTCTTCTATAATATTTCTTTTTATTTCAATTGCTTTTGTGAATGCACAATCACTAAGAGGAAATATTCCTGAGAAAAAGATGATAAAAATACCGGCGTCTGATTTTAAAACCTTTTATGTTTCTAAAACAAATAAACCCATTGTTGTAAATGCATTTTCAATGGATGAGTATGCAGTTACCAATGCAGAATATCTTGAATTTGTAAAAGCAAACACTGTATGGAGCAGATCTAAAGTGAACAGACTTTTTGCAGATGTTAATTATTTAAAATACTGGGAAAGTGATTTTGACATAGGGCGCTCAAACAAAAATATTTATAATTCACCTGTTGTAAATGTGTCATGGTTTGCAGCACGTGCGTATTGTAAATGGAAAGGCAAACGCCTGCCAACACTTGCTGAATGGGAGGTTGCCGGTAATGCCCCGCCTAAAAATATTGCTTACACTTCCGTTACTGATTATATTATGAAATGGTATGAAAAGCCTCCGTTGCCTGTGTTACCCAATGTTAAAAGCACGTACCAAAATATATATGGGTTGTATGACATGAATGGATTAGTGTGGGAATGGACCTTTGATTTTAATAGTTTCATCAGCACCGGCGATTCAAGAAATACAACAAATGACAACACAAATTTATTTTGTGCAGGAGCCTCAATAAACGTAACCAATCGTGAAGATTATGCGGCCTTTTTGCGGTACGGGTTTAGAGGAAGTTTAAAAGGTAATTATTGCATCAACAGTCTCGGATTTAGGTGCGCAAAAAATATTAATATAAAATAAAATAACATTATGAAAAAATACAGCGCCTTTTTTTTAGCAATTGCTTTATTTTATAGTTGTAAAAACGGAAACAATACTTCAATAAATAATACTGTTTCTGCAGATAGTGGTTCTACAAAACAAACCATTGAAAAAAAAGCAAATGCAATTTCTGCACAAAGTATTTTTATGCTTGCAGATACTTTTAAAACGCAGCATAATAACAATTTTGTTTTGGCTTCTCTTGAAGGAAAGCCAACTGTAGTGGGCATGATATTTACAAATTGCGGATATGCATGTCCAAGACTAACGAGCGACATGAAAAATATTGCCGATAGACTAAAAGCGAACAGAGGCAAAGTAAATTTTCTTTTGGTGAGTTTTGACAGTGAAAGAGACACACCTGCACAATTACAGAAGTTTGCAAAGCAAATGGAACTTGACTCCGCCTGGATATTACTCCATGGCAGCGATGAAACGGTAAGAACATTATCAGTTTTGCTTAATGTGCAGTTTGAAAAAGATGCAGAAGGTAATTTTTCGCACAGCAATTTAATAACTGTTTTGGATAAACAGGGACTGCTGAGTTTTCAAAAAGAAGGTTTAGAAGCAGACCATGCAGAAACCCTTGCTAAAATAAATGAATTGATGAATTAGAAAATAAAATGTTGCTGAATATTTAAAAATCTTTTATGAAAAAAATAATTGTAATTGCTATTTTGAGTCTGCTGTTATTTGCATGCAGTGAAAACTCAGACAAAGTATCTCAGTCTAGTGATAAAATTAGCGCAGTGGATGAGCCCAATACCGAAAAGATACCAACTCCCGGCGGTGAACCACCACCCTATGATCCAATTCGGGGAACAGGTAAATTTTCGCATGTAGATATTGGAAATAATTTAGATGTGACAATGGCTACTGGTGGTGAAAAAATTTATACTGCAAGATGTTCGGGTTGTCATAAGCTTACAGATGAAAGACTTGTTGGTCCCGGATGGAAAGGGGTTACAACAAGATACAAGCCTGAATGGATAATGAACTTTGTAACAAATACAGACGAAATGCTTAACAAAGATCCAAAAGCACAGGCACAACTGGAAATTTGTTTAGTACGAATGCCTAATCAAAATCTTGAAGATGTAGATGCCCGTCAACTTCTGGAATTTATGCGCAAAAATGATGGAGCAAAATAATTTTATTTAATAAGTTAAGGTGATATTTATTACTGCTGTATCGCATTTCTGATAATATTTTTTATGCCTGAACAAATAATAAAAAAATGGATGCGGATAGCATTTATTAATCTGTTTATTGTTGCATTGCTAGGTGTAACAATGCGGTATAAAATTGCTTACTCATTACCCTTTATTGATCAAAAAAAATTCCTCAATGCACATTCACATTTTGCATTTGTTGGTTGGATCACCCAGGCCCTCATGGTATTGCTTGTAGTATACCTTGTTAAGCAGGGAGGTATTTTATTTCTTAAAAAATATAAGTGGTTACTGATTGCCAATCTTATATCGGCCTATGGAATGCTATTCTCATTTCCATTCGAAGGGTATGGTCTCTATTCAATAATATTTTCTACACTTGCTATTTTTGTATCGTATGTTTTCGCAATAATGTTTTGGAGAGATCTTAACAGGCTGCCGGAAAAAAATATCAGTCATTCGTGGTTTAAGGCTGCCGTTCTTTTTAATGCTATCTCATCAATAGGCGCATTCACACTTGCAGGAATGATGGCAACAAAAACTGTACATCAGAATTGGTATCTGCAGGCTCTGTATTTCTTTTTGCATTTTCAATATAATGGTTGGTTCTTTTTTGCGTGCATGGGTTTGCTCACAGATAAGCTTTGCAGGTTTGGTATTTCTCCCAAAAGTTTAAAAACTATTTTTTGGATCTTTGCAATTACTTGCGTGCCTGCATATATTTTATCCGTGTTATGGGTAAAAATTCCTGTATGGGTATATGTTATTGTAGTCATAGCTGCGATTGCGCAGGTTGCAGGATGGTTGCTTATGTTACGAATTTTTTACAAAGCCACAGATTTTATAAAAAGTTTTTCTGTAACAGTGAAATGGCTCTTCATGGTATCTGCACTTGCTGTATCACTAAAGTTATTATTACAATTAGGATCAACAATTCCTGTGTTAAGTCATTTGGCTTATGGCTTTCGGCCCATTGTAATTGCTTATCTGCACCTTGTATTATTAGGTGTAATAACATTATTTATCATGGGTTATATTGTTGCAGACAATTATGTTGTACTCAATAAAAAAATGTATGCAGGTATTTTTATTTTTACGGCAGGTATAATTTTAAATGAGATGATCCTAACAATCCAGGGCATTGCAGACCTGTATTATATAGCCATTCCCTTCATAAATGAAATGCTATTGGCGATTTCAATAATTATGCTACTGGGAATTTTTCTATTCAATATCAGCCAAAGAAAAGATTCACGCGAACTTTTCCATTCATCCGTTCACCCAATTATCCGTTAATCCGTTTATCCTTTTAAACGGATTAACGCTCTTCTAACCCGTCGTACAATGGATAGTATAAGAGTTTCCGAAGCTCCAGATCCAGGTTCGATTCATGGTTATGCCACTACAGTGAAAATAGATAATTTTATAAAAGGCAGTACCCAATAAGTATTACCTTTCTATTAAACTCTTTTCCTTAATTCTTAAGCCATTATGCGTGTATAACCTTAAAGATCAATATTTTTGCTCCTCATAAAAATATTGATGAAACTTACCTTCCTGGCTACAACCATATTATTTTTCTTCATTTCGTTAAAAGGTTTATCACAGCATTTGCAGGATTCAGTTCCACAAAGTGCAACACTTAATTATTGCATTCAATACGCTTTAAAGCATCAGCCCCTGATTCAACAGGCACTCATCGACGAAAAAATTACGGAAGAAACGATCAGGACAAAACTGGCAGACTGGTATCCCCAGCTTAACCTGAACGCCAACTACCAGAATAATATTCAATTAGGAACATCTTATTTTAATGGTAATTATGTAAACACCGGAACGCATAATGTTTCGGGTCTTAACCTGGGAGCAACACAGAATATCTTTAACCGGGATGTGCTGCTTGCCAGCAGAACGGCAGCAGATGTTAGGAAAGGTATTCGTGAAATTACAGACAGCAGCAGGATCGGAATAACCGCCGGTGTGGGTAAAGCATTTTATGATGTGCTGCTTACGCAAAAGCAAATTGATGTGCTGGACGAAAATATAATAAGACTGAACAGGAGCCTGAAAGATGCGTACAATCAATACAAAGGCGGTATTGTGGATAAAACAGATTACAAGCGTGCAACTATTGCGTTGAACAATACATCGGCACAACGCAAACAAGGACAAGGGGTATTGACAGCGAAATATTTTGTGCTCAAACAATTGATGGGATACCCTGATAGTGCGGCTCTCCAGTTAAATTACGACAGTACCTTACTCGAGGAAGACATTCAACTTGATACACTTCAGCAAATCAATTATGATAACAGGATAGAATATAAATTACTGCAAACCCAAAAAAGTTTGCAATCGTTTAATTTAAAATATTATAAATGGGGCTTTCTGCCATCTATATCTGCATTCGGAAATTACAACCTGAATTACTTTAATAATAATATTGGTAAACTATACAGCCGGTCGTTCCCCAACTCAAACATTGGGTTGCAATTATCTTTTCCAATTTTCCAGGGTTTTAAAAGAATACATCAAATAAGATCTGCCGGGTTGCAGCTTGACAGGATAGATCTCGGTATAGTTTTTTTGAAAAGCAGGATCGCTACGGAATATGCGCAGGCACTGGCTTTATATAAAGGCAACCTGGCAAATTATATTGCATTGAAAGATAATGTACAACTGGCAAATGATGTTTACACGATCATAAGGCTTCAATACCAGCAGGGAATAAAAACTTACCTGGAAGTAATAATTGCAGAAAATGATCTGCAAACTTCGAATTTGAATTATTACACTGCCTTATTCCAGTTATTACAAAGCAAGATAGATGTGCAAAAAGCTTTGGGGGTTATACAATACTAAGTGAAAGTATAAAGATGCCAATTGTTGAATGTTGAATTTTTTTAGAAGTTAAATTTTGGTCATGAAAATTAGAATGCTACAAATGTTTTTTGTTTCGGCCTGTATGTCTTTACTGTACGCATGTGGTGAAAAGAAAAAAGATGAAAAACCAAAACCACCGCCAACAGCAGTAAACGTTTACGAGGTTAAAAAGGAAACAGCGGTATATTACGATGAATTTCCGGCCACTGTTGTTGCGCTTAACCAGGTGGAATTAAGAGCCCAGGTTACGGGGTACATTACCGGTATCTATTTTAAGGACGGGCAGCATGTAAACAAAGGTCAAAAATTATACGATATTGATCACCAGCAATTCCAGGCGAGTTACGACCAGGCCATTGCCAATCTTAATGTCTCAAAAGCAAATCTAGCAAAAGCACAACAGGATGCAGACCGGTATGGCGGTTTGTTAAAACAGGATGCCATTGCGAAACAGGTTTATGATCATTCAATGGCTGATCTGCAAAGTGCAAAAATGCAGGTAGAAGCCGCCAGGTCAAGCGCAAGGAATGTGCAGGCAACGGTTAAATATTCTGCCATCTATGCATCCTTTGCCGGTACCATCGGCATTTCACTGGTAAAGACAGGCGCACTGGTTACCGCCAACCAAACATTGTTGAATACCATTTCTTCTGAAAACCCTATAGCAGCCGACATTGCGCTTGATCAAAAAGAAATACCCCGTTTTGTAAAATTGCAACAGGAAAAATCCATTGCAAAAGATTCGGTCTTCACTTTACGCTTACCGGATAATTCAATTTACCCGGAATCAGGAAAAGTAAGCCTGATAGATCGTGCAGTTGATCCGCAAACCGGCACCATTAAAGTACGCCTGGTGTTTGCCAATACAAATAATTTTTTAAAAGCGGGCATGAATACGAATGTGCTGGTCAAGAATAATAATGCAGATAGTTTGTTCATGGTAATTCCTTACAAAGCGGTTACAGAACAGATGGGGGAATATTTTGTATACGTTGTTAACGATAGCAGCAAAGCCATTCAGCATAAAATAATTTTAGGTACGCGGATCGCTGATAAGGTAATTGTAAAAGAAGGCCTGGAAGAAGGAGATAATATCATAACAGATGGTGCGCAAAAAGTAAAGGATAGTACTATCGTCCAGGTGGGTGCACCAAAGAAAAAATGAGGTTGTGCAAAGATCACATTTCCCAAAAAAAGGCAACAACAAATAAATGATCGCAGATACTTTTATAAGACGCCCGGTAACGGCCATTGTTATTTCATTGGTTATTTTATTGCTGGGAATTATTGCTATAAATAATTTACCCGTTGGCCAGTATCCCGAGATTAGTCCATCAACGGTACAGGTTACCAGCACCTTCAATGGCGCAGATGCACAAACCGTTGAACAAACTGTTACCACGCCAATTGAAACACAGATCAATGGCACGCCTGGTATGGCTTACATGCAAAGCAACAGCACTTCCAGCGGACAAACAACCATAACGGTAACGTATAACGTAGGTGCCGATGTTACCTCCGGTGCATTGGATATTCAAAACCGGGTGGGTATTGCAACACCTTCTTTACCGAACGATGTAAAGCAGTTGGGCGTTACCACGCGCAAACGAAATCCAAGCATTTTAATGCTGGTTGCAATGTATTCTCCTAACGGTTCTCATGCCGTAACTTTTGTAGATAATTATACAAACATTTTTGTGAAGAATGCTTTGCTGAGGGTGAAAGGCGTGGGTGATGTTTTTACGAGAGCTGATGATTTTAGTATGCGCATATGGCTGCAACCCGACCGGATGGCACAGCTGGGCCTAACAACGGCGGAAGTTATCAATGCATTGCAGGAACAAAATATCCAAATCGCTGCAGGCAGTGTAGGCGGGCCACCGCAACAAAGTGTACAGGCATTTGAATATTCGGTAGTAACCAACAGCAGGCTAAGCACACAATCACAATTTGACAGTGTAATTATAAAAACCCAGCCGGGCACGGGGTCTATCGTTTATTTAAAAGATGTGGCCCGCACCCAACTTGGTAAATTCAGTTATGCCAGTAATTCTTTTGTTGATGGAAAGAGAGCTTCTTATTTGTTAGTGTATCAGGCACCCGGAAGCAATGCATTGGAGACCGCAGATGGTGTGTATAAAGCGATGGATGAATTGAAAAAATCTTTTCCAAAAGATATTGATTATGTTGTTCCTTTTGAATCCGTTTCTGTGGTAAGAGTTTCAATCCACGAAGTGCTCAAAACGTTATTACTTGCACTGGGTCTAGTAACAATCGTTGTTTTTCTTTTCCTGCAAAACTGGCGCTCTACTTTGATACCGGTGTTAGCGATCCCGGTTTCGATCATCGGCACATTTGCCGTTTTTACGCTTTTGAATTTTACCATAAATACCTTGACCATGTTTGGTTTTGTACTGGCAATTGGTATTGTGGTGGATGATGCCATCATTGTTGTAGAAGCCGTGCAGCATTATATGGATGAGAAAAAAATGTCTGCAAAAGAGGCTACCATCAACGCAATGAAAGATATATCCGGACCGGTTGTGGCTATAGCGTTGATATTGGCTGCTGTATTTGTACCGGTAGGTTTTATACCCGGAATTGTAGGCAGGTTGTACCAGCAGTTTGCCATCACAATTGCTATCTCAGTTCTTATTTCTGCATTTGTTGCATTGTCGCTCACACCGGCATTGTGTACCATTATGCTGCGTCCATCGCAGATTTCAAAAACTTCAACCGGACTCAATAAATTCTTTTTCAATTTCAATAATTGGTTTGCCAGGGAAACCGGCAGGTATACAAAAAGTGTGAAATGGATAATCAGGAAATCAATGCTGGCATTGATAATATTGTTATGCATTTTCACCGGCACTTATTTTTTATTCAAAGCAAAACCAACAGGATTTATTCCTACGGAAGATGAAGGCAGGTTGTACATCACTTACGAATTACCCGAAGCATCTTCCACAAGCCGCAGTTTGGTAACATTGAATAAATTAATGGATAGTGTAAGAACCATACCTGCGGTGGCTCATTTTGCTGCACTTGGTGGGTTGAACGTGGTGACATTCGCTACAAAATCAAATAGTGGAACCATTTTTTGCCAGTTAAAACCCTGGGATGAAAGAACAGAAAAATCGGCACAGATACAGGGTGTTATTGCAGAGATGCAAAAACGTTTTGCCGGCATCAAAGAAGCTAACGTTGTAGTGATACAACCCCCTGCTATACCCGGTTTAGGGCAAACAGCGGGCTTTACTTTTGAGTTGGAGCAAAGGGAAAGCAATGATGATATAAATGCATTTGAAAAAGTAGTTAATAATTTTATTGCGCAGTTAAATAAGCGTCCGGAGATAGGAAGAGCGTTTTCTTTTTTCACTGCCAAAACACCAGGCTACCAGGTTAATGTTGACCGTGAAAAATGCAAGCGGCTTGGTGTTTCTCTCTCTGATGTTTATAATACCATGCAAACATTTTTAGGAAGTAAATATGTAAATGACTTCTCTATTTATGGCAGAAATTTTCACGTGGTTGCCCAGGCGGATACCTCCTATCGCAATGATATAAAAAACCTGGATCAATATTATGTAAAGAACCAGGCGGGAGAATTGTTGCCATTGAGCACGCTTATAAGTTATAAAATAATTGAGAGCGCACCGGTTGTTTCTCATTTTAATTTATTCAGATCTGCAGAAATTAACGGAACACCAAAACAGGGTTATAGCAGCGGCCAGGCAATTGATGTTTTAAAAGATGTGGCAAAAAGTTTACCGGCAGGCTATGGTTATGAATTTGCAGGATTGAGTAAACAGGAAATAGAAGCCGGCAACAGCAGTGTTTATATTTTTGCCTTATCTGTTTTATTCGTGTTTTTATTTTTGAGCGCATTATATGAAAGCTGGTCTGTTCCCTTTTCAGTTTTACTCGCCGTGCCCATAGGAGCCTTTGGCGCAATTTTAACCCTAACGTTTATTCCCCTTTTAAATAATAATGTTTATGCGCAAATTGGGCTGATAACATTAATTGGACTGGCTGCAAAGAATGCAATCTTGATTGTTGAATTTGCCAAAGAAAGAGTTGACAGTGGCAAGGAATTAATTCAATCAACATTGGAAGCCGTTAGTCTACGCTTACGCCCCATTTTAATGACTTCCCTGGCTTTTATTTTAGGTGTTTTACCGCTGGCATTTGCGACAGGCGCGGGTGCCATAGCCCGCTCAACCATAGGCTGGACAGTATTTGGCGGGATGCTGGCCGCAACCTCGCTGGCCATATTTATAGTCCCGGTTTTATATGTTGTGATAACAAGACTGGCGTATGGCAAAAAAAGATTGGCCGCCATGCAACAACAGGGGAATAAATTAGTTACACCAGTACATGAAATTGATCAAAAATTAATTGATTTGGATGATGAGCTCAAATAATTGCCATCACCTTCAGCATAAAAATTGTTTTAAAAAATATTCATACAATTTTTAATAATGCGTTGAATCAGCAGCCTTTTGAACTTTTTCTTTTAATAATTTTGAGTTGGTGATATAATCAGCGTCGTTGCCATACACAAATAAACAGGTTCCATCTTTTATTTTTGCGATAACCTGTTTGTATATTTCTGGCGATAATGCCGGACATCCCAGGCTTCGTCCGATATATCCCTGGCTCCTGATCACGCTTTCCTCAACATAATCTGCTCCATGAATTACAATATCCCGCGATTCTGCTTTATCATTAAAGCCTATCTCATGTCCTTGCAGCCTTAACGAATAGCCATGCTCTCCTGAATAGGTGCCTAGTGTTGTATAAAAACCTACACTGCTTTTATTGCTTTCTGGTGCATTGGAAAAGTAAAGTGTTTTATCTACCCCGGAGTTTTTTCCATGCGCTGTATAGGTAACAAACAAAAGCTTATAATTTTTTACGTCTATAACAAATAATCTTTTTTTACTGGAGGGTAAGGAAAAGTCAATGATGGAAAGAATTTTATCATTCCTGAGTTTTCCTTTCGCCTTAAGCGCTTTATAACCCAGCATCGCATAATCATATGCTCTTCTACCTAAACCCAATTTTCCTAATTTTAAACTATCAAATAAAATATCAGATTTAGTTAAAACAGAAGTATCATAAAAGGACAGGAATAGTGCTGGTGCGGCTTTTGTAAAATTAATATCTACAAGAGTTAAAAAACAGCAGGGTAAAAAGAGGTTTCGAAAATTGGCTATTTTTTTCATGCAGCATTTTTTTTCAAAACTGCAAATACAAAGCCAGAAGAATAAAGGGATAACGGGGAATGTAAAAATAAAAAAAGCACCAGGAAGTTATTTTTACTCGCTAATTGCTTAGTTTGTAACACTTACTAACCCGATGCTTTCAACTGAAGTGCTTCTTTCTTTTTAAAGGACTTCCGCTCCTCAATTGTAAAGTAAAGATATATGTTATAGGCATTGTTCTCCAAATTTTTAAGCCCCTTGTTCTTCACTAGTTTTTCACAAGCTTTTACACAGTGGATCAGTAGTTATCTACCATAATCCACATTATTCAGGAAGGGATTATTGAGAAATATAATGCTCAAGATGAGTGATGGTGTCTCTTTGAGATTGAATGATCGCTGTAACAACATCAGTAATGGATATAACGCCTACGATCTTATCATCATTTACAACGGGCAAATGCCTGATATGCTTTTCACTCATGAGTTCCATGCACTTTTCGATCCCATCACCAGGTTGCACTGTTATTACTTCTTTGGTCATGATATCACCCACAGAAGTTTCATGGGAAGTTTTTCCCTGGAGTATGATTTTCCGGGCATAATCTCTTTCTGAAATAATGCCCAGCAGCTTATCTGCATCCATAACCAGCAAGGCGCCCACATTTTTTTCCTGCATTATTTTTAAGGCTTCATACACTTTTATCCCGGCTGTAATGGAATAAATTTCACTTCCTTTTGAGCGTAAAATATCAGCAACTTTCATAATATAATTTTCATATTTAAAGTTACAAAAATCCATTCAGCAAAATACCATTTGCAATCATTTTAGATTAACTACCAATTCAGCAGTTGAATTGCTGAATTCAAAGACGGTGTTGCGCCCGTCTTTCATAGGTACTACGGTTTTATTATTTATATTTCCCGACACCCTTTCAGTAAATCCATGAAGGATCAATTTTATCTTTTTATATTTTGAATCATAGCTCCCTTCTGTTTTCCCAATATTGATAATATTGTTAACCGGCTGGTATGAAATGATCCGCTTACTAAATATATTTTTTTCATACCCGAAGGTGTTACCATCATCTTCATACCAGGTGAAGTTATTAACCGCATTGCCTTTCCATACATGAATATATAAAATACCATCGCCTGCTTCTTTGGTACTTTGTACAACACTTTGCATGGGAACGATGCCGCCTTCTTTTACAAAAACCGGCAGATCATTCAATGGGCTGGCAACAAGGTGAGACTGGCCACCATCATACATTTCATCATTGCTTAACCGGTACCATTTTGTTCCTTTGCCGGGAAGGTAAATTTCTGTTGCAAATGTTTTGCTATCTACCGGGCATACCAGTAAATTATCTCCAAACATATATTGATTGCCATATTTATTATTATATACATTTTCATCGTATGTATAAAAAATAGGCAGCATCCTGTTAACCGGCATGCCGCTGTTATGCGCCGTATAAAAAGTGCTGTAGAGATAAGGCAATAATTTATATCGTTGTTCCAGTAAACTTCTTATAAAATTTGTATTTTCTTCACCAAATAACCAGGGCTCATGGCTACGGCTGTTTATTTCTGAATGATTCCTGAAAAGTGGTGAATAGATCGCAAGATTCATCCAGCGCACATAAAGCGCAGCTGTGGCATCCCCTACAAAACCACCCACATCCATGCCTACATAAGGAATCCCGCTAACACCCATGCTGTTCAGTAATCTTTGTCCTAATAGCATATGTTCATCTGATGCAACATTATCGCCTGTCCATTGCGCAGAGAATTTTTGTATGCCGGAATAGGAAGCTCTTGTTAATACAAACGGACGCTGGCCATTCATTAGTGATTTGGTTCCTTCATAAGTTGCGCGTGCCATCAACAAACCATAGGCGTTTTTTACCGTGAAAAGAGTAGCTTTATTATCACCTTCGCCAAATTGAACCAGGTTAGGAAATTCACGGCCCCATGCTGCGGGCTCATTCATGTCGTTCCAAAAACCTCTTATCCCGATATCGGTATGGGAGGCTTTAAAGTTATTGCCCCACCATTTGCGTGTACTCACTTTTGTAAAATCAGGAAAATGACATCTCCCGGGCCATACAGAACCGATGTATAAATGCCCGTCGGGATATTTTACAAAATTGTTTTGTGCCACTCCTTCTTCATACGCCCTGTAACCTTTTTCAACTTTTATCCCTGGATCAATAATGGTGATGAGATCAAAATTCATTTTTTTTAGCTCCCTTACCATGGCGCCGGGGTCTGGAAAATTTATCGGGTCCCAGGTAAACACTTTGTAATGATCCATGTAGGTAATGTCCATGTATACTACGTCTGCGGGCATTTTCTTTTCCCGCAATGTTTTTGCAATATTCAAAAGATCATTGCTGTTTGCGTAACCCCACCGGCATTGCTGGTAACCCAAACTCCAGATCGGTGGCAATGGCGTTCTGCCCGTGAGGGATGTATAATCTTTAAGAATATTTTCAATGGTGGACGCGCCAAAAACATAATAATTCATCTCACCGTCATCAGCGCCAAAATGATAAAGCTCTTCATCAGCGCCACCTCCAAAATTAAAATAAGAATGATGGGTATTATCAAAAAAAGTTCCGTAACAAATATCATCATGTATACCTATAAAAAAAGGAATGGTTGCATACAGCGGATCCTGGTTCAAAGCATACGCAGGCACATCACTGTTCCAGTTTTGGTAATATTGGCCACGCCTGTTTATATCACCTGTTTTTTCACCAAGCCCTATAAACTTTTCATCGGGATGCAATTGCCGGTAACAGCTTACATGGTTGCCCCACCAGCTTACTCCTAATTCTTTATCATCACCACATATCATTTTACCATGTGCATTGTAAAAAGTTAATCGAAAGGGATTGTGCTGTACAACAACTTTCATCGAATCTGTTGTAAGAACTGTTTGATCATTCAGGGGTTCTGTACTTTTGAATGAGTACGCAGTGGAGAGATCATCAATAGCAAATGAAAAATCTTTTAATGGTATTTCCCTGCTGATCCTTATCCTCACTATGGCCGGACCATAAGTCGTGATCTCGGCATATGCATTATCCATCGTGAATACCATGCCATGAGGTATTGCTGCAACACTTTTCACATTCCCAATCTGTTCACTTAACCTCCCCTGCTGGCATAATGCACCATTTGCAGTTAATAAAAGTGAAATAATAGCCAAAGAAAATTTCGCTGATACAGATACCAAATATCTTTTCATGTAAAATGAGATTGAGTAAATAATATAAAGATAGGTCTGGGGGAAATGGGACTGGGGGAAATAAAAAAAGCATCAGGCTTTTGTTTGTTTTTACTCCCTAATTGCTTAGTTTGTAATACTTACTAACCCGATGCTCCACTCCTGAGTTGTTTCCATCTTTTGAGGGATTTCCGCTTCTCAATCGTGATACAAATATATGTTTTACTGCCACTGTTTCCAAATTTTTTAAGGAGATGTTCTTCACTTGTTTTGCACAAAATTATGCACATTATCAATCTCAATTTTTCTAAGTTTCTCTTTTTGTTTAGACCGCCGGCTGTAAAAAATAGACAATGCCGGACCGATGAGCATATAGGCAAAACCGGCAAAACCAGCTTGTTCAGGTGGCAGTAACTGTGCAAAAATTAAGGATACTCCTCCTATACATACCAGGATCACATATTTGAATAATTGGCTGCGTGTTTCAAATATTTCAATGGCTGTTAATTGCAGGATGTTCTTTTTTGCAAGGGCATGCAGATACATAAAAAAGAAGAGGATGTAAATGAGCATGTAACCTGCTCCATAGATCATCATCAGCTTCCTAACGTCCTGCGTTTTTATTATAAATGGTGAATGTCCTGCCCCATATATCTGCTCACTGAACATAAGTGTAAATAAAAATTTTAAAGGATATACATAAAATAAAACCAGGAAGATGAGGATACAATTAAGAGCGATCGTTCTAATATCGTCCAGCCCATAGCGGCGGAAAAAAATATTTTGCTCAAACCATATCATCATCAGCACAATAAAGCTGATGCCAAATGCGGCAAAACCACGCATGGTAATGGTGAGCTCATCAAATGATTTTGGAACTTCAAGACTTACTATCAGCAGGGTAACAGCAAATCCAAAAACCGCATCGCTGAATGCTTCTATCCGGCGTATCTCGTGGCCCCGTAAACGAAAATCCGGAGTGCGCTCTTCGAGTTTTTTAGCAATTGCTTTTCTGAACATATATTTTGTTTGGTAAAATTTTAAGTAAGGCTGATCAATTTTAAAAACTTTTGAAGACAGCTAAAATATTATAGAACAAAATATGGAAATTGTTTTGAATTATATCATATCAAAAACATTGACCCATGGATGTTATAAACGCTCCCGCCAAAAAATACAAAAACAGAAAGCAGCACAAATTGATAAGAGTAGACCTAACGCCTATGGTTGATCTTGGTTTTCTCCTCATTACCTTTTTCATATTTACAGCTGCTTTACAGGAGCCTAAAATAATGCAATTGATAATGCCTGCAGATTCCAAAGACAGCACAAATATTCCTTTGTCAAAAACAATTTTTTTTACTTTAAACGGAAATGATAGAATTGCTTATAACCAAACCGGCGTACATAGATTAAGTGACATGCCTTTTAATGAGATGCGAAATATAATTCAAAGAAAACAAAATGATCTTGTAAAGAAACTTTTTTCAAAAAATGATCTTATCGTTGTTATAGAACCCATGGCTGAGAGCACTTACAAAAATTTTATTGATGCAATGGATGAAATTACCATTACTGATTGCCGCCACTATTATATTGTTAGTGCCGAAAAATAAATTCTTTCTTAAAAATTAATTTGAAATTTTAAGTGTATTTCATTCCCTCTTTTGTATAATATTTTTTCAAAAGTCCGAGCTGGCCAATATCATAACTTTCATGTTGTGCTAAAAAAGCCAATGTTCCCGTATTGGTATCATCCCCTATCGGGCTTTTAAAAACGCTCTCGGCAGCCAGGTATTCTGGCGTAACGGTTTTAAATGCATCTTTTAAAAGTGCTGATGCTTTACGCCAGAGGCTTTTTATTTCTTCAAGGGATTTATAATTTGTGCCGGCATCAAAGGGTTTGAAACCTTCGAATACTCCCTGGTAAGGATTTTCGGTCGGTTTGCCAAGAATAGCCAGCATATTATAACGCGCCCATACTGTGTGTGCCGCAAGCCAGTTAACAGGATTATTATGTGAGCTGATCCTTTCTTTCGCCTGTTCCTCTGTTATCCCATCCAATGCGTTGATGAAAAGCCGTTCATTCAGGTTGAAAATAAGTTCTGTTGGTGAAATTGTTTGTGGCATAACCCTTGATTTAAATGG
>JACDBU010000066.1 GCA_013694745.1 Chitinophagaceae bacterium
TGAGGCTGAACAATTATGCGACAGGGTAGCCATAATGGATGAAGGCAGGATTATTGCAATGGCATCGCCAGATAAATTGATAGATGACCTGGTGGCAACAGGATTTGAGAAGCCTAAGGTAATCAAATCGGCAAACCTTGAAGATGTTTTTATACAGCTAACAGGCAAAGATTTCCGCGATGATTAAAGTTAATATTCACTTTCAATAAAATCAATTTTACAAAAATTAAAAACCATTTAATGAACAAGATCTTAATAATTATTTCATGCCTTTCATTTTCAATAACACAGGCACAGACAAAAAAACCCATTACTGTCAAAAACGTATCAATCATTAAGTCACCTGTTTCTGTTTTTAAAAATTCTACAGATAGTATAAGTTATGCACTGGCATTGCAAGGCGCTACTTTTTATAAGACCCAGGGAATTGAAAGAGTAAATACTGAATTAATTAAAAAAGCCTTTGATGATGTGTATGGCAATAAAACTTTATTATTAACAACTGAACAAGCAAACATGACTATTCAGCAAAAAATGCAGACTTTTATGGCAAATAAATTAGATATGGAAAAAGATGCAGGCAAAAAGTTTTTAGCCGAAAACAAAAAACATCCGGGTGTTGTTGAGTTGCCAAATGGCCTTCAATACCAGGTTTTAAAAGCTGGTACCGGTGAAAAACCGAAAGCAACAGATACCGTTAGTGCACACTATATTGGTACTTTAATAACCGGTAAAGAATTTGACAATTCTTACAGTCGTGGTCAACCCTTACAAATTCCGGTTAGTGGCGTAATACAAGGATGGGTGCAGGCTTTGCAAATGATGCCGGTGGGAAGTAAATGGAAATTATTTATTCCTTCAGATCTTGCTTATGGTGACAGGGGTGCAGGTAATGGCCTGATACCCGGTGGTGCCGCATTGGTTTTTGAAATTGAACTGCTAAGCATCATTAAAGGACCAACAAAATAAATATCATATGCCTGATCAGGAAGATCTGCAATACCCGATTGGTAAAGCGGATGACCAGCCTTATAATAGTAAATTACCCTTCAGCGAAGAGGCAAAAAAAGCACACCTGCAGAACATAAAGGATTGCCCGGCCTTTCTTGAAAATGCCATTTTAAATTTAGATGAAAAGCAACTTGATACATCGTACCGACCTGGTGGATGGACCATAAAACAAGTGGTACATCACGTGGCAGATAGCCATATGAATGCATTCATCAGGTTCAAGCTTGGTCTTACTGAAGATAATCCAACCATAAAACCTTATGAAGAAGCTGCATGGGCAAAACTTAGTGACACCGCAAATATTCCCATAAATATTTCTCTTACTTTATTGCATGCGTTACATATACGCTGGTATGAGCTAATGAAAAATATGTCGGAAGCTGATTGGCAAAGAACCGTTTTTCATCCTGAAAATAAACGCAGTATGAAACTGTGGGATTTGCTTGCTACCTACTCCTGGCATGGAAAGCACCACACGGCGCATATCACAAAATTGAGAGAAAGAATGGGTTGGTAAATTCCAAATTAATGATCAGGAATTAGTAATTAATCTTTTATGAAATGGAAAATACTTTCATCAGAACACCTTGTTCAACGACCATTTTTTTCGGCAAGAAAAGATATATGCGAAACGGAAACCGGTAAAATAATTCCTGAATATTTTACAGTGGAATTAGGATTAACAACCTGTGCATTGGGGATCACAGAAAATAACATGGTAGTGATGATAAGGCAATACCGCCACCCGGTTGGTAAAGTTTTATTAGAAATTCCGGGCGGCTTTGCAAATGAAGATGAAAGTGCCGAAAAAGCCATTGCGCGTGAGATGCTTGAAGAGACGGGGTATACTTTTTCAAAGTATGAATACCTTGGAGAAGTTGCGGCAAATCCGGGGGTGCTCAATAATTATACAAAACTTTACCTGGCAACAGGCGGTAAAAAAACTACTATACAAAATCTGGATGCTAATGAAGAAATCAAAGTTGAATTGATTTCACTTGATGATTTAACCGGTATGCTATTGCAAAATAAAATAGAACAATCCCTGCATGCGAATTGTATTTTTTATGGGTTATTAAAAATGGGAAAAATAAAGATCACGGCCAATTAACTTCGCCAATCAAAAAAACACTTCCGCAAACAAGTATCAGGTCACCTTCCGAACTGTTTGCCACTGCAGCTTTCAATGCATCATTTACCTCTGGAAAATCTCTTCCGGCCAGCCCGTAACACCTGGCTTTTTGTATTAACTCTTTTTCCGGCAGGGCTCTGTCTACCTGCGCTTTTGTAAAATAATAATTTGCGAACTTAGGTAGCAGCGATAAAACTTTTGAGGCATCTTTATCTTTTACCATTCCATACACGATGTGAAGATTATTATAATCACATAATAACAACTGGTCTGTCAATTGTTTGATGCCATCTTCATTGTGCGCAACGTCTAATACAATTACCGGGTCAAGGTTTATTACATCCCATCTTCCGTGCAGGCCTGTTAGTTTTTTCACATTTGAGAAGGCAGCAGAAACTGGTGATTGCCCAAGAATAAATCCCATTTGATTTAAAATTTCAATAGCCGTTAAAACAGTACGAATATTTTTCTGCTGGTAAATTCCATTGAGGTCGAGCAAATAATTTTGGATTGCCGAAGTGCTGATATTTTGTAAGCTTACCTGCAGGTTTGCAAAATTATAAACAGATCTTATAATACTAAACATTTCTTCAGAAAATGTTACAGGGCTTTCGCATTCTTTTGCTTTGGATAAAAAAACATCTTTTGTCTCCGGAATTACTTCCCCAATTACAACCGGCACTTTTGGTTTTATGATACCTGCTTTTTCAAACGCGATCAATTCAAGGGTATCACCCAGGATATCTGTATGATCGTAACCAATATTAGTGATGATGCTTAAAACCGGTGTAATAATATTGGTACTGTCGAGCCTGCCACCAAGGCCGGTTTCAATAATGGCTATATCTGTTTTTTGTGCTGCAAAATAATCCAGCGCCATGGCAACAGTAAGCTCGAAAAAAGATGGATTGATTGCTTCAGATACGGGTCTTATTTTATCAACAAAATCAACAACGAAATCTTTTGAGATCATTTCTCCATTTAATTTGATCCGTTCCCTGAAATCTTTTAAATGAGGTGATGTATAAAGACCGGTGCGGTAACCACATTGTTGAAAAACTGCAGCCAGCATATGACTCACAGATCCTTTTCCATTTGTGCCGGCAATGTGGATCGTTTTTATTCTGAGTTGCGGATCCCCAATGGCAGCACATAACTTAACGGTATTGGTAATATCTTTTTTATAAGCAGATTTACCGGTTTTACTAAACAAAGGGAGTTTAGTAAACAGGTAATTCAATGTTTCCGGGTAAGTCATTTATAAATATATTAAACAAAAAACCTCACCGGTAAAAGGTGAGGTTAAAAAAGGTTAATGATTAATAATATCACATCAATTAATATTAAAATTAAATTGAACTGTGACTGTAGATTCATGATCTGATTTATCAAACTTTACATTTCTCAGGTAATCAATGATAGCATTTGCATAGGCTCTTGCAGTTGTGCTTGATTTTCCGAAACCTGCGAATGTGCCGGTGCCTTCAGGTGATACTTTTACGATCGCATTTATGGTTGCTCTTTCAAGATCTCCGGTAAAAGAATAATACCTCACAATTTTCCGGTCACCAATAACTTTAGGGCTGCCGGTTCTTCCGCCAGGAGCATTCCCATAAGAGTCAGGTTTCCCCGTTGGACTTCCTGCATCACCATTACCTGGTTTATACCCCTGGTTCCGGTAACCATTATCTTCTGTTGAGCCATTGCCACCATTCCCATTTCCACCTTTATATAATGGTATTTTAGGTTTTTGGGGAACTGGATTTGCGTTAACAACCGGGGTAGTACTGGCTGTTTTAACCTGCTTTGGTAATATTTCTTTTGGTAAATTTTTTGCTTCTTTATCAGGCTTTAATGTTTTTGTAACTGCTGCTGCTTCAGGATCATTTTCATCAGTTTGTATATCCTTTGCAGGTTCTTCTTTAGCAGGAGAAGCTTTTGCGGTGGTGTGAATGGTTTTTGCTTCAGGCGCCGGATCACCTTTAACCAGGGGTTGTACATCGCCCATACCTTCCTGTTCATTTCCAAGGTTTATTTCAATCAGGTCCTGCACAGCAACAACTGGTGGTATTTGTAATGGCCACGTGAATAAAATAGCAATTGCTAAAATAATTCCACAAATGATGGTGGTATAAGTGAAAGCTTTTGTATTTTTTTTTATCTCAAAAGTATCATGCATAATTCTTCGCATATAAAATTATGATGCCAAATTAAATCAATTGGGTAAAACATTCCGTGATAATTGTGTTAAAGTGAGGTTGAGGTTAGGTTGAGGTTGAGGTTGAGGTTAAGGTTAAGGTTAAGGTTAAGGTTAAGGTTAAGGTTAAGGTTGAGGATAAGAGATAGAGAAGATGTATTTTTTTTTGGACATGCTGTTCCTCATCGCAGATAACCAAAATTTTTTAAGACTTCTTAGAGAGGAATAGAAATCTTACCCAAACCTTTTATAAATAAAAGATGGCATCCATTTTAGCAGCCATGCAATGATCCACCATTTGCGGGTAATATAAGCACGCTTCTTTTTTTTAGAGATGGCGGTAAAAATTTGTGCTGCTGCTTTTTTTACAGGCGCCACCCAGAATTTTCCATCACCTTTTGCCTGGTTTGTATCAACAAATCCAGGTTGAATATCTGTAATAAATATATTATTATTCATTCTCTTTGCTTTCAAATAAAGGCCTTCCATATAATTGCTTGCAAAGGCTTTGCTGGCTGCATAAGCAGGCGCATGGCTGCTTCCACGTTTTGATGCAATGGAAGAAATGCAGGCAAGCTGGCCATGGCCCTGGTTACTCAGGTAATTAAATCCATAACATACTATCTCTATAAAACCATTCACATTTACATCAATAGTATGTTTTTCAATTTCCCAATCGAGTGCTTTGCTTATATCGCCATAGCCGCTATTGTAGATGAGAATATCCAGGCCATTTAGCTTTTCAATTAATGACTGCAGATGAACAATGTTCTCCTTGCCCGTAACATCAAAACATTCTGTAACAATATTTTTGGGAAATTCATTTTGTAAAGAAAGGAGTAATTCATTTCTTCTTCCGGATACACCCACTAAATAATTTTGTGTTGCATATAGACTGGCAAGCTCTCTTCCAATACCGGATGTGGCGCCTATAATGATTACTTTTTTCATTTTTTTTCATCGCACACCAGGCAATGGATTCCTTTCACCAAATATCAAACTCCCTATCCGCACCATATTGCTTCCTTCTTCAATGGCTATTTTATAATCTGCACTCATCCCCATGGATAAAATTGATAGATTACAATTAGTAATTGAAAGCTGGCTATAACTATTGTAGAGTGTTTTTAAATACCGGAATTCATTTCTTACTTTTTGCAGGTCGTCGCTAAAAGATGCCATACCCATAAAGCCACATATCTTAATATTTTTCAAATCCTTTAGTTGCGCGTTTCCAAAAATATCATCCAGCTCATCTTCATTCAAACCAAACTTTGTTTCTTCTGTAGCAATATAAATTTGTAACAGGCAGTTTATTATGCGTTCATTTTTTGCAGCCTGCTTATTTATTTCCTGCAATAATTTTAAACTGTCCACACCCTGTACGAGTGAAACAAATGCAGCTATATTTTTTACTTTATTACTTTGCAAATGGCCGATAAAATGCCAACGAATATCTTTTGGGAGTGTTTGATATTTTTCAATTAATTCCTGAACATAATTTTCACCAAAATCTCTTTGTCCGGCCTGGTAAAGATCAGCAATAGCCTCTGTGGTTTGGGTTTTGGAAACCGCAATCAATTTTACATCTTCACCAATTTCATTTATTATTTCTTTATATTTTTCACTATTGATACCCATAATTGTTGCCACAAAAAACTAAAAATTAAATCTCACCCCAACAACACATCATTTCAAAATTCCCCGGCTTATCACTATCCGCTGTACTTCACTGGTACCTTCATAGATCTGTGTGATCTTAGCATCCCTCATCATTCGCTCTACATGGTATTCTTTTACAAAACCGTAGCCTCCATGAATTTGAACTGCTTCTGTTGCTGCCCACATAGCTGTTTCACTTGCAAATACTTTAGCTTGTGCTGCGCTCATAGTGTAATCTATATTATTATCTTTTTCCCAGGCAGCGCGTAAACAAAGCAACCGGCTGGCATTAAT
>JACDBU010000248.1 GCA_013694745.1 Chitinophagaceae bacterium
GTTGCAATAGAATCTATTGCCAGTAATTTTACAGAGTCCAGGCCGGCATTTTTGGGATTAACAACCGGCAATGAATTGTTATAAGTGATAATGCCGCTACCGTATTTGAACTGGTCACAAATGGTTACCGGCATTTTTCCCTTTGCAGAGATTTTTCCTTCTAAAAGATCAGCAGCTGTGTTCTGGGTAATCTCATCATCTTCATAACAAGCCACTAAATTTTTTGCGCTACAAAAATTTTTAACTGCATAAGGATTCCCAAAAACGAAAGTTATAGAATTGGTTAGTTGTTGAAGCTGCAGTGCAAGATCAGTAGCCGCCTTGCTTATGCCAAAATTATTTGCCGGGTACCTTGCATATGCGTGAATGCCTATAACCACTGATCTATAGCGTGTTTTGATAAGCTGCACCATTGATAATATCCGGGATGCATCCTGCTTATAATTAAAATAAAAAACATCTGCATAGTAATCATTGCGCAGGCGTTTGGCAAAAGCATTATCCCCGGATGTACCTATTGCAACATAGGCAATATCCTTGCTGCTTGAATTTGCTGATTGTTTTAAAGGAGCAAATTGCGCGCCTTCCCTGGCAAGTAAAGTAATTGCATTTTCAGCCACAATTCTTTTAATATCATTTGATCTGCGATTGAGATCATGGGTAAGATTTTCTGTATTTACAATACTTTTATTTGCCAATCCCAGCATGTATTTCATGGCCAGCACTTTTTTACATTTTGCTGCAATATCATCCCAACTTAATTTTTTATTGCTGATGGCATCTTTGATCTTTTCAATTGCATCAGGTACATCAACAGGAAGGACAAGCATATCATTTCCAGCAATCAACGACTGCGCGCTTGCCTCCCCGGAGGGAAAAAATTTAGCAACACCCTGCATACCCAGCGCATCCGTGAACGTTAGTCCCTGGTAACCCAATTCATTCCTGAGTAAACCGGTAACATTATTTTTTGATAATGAGGTAGCAGTATTAGGTGTATTATCAATTGCCGGAATGTATAAATGCGCCACCATCACACTGCCTACACCAGCGTTGAACATTTCCCTGAACGGATACAATTCAAGGGAATCCAGCTGCGCTTTTGTTTTATTTATTATGGGAAGATCAAGATGCGAATCCACTGCCACATCACCGTGTCCCGGAAAATGTTTAGCGCATGCAAGCACCCCATTATCCTGCAATCCCTTCATGTATTGAATTCCAAATAAAGCAACTTTGTATTTATCTTCTCCAAACGATCGGTCATTTATCACCGGGTTTTTAGGATTATTATTGATATCCACAACCGGCGCAAAATTTACGTTGATACCTTCTCTTTTACATTGTTCGCCTACAATAGTTCCAAATTGATAAATGATAGAGGCATCCTGTACCGCACCCAGCATCAGCTGGTGGTTCAGGGGGATAACACTATCCAAACGCATACCTAATCCCCATTCGGCGTCGATGCAAACCATGAGGGGTGTTTTTGCAATGCGCTGAAACTGGTTAATGAAATCAGCCTGCTTTACAGGACTGCCCTGGAAAAGACAAATGCCCCCAATATTATATTTATTGATCGCTTCTGTAATTTTTTGATCGTAATACACTATTCCATTCTTAGTGATCTCGCTTTCACGCAGGATCATTAACTGTGCTATTTGCTGATCATAATTCAGTGTTTTGAAAACACTGTCGGCCCAGGTTTTTGCGGCTGGCGAAATATTTATTTGCGAAAAAGCAGCCGGAAAAATTAGCAGGAAAAAAATTAAGGAAAGCAAAAAATGTTTCATCGGCGACTTATGAGAAAGCTGCAAGTTAATTCAATTCTGAATTTTATTTTATGGTTTAGTTTAAACGTAGTTCTTAATTGAATGCAGTAAGTAAGTGTTAAATTTGCGGCAGTAAAAAAAGAAAGTGCACGACATCATTCAGCTATTACCGGATAACATTGCCAACCAGATCGCCGCGGGCGAAGTGATCCAGCGGCCCGCCAGTGCTGTGAAAGAACTGCTGGAAAATGCCGTGGATGCAGGGGCAACCGAAATTAAATTATTTGTAAATGATGCGGGAAAAGCGTTGATACAGGTGATAGATAATGGCAAAGGAATGAGCGAAACTGATGCCAGGATGTGTTTTGAGCGGCATGCAACTTCCAAGATAAAAAATATTGACGACCTGTTCCACATCAAAACCATGGGGTTCAGGGGTGAGGCGCTTGCCAGTATTGCTGGGGTGGCACAGGTAGAATTAAAAACGAAAAGAGCAGAAGATACAGCCGGAACATACATAGAGATCGAGAACAGTATCGTAATAAAACAACAGCCCGCGGCGGCGGCTACAGGCACAAGCATTGCCATGAAAAATTTATTTTTCTCAGTGCCTGCCAGGCGGAACTTTTTAAAAAGTAATGCTTCCGAACTGCGGCATATCGTTGACGAATTCACGCGGGTTGCTATGGCCTTCCCGGGAATTTTCTTTTCACTCACCTCCAATGGCCAGCAGGTTTTCCATTTGGAAAGCGGCAGCTTAAAACAACGCCTCGTTCAGATACTTGGAAATAATTATGCTGCAAGGCTCGTAAATGTAAATGAAGAAACGGATTACATGAATGTTTACGGCTTTGTTGGAAAACCGGAAACCGCAAAAAAAACACGCGGTGACCAGTATTTTTTTGTGAACAATCGTTTTATAAAAAGCGCTTACCTCAACCATGCGGTAATGAATGCTTTCAGTGATATGATTGCAAAAGACAGTTTCCCGATGTATGCCTTATTCATTGACCTTGATCCATCCCGCCTGGATATCAATGTGCATCCTACCAAGCAGGAAATAAAATTTGAAGATGAAAAGATCATCTATGCTTTTGTGCAATCAGCGGTCAAACATTCGCTGGCACAATTCAGCATTACCCCAACGCTGGATTTTGATCTTGATATCAACATACAACAAACAGACGCGGTGAGCCAGCCTTTTACGACGGATAAAAAAGATGCAGTGGTGGCTACTTCACTTTATAAAACATTTACCCAAAAACACCAGGCACATTTTATTGATGGCAAAAGCGATCTTAAAAACTGGGATGATAGATCCCCGCTTCCTGAAGAGGTTGTTATTAATAATACCCAGTCATTCCTGGATATTACCCCTAAAAAATATCCCCTGCAAAAACCTACCACTGATAATTTTATACAACTTCAAAATAGTATTATCCTGGCTGAAAATGAAAATGGTTTTATTGCTATCCACCAGCAAAATGCACATGAACGCATTTTATATGAACGCTTTTTAAATGCCTTAAAAGGAAAACCAATTGCCACACAAAGGAGCCTATTCCCGGTTACAATAGAACTGGTTCCTGGTGATGCCTTACTTTTAAATGAGCTTTTAAATGATCTGCAGGCGTTGGGATACCTGGTAGAACCCTTTGGCAGCAATACTTTTGTGATACAAGGCACCCCTGCCGACGTTACTGCGGGAAATGAAAAGAATACGCTGGAGAAAATGCTTGATCAATACAAACATTTCAGCAACGACCTTAAATTCAGCAAGCGCGAAAAACTATTACGCTCCATGGCCTGGCAACAATCTGTAAAAACCGGGGTGCCACTATCACAGAAAGAAATGGGTGCACTGGCAGATGAACTGTTTGATTGCGGGTTACCAAACACAACGCCTAACGGTAAACCCTGTTACCTGGAATTTAAAAAAACCGAACTGGATAAAATGTTCGGGAAATAATTCTTTTTTAAAAACCTTGCGTCAATATATTTTGATATGATAACATGGACCTGTAAATCCTTTACGCAATTATCACCCGCTGAATTATACAACATATTAAAACTGCGAAATGAAATTTTTGTGGTGGAACAAGATTGTGTTTACCAGGACTGTGATGATAAAGACCAGGAAGCGTGGCATTTAACAGGATGGCAGCAAAATAGGCTTGTTGCTTATTCACGACTTTTACCACCCGGCCTTGTTTATGAAGATCCCTCTATTGGCAGGGTGCTTACGTCACTAACGGTAAGGCGTACACGTGTTGGACGTGAGCTCATGCAAAGATCCATTGATAAAATCTATGAATTGTTTGGCAAAAGACCTTTGCTGATAGGCGCCCAGCTTTATCTCAAAAATTTCTATGAATCATTTGGCTTTGTCCAGGCTGGTGAGCCTTATCCTGAAGATGGTATAGAGCATATAAAAATGAAGCTTAATTAATTTTCCTTATACAATATTTGAGCGATTTCCCCGTTTACTACAGCAACTAACTCATATATAATAAGCAAAGTATATAATAAAAGTTAATCCCCAGAAAACGAAGCACATTCATGTGTATTGTAAATCCCTGAAACCACAATTTTAATTTTGTTACTATGCTTTGCTTTTATTTTTTTTTGGAAATAGCTCTTCCTTCAAAAATTTAGCGGTATAACTTTCCTTAATGGTAACAAGGTCTTCCGGTATGCCTTCAAATAAGATCCTTCCTCCTTCATCACCACCTTCAGGCCCCAGGTCAATAACGTGATCAGCAATTTTTATAATATCCATATTGTGTTCAATAACCAGCACGGTATTTCCCCTGTCAACTAATTTATTCAACACATCAGTGAGATGCTGGATATCCTGGAAATGGAGACCGGTTGTTGGTTCGTCCAGGATATAAAATGTTTTTCCTGTATCTCTTTTACCCAGCTCGGTTGAAAGTTTAACACGCTGAGCCTCGCCACCACTTAAGGTTACAGCGCTTTGCCCAAGGGTAATATAACCCAGTCCCACTTCGTCAAGCACTTTTATTTTGCGGTATATATAGGGTACATTCTTAAAAAATTCAACGGCTTCTTCAACGGTCATATCAAGCACATCGCTTATGGATTTTCCTTTATACCGTATCTCCAGTGTTTCGCGGTTGTATCTTTTGCCATTGCATTTTTCACAATGCACATACACATCCGGTAAAAAATTCATTTCTATTACTTTCATACCACCGCCTTCGCATACATCGCACCTTCCACTTTTTACATTGAATGAAAAACGACCGGCGGTATATCCCCTGATCTTCGCTTCAGGCACAGCAGCAAAAAGGGTTCGTATATCCGTAAAAAATCCGCAATAAGTTGCAGGGTTGCTGCGTGGTGTGCGACCTATAGGCGACTGGTCAATCTCGATTACCTTATCAATATTTTCCAGTCCGCTCATCTTTTTATAGGGAAGTGGAATTCCTTTACTATTATAACAATGCTTATTTAAAATGGGATATAATGTTTCATTTATAAGGGTAGATTTACCACTACCACTTACGCCGGTTACACAAATAAATTTACCCAATGGAAAAACAGCGTCAACATTTTTTAAATTATTTCCGGAAGCGCCTTTCAATTCCAGCATCTTTCCATTTCCTTTTCTTCTTTCCGGGGGAATGGTAATGGCACGATGCCCGTTTAAATAAGAAGAAGTAAGCGTATCAAGTTTCAACAAATCTTTTGGAATACCGGATGCCACAACCTCACCCCCATGCTTGCCTGCTTTGGGACCAATATCAATTAAATAATCAGCCGCCAGCATGATGTCTTTATCATGTTCAACTACCAGCACACTATTACCAATATTGCGCAAATTTTTCAAGGCTTCTATCAGGCGTTGATTATCCCGCTGGTGCAATCCAATGCTCGGCTCATCTAAAATATAAGTGATGCCCTGCAATTGCGAACCGATCTGCGTGGCCAGGCGGATGCGCTGTGATTCGCCGCCACTAAGGCTTTTAGAGGAACGGTTTAAAGAAAGATAATTCAGACCCACGTCCAGTAAGAATTGAACCCGTTCTCTTATTTCCTTCAAAAGATCTTTTGCAATAATGTTCTGGCGTTTATTCAATCTAAAATCCAGGCCATCAAACCATACAGCAAGTTTATCAAGATTAAGCTCGCTGAGTTCGGCAATATTTTTATCATCGATCTTAAACCAGAGGCTTTCCTTTTTTAAACGTTTCCCGTTACAGGTTGTACAGGTTTTGAGTTGCATGAATTTTTCAACCCAGCTTCTTAAACCTTCGCTTGTTGTGCTGGCAGTGAACCAGCGCTTTACCATATTTACAATTCCCTCGTACTCGCTTTGATAATATGATTTAGCATTTTGTTCATCAGGCTCAGCTACCACTTCCGGTGTTTCATTCAAATCAAATACCACCGTATCATCTGCACTTGCATCTTCCTTTCCATACAATAAAATATTCAATGTTTTTGAGGGAAGATCTTTTAAAGGCTTATCAAGATTGATCTTATATTTTTTTGCTACCTGTTGTACCTGTTTAAAAACATATGCCTCTCTTTCTTCACCCAGCGGGGCTATACCTCCTTCGTTGATGCTGAGTTTCCAATCCGGAATTATTGCATCAGGATTTACCTGGTAAACATTTCCGAGTCCTTTACATGTTGGGCAGGCGCCATAGGGTGAGTTAAAAGAAAAATTATTTGGTGAAGGTTCTTCATAGCTGATACCCGTATCTGCACACATAAGCTGCTTGCTGTACGAAGTTTCACCTGTGCCTTTTGGTGCAGATATAAATGAGTCCACAAACATCAGGTCCTTTCCAAGCTGTAATGATTTTTGTACACTCTGGCTCAGCCTTACTTTCATATCATCCGTTACCTGCAGCCTGTCAACCACTAATTCTATGTCATGGATCTTGTAGCGGTCAACCTGCATTTTTGATACAAGGTCTTTCACTTCACCATCTACTCTCACTTTCAAAAATCCTTTTTTTCTTACTTCTTCAAACAGCTCACGATAATGTCCTTTTCTTCCTCTTACCAGTGGAGCAAGCAATGATATTTTCTGATCCCTGTATTTTTCAAAAATATTATTTACAATTTCTTCCTCACTCCACTTCACCATTTTTTTTCCGGTATTGTAACTATAGGCTTCTCCAATTCTTGCAAATAATAATCTAAAAAAATCATATACTTCAGTAACAGTTCCTACAGTGCTGCGGGGGTTTTTGTTGGTGGTTTTTTGTTCAATGGATATTACCGGTGAAAGCCCGGTTATCTTATCAACATCCGGCCGTTCCATATCACCGATGAATTGCCTGGCATACGCGGAGAAACTTTCCATGTAACGGCGCTGCCCTTCTGCATAAATAGTATCAAATGCCAGCGATGATTTACCACTGCCGCTAATACCGGTAATTACAACCAATTTATTTTTGGGAATTGAAATATCAATGTTCCGGAGATTGTGAACTCTTGCGCCAAAAACCTCTATTGATTCTTCTGCCTGTATCGTGTTTTTCTGAACCTTTTCCTTGATCGCCATATTAACTGCAAAGATACGCAGAAACTAAGGTGAAAATTTGAAATGCATGGTTACAAACCCTGCATATTATTTCATTAATCTTTGTCAGCGGTATTTACAAAAGCTGCTCTTTTTGGGGCCGGAACAACAGCATCAATTCCTTTGACTGCCTTCCAAATCACTTCTGTAAAAATGCGGTCGGGTACCATGTCTTCTTTACTGAAATCAAATTTCTCACTCTTCCTTTGCCATTCGTTTTCAGCGATATTCAATTCGCCGATATCAATTTGGAAAGGTTTTGCAGAAAACACATATGGAATTATTTCTTTTGAAAAGCTGCGCCAGAGCGGAGTTGCGGCTGCATCGTACTGGCTCATTGGAGGAACGCCTAAAATTAATTCTATTGTTCGCAAGAGAGAAGAGGTAGAATACATGGTATGATCAACGTAATGATGTTTAACAAAACCGCCCGCAACATAGGCGGTTGTGCGATGTGCATCAACATGATCAGGACCATCCTGGGCATCATCCTCAACAATGAAAACGGCACTTTGATTCCATACAGCGCTTTTGCTTAAGTGCTCTATAAACATTCCGACTGCATGATCATTATCGGCAACATGTGCAAAGGGTGTTGGCCTCCCTTTTTTTAATCCTTCGGTATGATCATTTATCAACCTCATGGTGTTTAGTTTTGGCAACGCATTTGCCAAAACCAATGAATCAAATTCTCTCATCCACTGGTTAACTCTTGTAGTATCCCTTACTTTTTGATCCCAGCTGGTATAATACGGGCAGAAATGATCTTTTAAAACGGGGATATTGGGTTTGTAATCGTCAGTAAATTCGCCATACGTTCTGTAAGTAACCCCTGCGCGTTTACAAAAATCCCAGATAAAACCATTCTTATTATTAGCGATGTCGCGTGTTCCTTCTGCATCATAATCTCCTCCCCTGTCTCCATAGTTGGTTACCCAATTTTTCTCGAGGTAATCATTTGCATACCCGCCTAAACTCCAGTTATGCCCGTCGGCACTCACTTCACCATCGCAATAAAAATTATCAAGCAAAACAAATTCCTTTGCAATGGCATGCTCATTAGGTGTATATTTTTCTCCAAACAAACAAAGTGATTTATCACCATTACCTTCTGCAATATCACCCAAAACCTGGTCGTATGTCCTGTTCTCTTTAATGATATAAAAAACATATTTTATTGGTGAGGGGGCGCCAATTTTTCTGGGGATGGGGTTACCTTCCTCGCCTGTTGAAACGGTTTCGCGCGTTTTACTGTAAGGCGTATTATTATAAACTGTTTGCGAGTAAGCCGCCTGTTGCTGTGCAGTTGGAACACTAATGATACTCAATGTGCCAATAAACAAGCCACCGATATACTGAACTTTTTTTTGCTTTGCAGTATCTCCCTTTTGAAAATCGAGATGCACTTTTTTAGTTATGGGACTTGGGCCATTTGGATTTGCCATAGAAGTAAATCCTTTACCATTGGCAACAAATATCTTTTGGCCAATTGCTTTTACCGCAGTTGGGTACCAGCCAACCGGTACAAAACCTTTGCTGGTACTATTTCCCGGATTGCTGACATTAAAAACGCTGAGGCAATTATTATCAGCATTGGCAATGTATAATGTTTTTTCATCACTGCTTAAAGCCACGCTATTAGTGGTAGATCCGCTTGGTGCGCCGGGAAAAAGTGCAGCATTCAATGTTTCCAGCACTTTTCTTTTTGCAATGTTCACAACAGAAACACTGTTGTCATCAGCATTGGCAACAAATAAAATTTTTCCGTTTTTAGTGATGCAGAAATCATTGGGGTGACTGCCCACCAATATTTCATCCATCAATTTATTGGTAACCGTATTGTAAATAATAATCTTACTGCAGTTCCAGCAGGATATGTAAAGTTGCTTTTTATCAGGCGATAGCAAACAGGTATAACCTTCCGCCGGCAATTGTTCCTGGTGTATTATTTTTTTTGTGGTAAGATCAATAACGTATAAAGAGTTGTTGTCTTTTGTAGTAACATACATCAGTTTTCTTGCATCGTTGATCTCAATGCCGGTGGGTGAAATTCTATTCGGCCATTTCGTTCCAAGGATGATGCTGTCTTTCAAAACAAGTTTATTATTTATTATAGCATATTGTAAGATCCAGTTATCGTTGCCGCCTGAAGCATAAAGAAATTTTTCATCCGCGCTAAATTTTAGTCCCACCCAACATTTCGCCACAACAATATTGTCTAGTATCTTTTCGCGTTGCACATCAATCAACTGGATGCTTTGGGTGCTTTGCCCGTTATTGGTAACAGCCAGGTATTTTTTGGAAGCCGACACTGCCATGTTCAGCGGCAGATCACCAAGTGGTAAACTTTTGCCGGCCGGGGTTAAGCGCCAGCCATTGGGAAGCTGTACGGTTCCAGTTACGCTATGGTGTGTTGTTTGGGCCGATAATGCTTGAATCAATAACCCCGCAATCAAAAAAACCAAAATTTTTCGCATACTCCTTTTTTAGAAGTGCAATGTAAAAAATGCAAATGAACTAAATAATAAATGAAGAATAAATTAATAACACTTTTATAATCTTCAAATAGTAAAAACTGTGTCATAAAATATTTGGATCAAAGAAATGTTTGATTATTATTAAAAAACCCCGTTATATTTGTTACAGTTAAAAATGAAAATTTTAGCAACCATAATTCCCTCTTTTTATTGTACCACCCTTTGTGGTATTTGCTGCAATTGTATGCCGTAAGGCATCATACATTCCATATAACCCCTTGACGGATTTATCCATTTTACTTTTTAAAGTATCTGTTTACTAATTAATTAAAATAAATTATATGAGCGATCTACATTTTGAAACATTACAAATCCATGCCGGGCAGCAGGTTGATCCTACAACCAAATCCAGGGCAGTGCCCATTTATCAAACAACTTCTTATGTTTTTAATAATTCGGAACATGCGGCAAATTTATTCGGACTAAAAGAGTTTGGCAATATTTACACCCGAATCATGAACCCCACCACGGATGTTTTTGAGCAACGCATTGCAGCGCTTGAGGGCGGTGTTGCGGCCCTTGCAACCAGTTCGGGACAGGCAGCACAATTTTTAGCGCTGAATAATATTCTACAATCGGGTGATAATTTTGTTACTACCACGTATTTATATGGCGGCACTTACAACCAGTTTAAAGTTGCTTTTAAACGCCTGGGCATTGAGGCAAGATTCGCTGATGGTGATGATGCAGAAAGTTTTGTAAAACACATTGATAAAAATACAAAAGCAATTTATTTAGAAACGATCGGTAACCCGCGCTTAAACATTCCTGACTTTAAAAAATTTGCAGACCTGGCAAAAGAATATGACCTGCCCCTTATTGTTGATAATACATTTGGCGCTGCCGGGTATTTGTTTCGTCCCTTGGAACATGGCGCTAACATCGTTGTAGAATCTGCAACCAAATGGATCGGTGGTCATGGAACAAGCATTGGCGGCGTTATTGTTGATGGTGGAAATTACAATTGGGGCAATGGAAAATTTCCGCAATTCACTGAACCATCCGAAGGCTATCATGGCTTAAAATTCTGGGATGTTTTTGGCGAAGGAAATCCATTGGGCTTACCAAATGTTGCTTTTGTAATACGTGCCCGGGTGGAAGGGTTAAGAGATTTTGGTTCATCGCAAAGTCCTTTTAATTCTTTTTTATTATTACAGGGTCTGGAAACTTTATCGCTGCGTGTGCAGCGCCATGTTGATAATGCATTGGAACTTGCACAATGGCTGGAACAACATCCATTGGTTGAATTTGTAGAATATCCCGGGCTGGAAAGCAGTGCCTACAACGCGTTGGCTAAACAATATTTGAAAAATGGCTTTGGCGGAATTTTGAATTTCGGCGTAAAAGGCGGAAAGGAAAATGCCGGCAAATTCATTGATTCGTTAAAGCTTGTTAGTCATCTTGCCAATGTTGGTGATGCAAAAACGCTCGCCATACACCCTGCCTCTACAACGCATGAGCAATTGAGTGCTGAAGAGCAAACTGCAGCAGGTGTTGCACCCAACCAGGTTCGCATCAGTACCGGTATCGAGCATATTGAAGATATCAAAGCTGATCTTGAACAGGCTTTCAACAAAGTTTTTTCCACTGAACTAGTTGCATAAATCAATACACAAAAGTTGACTTATAATATTTATAAAAACGAGCAGCCCTTCACACTTGAATCGGGTTATACCCTGCCGTTTCATCATTTGGCTTACACGACGCATGGAATATTAAATAAAGAAAAGAACAATGTGGTATGGATCTTTCATGCGCTTACGGCAAATAGTGATGCGGCAGAATGGTGGCCTGGCCTGGTGGGGAATGAGAAAATCTTTTCACCCGAAAAATATTTTATCATTTGTGTGAACATGCCTGGTAGCTGTTATGGCAGTACGGGCCCGCTTGATCCTGATCCTGTAAAAGGGAAAGTATATTATCATGCGTTTCCTTTTTTTACTACGCGTGATATGGTACGTTCTTATGCGCACTTAAAAAAATTTTTAGGGATACAAAAGATAAAGATCGGCATCGGTGGTTCTATGGGTGGTCAGCAATTATTGGAATGGGCAATTGAAGATCCGGGCCTTTTTGAAAATATTTTTCCCCTGGCAACCAATGCGCGCCACTCACCATGGGCCATTGCTTTTAATGCTTCACAAAGGATGAGCATTGAAACGGATCCCACCTGGAAAGAAGATAAACCATTGGCAGGAATTGAAGGAATGAAAGTTGCGAGAAGCATAGCTTTGATCTCTTACCGGCATTATGAAACTTACCAGGCTGCGCAAACAGAAGAAACAAATGAGACCATTTATGATTTTAAAACGGTATCTTACCAGCGGTACCAGGGCGATAAACTGGCAAAGCGCTTTAATGCTTTCAGTTATTATTTTCTAAGTAAAAGTATGGACTCGCATAACGTGGGTCGTGGCAGGGGCAGCATGGAAGCGGCTTTAAGCCACATCAAAGCAAAAACGTTAGTGATTGGAATTGTTTCAGATATTCTTTTCCCGTTAAAGGAACAGGAATTTATTGCCTCTAATATTACCGGTGCAAAATTCAGGTCTATTCAATCTACCTATGGCCACGATGGATTCTTATTAGAATATGAACGCATTGAAAATCTCATCACAGAATTTTTGAATGTGCCTGCTGTATTAGACAGAACATTACAAATTTAAAATATGACTTCACATAAAGAGTTAACAATAGGTTTATTTGGCTTTGGTGTTGTGGGTGAAGGCTTGTACAAAGTATTAAAACAAACTTCAACATTAAATGCATCGATAAAAAAAATCTGCATAAAAAAGGAAAATAAAAAAAGGGATGCGCCGGCTGAATTGTTCACCACCGATAAAAATGATTTGTTGAATGATGATTCGATAAATGTTATCGTGGAAGTGATCAATGAATCGGAGGCGGCCTTTGAAATAGTTTCGGTAGCATTAAAAAAAGGTAAAGCAGTTGTAAGCGCCAGCAAAAAAATGATCGCTGAACATTTAGCGGAACTGCTGAAATTGCAGGAAGAAACCCATACGCCATTTCTTTGCGAATCTTCTGCCTGTGCATCGATCCCGGTTATACGCAACCTGGAAGAATATTATGATAACGACCTGCTTCATTCACTGCGTGCCGTTGTTAACGGATCTACAAATTTTATTCTTACCAAAATGTTTGAGGACAAAATTGATTTCAGGGATGCGCTCATGCAGGCACAACAGCTGGGCTTTGCAGAAGCAGACCCGGCGCTGGATGTGGAGGGCTGGGATGCAGTGCATAAATGGGTAATAATATTGTGCCATGCATACGGAATTGTTTCCTCATCAAAAGAAATACTTTTCACGGGCATCCAGAATATTAATGCCGGAGATGCAAATGTTGGCAGGGAAAAAAATTACGAGATCCGTTTGGTTGCCCAGGCTAAAAAATTATTAAACGGAAAAATAGCGGCATTCGTGCTGCCACAATTCGTTCAGCCAAACGATCTGCTTGCCTTTGTTAAAAATGAGAACAATGCTGTAATAATTGAAAGCGGTTTTGCAGATAAGCAGTTTTTTTATGGCAAAGGCGCAGGCAGCTTCCCTACCGCTACAGCAGTTCTCAGCGATATTTCTGCGCTGCGGTATGGCTATCGTTATGAATACAAAAAATTATACCATCAAACGCCGGGGATACTAACCACTGATTTTTATGTAAGAATCTATCTCAGCTTTGATGAATGGAATACTATCCCGCGCGAAAAATTTGAATGGATAGAAGAGTGGCATTCCATCGTCGGCAGAAAATATCTTGTTGGCGTAATTCACTTTGGTCAACTTTCGCAAAACAACTGGTGGAAAGAAAATAATACCTCTCTTATTCTTACACCCGATCCTATCATTGAAGACATTGAATTAAGAAAGTTGAAAAAGACAAGCCTTAAACTGGCGGGCGTTTAATGGTTTCTTAAACACCGGTACCAAAAAAGCCATTTTTTTGGCGAGTATTCTCATTCGACATTCTTTCCATAATTACGTCCCATCGGGGTTTTCATCGAATTTACCATCCATAGAAAATTGGTTGCATGAAACCCCGATGTATAACAAATTTTAAATTACAATAAACTTATATCAGCCGCGTGTCCTGCTCTGCTACATCTATGAGTAGAAACACAGCTTAGGAAGAACGTACACTTAAAAATTTTTTTTTGTTTGCCACGAATTAATGATGCATCATATACGCTAAGGACATTATTTTGTATCATCTAAGAATACAATTGCATATCAATAAAAAGAAAAAATTATATTTTAGCTACTCACCGAGTAACTTAATGGATTAAAAATGAAAACACCAGAGCAGATCTATCAAACAAAAATCCCGGCTACCTGGGGCAACCGGGAATATTTTAAAATCTATCAACTTATTTTAAGACTATTCATCTTTACAAACTACTTATTAAGGAGAGAAACTTTTTGACTGAATACTTTTGAATTTGTAGCCATCCGTACAATATATAATCCGGAAGTAAGCCCATTGGACGTAAGTTTAAAGTTTTTCGAAATACCTGCCTCAACTCGTCCGCTAAATATATCCTGCACAAGTTTTCCGTTTACATCAAACACTTGAATCCGGATCATACCTGATTCTTTTGGATTAATGAATACGGTTGCTACATCTCTAAATGGATTAGGGTAAATCCTTAAATCTGCAACTGTACCTGTATTAATCGCCATTGAGCCGGATTGAGGACTAGCATTAATTAAAGTGTTATTTTGAGAAGTGATATTGGGACTACCATCAACACGGAATGTTATAGGATTAGAATTCCCGTAAGGAGATAGCCTGGTACCGGGAATAGGTGCTTCATTTGTTCCATCAGGTAACTGCCATTTAACTGCCACATTATCTCCGCCGGAGCCTTCTTTATGTAATGCTTCTATATAATAACGTTGCCCTGCTTTTAGGTAAACTGTAGCAGATTGCTGGGTACTATACTTAGTCCACTCACGAGGCGACGTAAAGCCGTTACCGGGAGCACTTGCAATGAGAACTTTATTGGCCGGATTATCATCTGTGCTCAACCACAATTCAGCTCCATTATCACCGGCAATCCAGAAGGTATAATTACCCGTTTGTGGAGGGCATAGATAACCCCGAATCCGGGCACCATAATTATCACCAATATTACTTGGCGCCTCAAACAAAGTAAGCTGGCTGGTGCTGGTTGGTGTAGTGTTTACTGGTATAGCAGATACCTGCTCTCCGCTAACATTATCCCACTCTTCTCTTA